>JBPYFR010000027.1:0-11614 GCA_051985685.1 Acidimicrobiales bacterium
TTGTGGTCTCGACCCTCCTCGCGCGCCACCTGTCCTCCGCAGGAGACGGCACCAGCGGCACCCGAGGCACCCTCGGCGTCCGGAGCCCTGCCCAGCTGCTCGCGGGCCTGGCCGACGGGTCGATCACGGGCGCGGTGGCGCTCGGACACGAGCCCCTCGCGGCCGAGCCCACTTCCGGCTCGTCGGCCCCGGCGGTCCGAGTCAGCGGAACGGTGCGGCCGGTGCTCGGCTCGTTGACAGCGCGGCTCGTGCTGGTCCCTCTCGCCGCTACCGGCTCTGGGGCCGACGGCGTGCGCTGGTGGCTGATCGACCGCGAGGATGCGGGCCCTGCACTGAGGGTCGAGGCGTTGGTGGCCCTCGATGGGACGCGCACCATCGGGAGCCTGCAGGTGGACGGGCTGGTTCTGGCGCCAGACGGGTTGAGCTTCGCCACGACCGAGGTGCGCGACCTCGCGCTCGTGCTCGTCGCGGCGGAGAGCGGGGGCATCGCACGCTGGGCCCTCGAGACTGCGTCGGAGTACGCAAAAGTTCGGGTCCAGTTCGGCCGGCCCATCGGGCAGTTCCAGGCGGTGAAGCACGCGCTCGCCGACATGTTGGTGAAGGTCGAGCAGGCAGCGGCGGTGGCATGGGATGCCGCCGCGGCCTGGAGCGAGCACGAACCATCTGCTGCGCCCGAGCGCGCCCTCAGCGCGCGGGTCGCGGGAGTCGTGGCGCTCGAGGCCGCAGCTCACTGCACCAAGCAATGCATCCAGACGCTGGGTGGCATCGGCTTCACCTGGGAGCACGATGCCCACCTCTACCTGAAGCGCGCCCTGGCCAACCGCCAGCTGCTGGCGGACGGAGACACGGGTGCCCTCGAGCTTGAGGTGGCGGCGCTCGCGATCGGCGGAGCGCGACGAGGTCTGGTGGCAGAGCTCCCACCGGAGGCGGAAGCGCTCCGCCGCGAGATCCGGGAGGTCGTGGCCGTCGTCGCTTCAGCCGACGAAGGCCAACCGCAACGCGACGCCTTCGCGGAGGCGGGCCTGATCATGCCCCATTGGCCTCCACCCTGGGGGCGGGGAGCGTCACCGCTCGAGCAGCTCGTCATCGACGAGGAGTTGACGGCAGCCGGCTTGCGGCGCCCCCACCTCGCGGTCGGCGCGTGGTCGCTCCCCACCTTGATCGCGCACGGCACCGAGGAGCAACAGGAGCGCTGGGTCCGGCCGACACTGCACGGGAAGCTCCAGTGGTGCCAATTGTTCAGCGAACCAGGTGCCGGTTCCGACTTGGCTGCGCTGAGCACGAGGGCGGACCGGGTCGAGGGCGGCTACGTGCTCAACGGTCAGAAGGTGTGGACGTCGTTGGCTCGGGAGGCCGACTTCGGGATCTGTCTGGCGCGCACGGACCCGGCGGCGCCGAAGCACGCGGGCATCACGTTCTTCATCATCGATATGCGCAGCCCTGGCATCGACATACGCCCTCTGCGCGAGCTCACGGGCGCCGCGATGTTCAACGAGGTCTTCTTCACCGACGTCTTCGTGCCCGACGACGCGGTGGTCGGAGCGCCTGGGAGCGGTTGGCATATCGGGCGCACGACGTTGGCCAACGAGCGCGTCTCCATGTCGTCGGGCGCCGCCTTCGGGACGGGCGTCGAGTCTCTCATCCGCACCGTGGCTCGCCGCGGCGAGACGTGCCCACCCAGTCTCGCCGGCCGGCTCGGCCACCTCTTGGCGGAGGCGCAGTCACTGGCACTGCTCGGACACCGCGCCACGCTGCACACGCTGTCGGGCGGCGATGCCGGCGCAGCGGCGAGCGTGCGCAAGTTGCTGGGTGTCGAGCACGAACAGCGGGTGCAGGAGATGGGCCTGGCGCTCTACGGCGCCGATGCGGCCGTCCTCGATGGACGGGCGAAGCGCTGGGAGGACGGGTTCCTCGCCACGCGGTGCCTCACGATCGCCGGCGGCACGAGCGAGGTGCAGCGCAACGTGATTGCGGAGCGGATCCTCGGGCAGCCCCGGGACCCCGAGCCCGGGGAGTGAAGCCGCGCCGCACCGGTAAGGTGGCCGAGCCATGCCGCCGGACGTGAGCGAAGGGCCCGAGCTGAGCGAAGAACGAGAGCTGGGCGAAGAAGACGTAGAGGACCTGGAGGACGTACTAGAAGACGTAGGCGACGACGAAGGGCTCGACTACGACGTCACCGAGGACGTCTGGCCCTTCCCCTCAGAACGATTCCTTCACGAGTGGGCCCCGGGGGTGCTGCAGGCGCAGAACGCGTGGATGGCCTCCATCGATTCGCTGCGGGCCCCCGACCGCAAGACCCACGAGCTGATCAGAATGGTGTGCACGGTGATCGCCCGGCAGCCCGGAGGAGTGCAACGCCATGCCCGTCTGGCCGCCGAAGTCGGAGCAACGTGGGACGAGATCGCCGGCTCCATCCTGCTCACCGAGCCCGCCTTCGGAATCGTGCTGGCCATTCAGGCCCTGCCCGCCGCCCGGCGCGGCTTCAAGCAGGGCTCGGCGGGCTCCGGGGACCCGAACGACGACTCGCTCGGTGACTGACACGCGTGTCATAGTTGGCCATGCGGCTGGCTCCTGACGACACGCTCGCGCAGTTCCGGCGCGAGTTCGAGACGTGGCTGGACGAACACCTGCCTCCGGCCTCGGTGGTTGAGGCACACGGGCGAGGATCGACCGGTCACCTTCCGGAATGGGCCCGGACCCTGCAGCGCGAGATGTTCGAGGCGGGATACCTCGTGCCGGGATGGCCGCCCGAGCTCGGCGGGTGCAACGCGACGCCCGAGGAGCAGATGATCTACTTCGAGGTCCTAACCGAACGCGCGGCGCCGCGCTCGCTGAACGTCCAAGGCCTCAACATCTGCGCCCCTTCCATCGTCGAGTTCGGCAACGAGGAGCAGAAGGAGCGCTTCGTCCTCCCGACGCTCCGGGGCGACGTCACATGGTGTGTCGGCATGAGCGAACCCAACGCCGGCAGCGACTTGGCCTCGCTCACCACGCGGGCAGAGTTGCGCGACGGACAATTCGTCGTGAACGGGCAGAAGGTGTGGACGTCGGGGGCGCACGAGGCGGACCTCTGCATGTGCTACGTGCGCACGGACCCCGAGGCCCCCAAGCACCGCGGCATCAGCGTGCTCATCATCGACATGCGCACGCCCGGCATTCATTGCCGGCCCCTGCCCGAGCTGACCGATCCCCACCATGCGGACTTCAACGAGGTCTTCTTCACCGACGTCGAGGTGCCCGCCGAAAACCTGCTCGGGCAGCTCAACAACGGCTGGGTCGTCAGCCAAGGGTCCCTGCGCCACGAGCGCGGGATGCTCTGGATCATGAACACGTCCAAGATGGACCGCACGCTGCGGGGCCTCCTGCGGCTGGCCGGGCGCCCGGACGGCCGTGGCGGAAGGCTCGGTGATGACCCCCGGATCGCCGAAGCAATTGGGCGGCTGGCCACCGACACGGTCGCCATGCGCTGTCTCGGCTACCGGGGCTTCGCCAAGTCGACCCGGGGGGAGATGCCTCCCGAGCATCTCATCCTCAAGCTCTTCACCAGTGAGGCCGAGCAGAGGGCCTGCCTGCTGGCGCAAGAATCGCTCGGGCTCGACGGCCTCGACCTCGACGGGCCGGGGCCCGTTCGCATGGACCAGTGGGACCGGACCCGCGACACGCCAGCACGGAGCGAGGGCGGCGCGACCACCTCGTTCTACGACGGTGCGTGGCCGGTCCAGTACCTGCGCTCCTTCGCCGGCACGATCGCAGGGGGGACCTCTGAGATCCAGCGCAACATCGTGGCTGAGCGTGTGCTCGGCCTGCCCAGAGGATGAGGCTCCGATGACCCGGTCGATCTCGTCAGAGCTCGGATGGCGCCAGTGGTCGGGCCCCGGGCCAGGCCGTCTCTGAGGGCCGCCTGGCGGCCAAGACCCAGGAGCGCTCCTCGTGCTCGCTGAAACTGCGGGAGAAGCGGCTCGCCGCTTCGGAGCGGCGCCCGCCTTCGTCACCGACGAGGGTCTGACCCTCACCTACGCGGAGTTCGACACGCTCGCCGACGAGGTCGCGGTGGGGCTCGCCGAGCGCGGCGTGGGGGAGGGCGACGTCGTCGGCTTGTTGCTGCCCTCGGTGCCGGAACACTTCGTGACGTACGTGGCGGCGGCGAAGCTCGGCGCGGTCACTGCAGCAGTGAACCCGAAGCTGGTGCCAGCGGAACGTGCCGGCGTCCTCGCCGCAGCAAAGGCTCGCCTACTCGTCACGACCGAAGACATGGCTCCGGACGGCCCCGCATACGACGCTGTCGTGCTCACAGAGCCCGCACGGCACCGCGACGGCATCCTGGAGAACCTCCGTCGGCGCGGACGGCGACCCGCCCCGTTGGCCAGCGATCAGGACCGGCCGATCGCCATCGTGTTCACGTCGGGCACCACTGGAACGCCAAAGGGCGCTGTGTTCTGCGGAAGGCAGATCGCGTTCATCACCCAGTGCGACGTCGGAGAAACCTGGGGCGGCGGCGGCCATTCCATGGCGGGCTCCGCGCTGGCCCACCTGGGGCCGACCACGAAGCTGGCCGGGAACTTGCAGCGGGGTGGCACCCAACACCTGTCGCAGCGACCGTGGCGGGCGGCCGACGCGCTGCGCATGATTGCGGAGCTCAAGATCGCCTCGCTTGGTGGCGTCCCGACGCAGATCGCTCTAATGCTGCGCGACCCTACGTTCGACTCGACCGACTTGTCGTCGGTGCGGGCGGTGGTGATGGGCGGCGGGCCGGCGACACGGGCACTCGTGCGGGAGGCCCGGGCACGCATCGCTGCGCCACTGGCCGTCCGCTACTCGTGCACTGAGGCGGGCATCGGTTGCGGAACTGCGTTCGTCGACCCCGACGAGGACGCCGAGGTCAGCGTCGGCCGGCCCCAACCCGGAGTCCGGCTCACCATCCTCGGTGAGGACGGCGGGACGGTTGCCCCCGGCGAGATCGGCGAGGTGTGCCTCGGGTCCCCGGCTGTCATGGAGGGTTATTGGCGGAATGCATCGGCCAACGTCGAGGTGTTCACCGAGGACGGCAGCGTGCGCACAGGCGATCTCGGGTGGATCGATCCCCAGGGTCGTCTCCGTCTCGCCGGCCGTAGCCGCGAGCGCTATGTCCGCGGTGGCTACAACGTGTACCCGGTGGAAGTCGAAGGGGTGCTGGCTGACCACCCCGACGTCGCGGCCGTCGCGGTGGTGGGCCGCGACGATCCGGTGATGGGGGAGGTCGGCGTCGCCGTCGTCGTGCCACACCCGAGTGGCCCGACGCCCGACCTTTCACAGCTGCGCGCGTTCGGCGCCGATCGCCTGGCGCGCTACAAGCTCCCCGATGACATCGTGCTGCTCAGCGCCCTGCCGCTCACAGCGGGGGACAAGGTCGACCGGCGTGCCCTCGAGCGCCTCATCGCCGCACCCTGATCGACTCAGATGATGCCGACTTAGACGACGCCGCGGGAGACGAGGTCGGCCAGTTCGTCCTCGCTCAAGCCCACCACATCGCACCAAACCTCTCGGTTGTGCTCACCAAGGCGCGGCGCTCCCCGGGGCGCAGGCGCCGGATGGCGGGACAAGCGGGGAAATGGGGCCTGTTGGCGTACCGAGCCGATCACGGGGTCGTCGACCGGCACGAGGTCACCGCGGGCGGCCATGTGTGGGTCGTCGAAGATGTCGGCCGCGCTGTAGGCCGTTCCGACGGGCACGTCGTGGTCGACGCAGCGGGTCGTGATCTCGGCGGCCGTCAGACCCGATGTCCACGACGCGACGATCCCGTTGATCTCGTCGCCCCGGGCGGCCCGTTCGGCGAGGGTCGCGAAGCGCGGGTCGGTCGACAAATCCGGTCGGTCCATCGCGGCACAGAGACGCCCGAAGTTGGCGTCCGAGCCCGCAACGATGCACACATAGAAGCCGTCGGCAGTGGGGTAGTTGTCGAGCGGAGCCGAGTGGGACAGCCGGTTGCCCTCGCGCTGGCGCACCACTCCGAGCCGGTCGTATCCGGCCAGGGTCCACTCCAGGATGCGCAGGATGGACCCGTACAGGGGGGCGTCGACCACCTCGCCGCCTGCGCCCGTCTCGACACCTGCTTTGTCGCGTCCGTAAAGGGAGGCCACGGCAGCAAAGGCGGCAAACGCACCGGTCAGATAGTCAGACACGGTCACCCCGGGCCGAACCGGCGGGCGGTCGGGGTCGCCAGTCAGGTTGAGCAGGCCGCCGAACGCAATACCGAGCCGATCGAGGCCGGGGCGCGGTGCGTAGGGCCCGGTCTGCCCGAAGACGCTGATGCGGACGTACACCAGATCCTCGGACAGCGCTTCGGGCCCGAGACCCCAGCGCTCCATGGTGCCCGGCCGGAAGTTCTCGCACAGGACGTCGGCGGTGGCGACCAGGCGCTTGAACAGCGCTTGCCCTTCAGGTCGGCGCAGGTCGCAGGTGGCGCCCCGCCTGCCTCTGCCCTCCACTGCCCACGAGAGCGAGTAGTCGGGCCCACCCTCGACGGGGACGAAGGGTCCCATCGTGCGCATGAAGTCCCCTTCGCCGGGCAACTCGACCTTGATCACGTCGGCTCCGAGCTCGCCGAGCAGCCCGGCACAGAACGGTGCCGAGATACGGGTGCCGACGTCGATCACCCTGATGCCGGCCAGAGGCCCGCCTGCCGCGGCGTTCATCCGGTCGGATCGGGGTGGCCCTGATCGCGTTCTGCGATGACCTCGCGCATGGAGCCCTTCTCCTTGCGTGCGGCTAGCGCGTCCAGGGCGGTGGCCGAGTTGTGCACCCAATGGTGCGCCATGAAGTGGTACTTGAGCGCGTCCCGCTTGCCCATGAGCGTGGCGGTGTGGTTGATGGTGTCCTTCACCGTCTGGGCGGTGACGGGGGGTACCAGGGCGACGCGGTCGGCCAGCTCGCGCGTCCGGGTCTCGAGCTCGGCTCGTGGGACGACCCGGTTGACCAGCCCCAGCCGCCATGCCTCGTGGGCGTCGATCGTGTCTCCCGTGAAGAGGAACTCCTTGGCCTTGCGGATTCCGATCTCCCAGGGCTCGACCAAGAGCTCAACGCCGGCGCCAGTCAGCCGCAGCACGGGGTTGGAGAAGACGGCGTCGTCTGCGGCGACGATGAGGTCACACATCGCGGCGAGCATCACGCCCGCGGCGACACAGCTGCCCTGCACGGCTGCGATCGTCGGCTTGCGGAAGTCGTGGATGCGCAAGCACCGATCGAAGTACATCGTCTTCTCGTGCTCGAACTTGCCCTCCGGTGTTTCCCGTCGCGCCACCCACGGATCGGACCCGTCGCCCTCGACCAGTGCCTTGAGGTCATGGCCGGACGAGAAGTGTTTGCCCGCGGCGGCAAGGATCACCACCCGCAGCGCATCGTCCGCATCAACGAGATCGAAGGCGCGGTCGAGCTCGTCGATGAGCTTCGAATTCTGCGCGTTGGCGACCTCGGGCCGGTTCATGGTGATCGTGGCCACCGGACCGTCGGCCTCGTAGCGGATCGTCTCGAACGTGTGCTGCCTGTCACCCATGTCACCCATCCTGTCGCGTCGCTGGCACCGCGTGGTCGGACCCGGTCAACCGCGTGGGAGGCCGAGGACGCGCTCCCCGACGAGGGTCCGCTGGATCTCGTTGGTGCCCGCGAAGATGGAGGAAGCCTGGTAATAGAGCCACGAGCGCTGCCACGCGCCGTCGGCCGGGTTGTCAGGTGCTCCTTGCCACAGGGGCGACGCCTCACCCAGCACATCGAGGGCGGTCTGATGGAGGCGCTTGGACATTTCGCTCCAGTAGAGCTTGAGTGCGCTGCCCTCTGGACCGGGGGACTCGCCCTTGGCGAGACGGGTGAGCGAGCGCCAGTTGTGCAACTGGAAGAGGCGTACTTCGGTGGCTGCCTGTGCAAGTTGTTGGCGCAGACGCCAATCGTCGAAGCTGCCGTTGGCCTCCGCCAGCCGGAGGAGCTCCTCGATCAGCTGTGAGTGGATCACGAGCTGGCGCGGGTTGACACCGCGTTCGTGGGCGAGCGTCGAGCCGGCGACGGTCCACCCCTCACCCTCGGCGCCCACCCGCTGCTCCGCTGGCACGAAGACGTCGTCCAACTCGACCTCGTTGAACTCGGCTTCGCCGGTGGACTGCACGAGAGGATGAACGTGGACACCCTCTGCGTGCATATCGATCACGAGCGCCGTGATGCCCTGTTGCCGTTTTGGTGCGGCGGGGTCGGTGCGAGTGAGGCAGAGCCCCCAGTCAGCGAACTGCGCGTACGACGTCCAGACCTTACGGCCAGTGACCCGGTAGCCGTCGTCGACCGGATCGGCCGTGGTCTTCAGTGAGGCCAGGTCGCTACCGGCGTCCGGCTCGCTGAATAGTTGGCACCACAACTCGGCCGCCGAGAGGATGTGAGGCAGGAACTGCTCCTTCTGCTCGGGCGTTCCGTGGACGAGGAGAGTGGGCCCCACCAGGTTGATGCCGATCCGTCCGACGAGTTCGGGAGCTCGCGCCCGGGCGAGTTCCTCAATTACGACGTAGTTCTCGAGCGCGCCCAGACCTCGTCCTCCGAATTCCTCCGGCCACGTAATGCCGACCCATCGGTCGGACGCGAGCTCGGCCTGCCAGCGCCGGCCGAAGTCCACTGCCGCGCTCAGGTCGTCGAACCGCGGCGGCAAGCCGGTCCCGTAGGGCCATGGGAGGTGCTCCGTCAGCCAGGAGCGGAACGCGTGACGTAGCTCCTCTTGTTCTGGCGTCGTGCGCAGATCCACGTGCGGCAGCATGGCACAGCGGCCCCCTGAAGCTGACAGCGGTGTCACCCAGGACCGTAGACTGCGCCGCCGTGGACTTCGATCTGTCGGCTGACCAGCTGGCCCTTCGCGACGCTGCGGCCATGCTGCTCGACCGCTATGCGGGGCACGACGCGCTGCGGGCAAGAGTGGGGAACGGCGTCGTCGTGGGCACACTCCCTGGGGCCGGTGCCGAGCATGGGACCGCGCCGGCGAGTAACGACGGGATCCGCGGCTACGACGAGTCGGTGTGGTCGGCCATGGCCGACCAAGGCTGGTTGGCGCTCGAGCTGCCCGAGGACGAAGGTGGCCTGGGCCTGACAACCGTCGAGGTCGCGGTGCTCTGCGAGCAGTTGGGCGGGCGCCTGGTGGCGGCGCCCTTCCTTTCTTCGGTCCTGGCGCTCGGGGCTCTCAGTGGTGACGAAGCCCGGGCCGATGCCAGCATGAAGGAGTGGCGGGAGGCGCTCGCGGACGGGACGCTGGTCGGCTGTGTCGCGTTCGCCCCCTCGGCGGGCGTCATCAGTGCCACCGCGTCGGGCGGTTCCTGGCTCCTCAGCGGTACGACGGGACCAACCGTCTTCGCCCCCTCGGCTGACATCGCTGTGGTGGTGACCGACACCGACGTCTGGGGCGTCGACCTTCGATCCGAGCAGCACCGGCCCCAACCGGTCCCTGCCATGGATCGGACCCGCGAGCTCGGTGCGCTCGTGCTCGAAGGGACACCCGCGCGGCGGTTGGGCGGGACGGAGTCCGCGAACGAGGTGCTCGATCGCGCCGCAACGCTCGTTAGTGCCGAGATGCTTGGTGCTGCAGATCGAGTGCTCGCGATGGCGGTCGACTACGCCAAGGACCGCGTGCAGTTCGGCAAGCCAATCGGGTCGTTCCAAGCAGTCAAGCACATGCTGGCGGACTCGTTGGTCGACGTCGAGGGCATGCGTTCAACGGTGTACTACGCGGCCTGGTGCGTTGCCGCAGGCGACCGGGACCGCTCCCTCTCCGCGAGCATGGCGAAGGCATGGTGCTCGGACGCGTCGCGCCGGGTGATGGCAACCGGCCTGCAGGTCCACGGTGGGATCGGCTTCACATGGGAGCACGACATGCACTTGTATCTGAAGCGGAGCCAACTCGACCAGGTCAGCTTCGGTGATGCTGCCTTCCATCGCGACCGCATCGCGGCGCTGCTGCGCGATCGCCTCCAATCGGGTCAGTCCATTTCGTAGCGTCACACCGCCTCTCGTTGGCCTCGCCTTCGCTTCGCGGTGAAGTGCCGCGCCCGATGCCAACGCCTTCCGCCGGAGTCAGGATGTCGTCGCCCGCCGCGTGAGCTCGGCACGGTCTGCCTTGCCTGAACCGAGCAACGGCAGGCGTTCGAGGCGCTCCACCTTCTCGGGAGTCTTGAAGACCGCCACACCCCGGCTCGCGAACCAGCGGCGGCACTCGGTCAGGTCGAATGGCGCGGTCGTCTCGACGAAGGCGGCCACGCGTTCGCCCATGAGCGGATCGGGATATCCGACCGCGGCGGCATGCCGAACGTCGGGATGCGCCTCGAGCACGGCTTCGATTTCGGAGGCCGAGATGTTCTCTCCGCCTCGGATGATCACGTCCTTGAGCCGCCCGACGATCTGGAGCCACCCATCGCCGTCGATCACCGCGAGGTCACCGGTGCGGAACCAGCCTCCGCGAGCCAGCACGTCGGAATTCTGGCGCGGGTCGGCATAGCCGGCGAAGAGCTCTGGCCCTCGAACCCAGAGCTCTCCTCGTCGCCCGCTCGCGAGCGGCGAGCCCGTGGCGGGGTCTGCGACCCGCAACTCCACGTCGCCCACGGCCCGACCGTCAGTGTCCCGGGCCTTCTCGAATGGATCGGCGTCCTTGCTCGTGGTGACCGTAGGTGCCTCGGTCGATCCGTAGGTCCGTTTGACCCGGCACCGAAACGCGCGTGCGGTGTCCTCGACGAAGGCCGGGGTCACCGACGCCCCGCCGCTCGAGATCAGCCGCACGGACGAGAGGTCCGTCTCGGCGAACTTCCCTTCCGACATCGCGGCGGCCATGGCGATGAAGAACGTGGGGGGCCCGGCCATGAAAGAGACCCTCTCCTGTGCAACCAATCGCAGGGCCTGCTCCGGGTCGAAGCGTCGCATCAACACCGCCCGCATGCCCGCTGCCCCCGGCACCAGCACCCCGTTGAGCAATCCGGAGACGTGGGCCATGGGTGCGGGCATCAGGACTGCATCGGCAGGGCCCAGGCCGTGGACCCGAGCCATGAGGCTCGCCTTCCAGCTCAGGCCCCGGTGCGTGTGGAGGACGGCCTTCGGCGTCCCGGTCGAACCGGAGGTGAAGAGGACGAGCGCGACATCGGAGGGCCGTGCGGGTCGCGAGCCCGCGGCAACTGGCCCCGCTCCGAACGATGTTGCGAGGGCCACGGGGTCCGCGACCGCGTCCGGGGGCAGCGCCAACGAGAGCGCGGGTTCGACCTGCCGCAGCGCCGCCTCCACCTCGGCCGCCCCGAACGAGTGGAGGACGGGTGCCGCGACTGCGCCGATCCTCCAACAGGCGCGGGTGAGGATGGCAGCGGCCAAGCTGTTCGGGAGCTGCCAGGTGACGGCCTCGCCCCTGCGGACACCGCGTTCAACGAGTCCACCGGCCACAACGGCGACCAGGTCGTTCGCCTCGGCGGCTGAGATCCTGGTCTCTCCGTCGACCACCTCGCCACCGTGGGCCGAGATCAGGGTGTCGAGCGTGGGCACGTCCCAAGGGCCGCCCTGGCGCCGGTAGGACTTGGCCCGGCTCGGCACCCAAGTCGGTCGGAGGCGGGCCGTCACGGCAGGGCACCATATCTTGGCCCCG
>JBPYFR010000028.1:0-5526 GCA_051985685.1 Acidimicrobiales bacterium
GCGTTGCGACCTGGTGCTGCACCGTGGCGGCCAGCGGCGGGAGCTCCTGGTGGCAGCTCGGACACCAGTTGCCGAAGAAGAGAAGGACCGTCGGCGTTCCGTTCGCACCGCCCCCGCCTCCGCCTCCGGGAACCGACACATGGCTCCCACCTGACGGCCCCACGTTCTGCGCCGAGAAAGTCGGTACCGGGTTGCCCTCGTGCGGAGCGCCCGAAGAGGTTTGGCTGGTGCCGATGCCGGTGAAGAGCCCCACTCCGAGGGCCGCCGCCAGCACGACCCCGAGGACGAGGAAGCGCTTGCGCGGCCTGCGGCGGACGGGACCGCCGGGGCCGGGGCCCTGGGGACCGTCCGGTCCACCGGCAGCGCGGCCAGAAGAAGCAGCCTCGCCAGAAGAGCCAGACGAGCCAGAAGAAGAGGCCGGATCTTCGGCCGGTACTGCGCCAGTCATCGGTTAGAGAACGCTAGTGAATGTGATTGGTGAGGAGAACGTCGCCCGCCATCGCCACGAACAAAATCGTCAGGTACGTGATGGAGTAGCCGAAGACGCGCATCGCGTCGCGGCCAGTCACCTGACCGTTCTCGGCCAGCCCCCACAGCCGGGTGACGAGGTACAAGAACCCGCCCCCCAACACCGCCGCCGTGATCATGTAGACCCAGCCCAGGTGGGCGACGGGACCCAAGACGAACGACACCGCGACCAGCGCCACGGTGTAGTACACGATCTCGGTCGTCGTCCGCCTCATCGATGCGACCACCGGCAGCATCGGCACCTCCGCCGTCGCGTAGTCGTCTCGGTAGCGCACCGCCAGCGACCAGAAGTGGGGAGGGGTCCAAATGAAGATGATGGCGAACATCACCACTGGCGTCCACGCCAAGGAGTTCGTCACCGCAGCCCACCCCACGAGCACGGGCACCGCGCCTGCGGCGCCTCCGATGACGATGTTTTGCGAGGAGCGCCGCTTGAGCCACAGCGTGTAGACGAAGACGTAGAACAGGGTCGCCGACACCGCCAGGACGGCCGACAGGAGGTTGACGACCAGCCACAGCTCCACGAAGGCCGCCACCTCCAGGGACAAGGCGAAGACGAGGGCTGCCGCCGGCGACATCGCGCCGGTGACGAGCGGCCGGTTCTTGGTTCGGTTCATCACCCGGTCGATGTCCCGGTCGACGACCATGTTGATGGCGTTGGCGCCCCCCGCCGCCAGCGCACCGCCCACCAGCGTGGCGGCCATCAGCCACAGCGGGGGCAGGCCGCGTCGCGCCACCACCATGGTGGGCAGCGTGGTGACCAACAGGAGCTCGATGATGCGTGGCTTCGTCAGGGCGACATACGCCCCGACGGTCGACCACGACCATCCCGCTCGCTTCGCCGGAAGGGCGGGCGCCTCGATAGACATGTCTCAGTCAGCCTACGACCAGGACCTCGACCAGGACCAAGCGGCAGGTCCCGGTACGCTTGACCCCTCGTGTTGCGGCGCCGCACCCCCACCGTCTCACCTTCTGTCGGCCACCGGGTCAACCTCGTGGCCCTTGCGCTGACTGCGCTCATCGTGCTGACCGGAGGGGCGGTGCGGCTGACCGGGAGCGGGCTCGGTTGCAGCAACTGGCCCGAGTGCTCCGCCGGTCACCTGACTCCGGCGCTGCAGTTCCACGGGCTGGTCGAGTTCGGCAACCGCCTCGTGACGGTCGTCCTCGTGGTGGCCGTCGCCGCGTCCTTCCTCGCCATGGTGTTCCGCTCCCCCCGGCGGCGGGACCTGATCTGGCTGAGTGGCGGTCTGGTGGCGGGCGTGATCGCCCAGGCCGTCCTGGGCGGGATCGTTGTGTACACCAAGCTCAACCCGTACGTGGTCATGGTGCACTTCCTCGCCACCATGGCGTTGCTGGTGGATGCGGTCGTGCTCGTCCACCGGGACCGCCTCGACTACGCGCCGGGCTCGGGCCACCTCTTGGTCCCGCGCCCGCTCATCCGCCTCTACTACGGCTTGCTGGCGTTGCTGACGCTCGTCCTGGCCGCAGGAACGGCGACGTCCGGCGCGGGCCCACACGCGGGGGACAGCGCGGGTCAGCAGATCGCGAAGCGGATACCAGTCGCACTGCGCGACATGGCCGAGCTCCACTCGAGCCTTGCGCTGCTCATGGTCGGAATCACCCTCGGGCTCGTGGTCGCGCTGCACGTGACCGCAGCGCCCGAGCGGGTCCGCCGCTCGTCGCGCATCCTCATGGCCGTGATGGTGGCGCAGGGGGCGGTGGGCTACACCCAGTACTTCACCCACCTTCCCGCGCTCTTGGTCGAGGTCCACCTCCTCGGTGCCACGGCCATCGTGATCGGGACCGTGCAGACCTTTCTCACCTGCACGTACCACGCACCGGAGGCGGTGCCCGCCCCGCTGGTCCACGACACGTCGGCGACGGGCGTCCCCATCGGTGCCCGGTAGGCTGAATTCTTCCGTGCGACCGGCACGGTCTGGCCCCCATCGTCTAGCGGCCTAGGACACCGCCCTTTCACGGCGGCAGCACCGGTTCAAATCCGGTTGGGGGTGCTCCCTTGAGCAGGGCCTTCGCTTATCGTCAGCGGCTCGACACGCGAACCATCGCGCGTCTATCGCGCGGGCCGATAGACGCTCGCCCACGGCATCGCCAGCACGGCGGTCAGCCTCAGCAGTGGCCCGGGCGTACACCTGGCCGCAGATACGGAACGACTGGGCCGGTACGTAAGAGCGCTGCGAGTGCTGACCAGACTGGCCGAGCATCTGGCCGACCAAGGCGGCTGACGGGCAGACGTTGAAGACGCTAGGTTCTGCGACCCGGCGCGCTCGTCCCTCAACCGATAGAGGAACCTCGGCGAGTCCGCCGGACTGAAAGGTCGCAGTCGTCGCCAAATGGCCAATATCTGGCGCCAACCGTCGAGACTCACCGACGCTTCGAGCGGACAATCGGTCGATGCCCGAACGGCCCGACGTGACCCCCGGCGATGCCGCCAAGATTGTCCGCCCTCTGGACTGGATGGATCAGGCCGCCTGCCGAGGTCAGGGCGACCTGTTCTTCAGTGACGCCGAGCGAAGTAGCTACGCCAAGGCCCGGGCGATCTGCGCCGGCTGCAAGGTCCGGGCCGACTGCCTGGACTATGCGCTCTCATATCCTGCGTTCACGCTGGTCGGCATATGGGCCGGGACGACCAGAGAGGACCGGGCCACGATGAGACGAGTCGTCTGATCCGGGCGCCATTCGACGCTTCCTGGGCCTTTCAGGCCCGATCAGAGTGAACCCAAGCGAATCAGGCCCGACCTGGGCGAACCGAAAAAAACAAACAGTGAGCACGGGTTGTGCGATCGACCGCCACAGAAGCAACGACCGACCTGGCAGGAATACAGCGTCCCGTCTCCCGGTCCCGGAGGTCGGCAGGTGCCGGTGCCGGTGAGGTCCACCCCCACCCGGTCAGGACGCCCGCACTCCCTTGCCTAGACGCAGACGACACACCGTTTGCGTTTGTCCACAACGGGGTCATGGGTAGCACTCCTAATCCGTCACGGTAGGGGCCGCCTCCCGTCCCCCTCGAAGCGGAGCGGTCCCTACCGTGTACGTCGGACTCACCAGACCTTCCCGACCGTCGCAGTCGGATAGTCGGCGCCGGCGTGAGTGCGACCGCCTCGACAATCGCCGCATCACGCACACAGACGTCAAGTAGGCCTGGCCACTCATTGGGTGCAGGATGTGCCAGCCACTTCGTGCGGAACGAGACAGACATACTCAGACCCAGGTCGCCCCGTTCAGCGGCACGGGCCGCATGTTGAGCGGCAGGATGGCCACCCATCTCGAAGGTGCCGACCAGTGACCCGTCAGATTCAACACCCCAGCGACGACTACACCCGAGTACGACGTCGGGATTGTGGCGGTAGTCGAGTGGCACCGGGGTCGGGAATGGTCGCCACTAAGTGGTGACCTGCCGTTATTGGTCGGGACTGGTCGTAAGAAGTCGCTCGCACCGCCCTTTCACGGCGGCAGCACCGGTTCAAATCCGGTTGGGGGTGCGCAGCTCGGCGGCCATTTGGAGGTCAGCACGCAGGTCCCTCCGTAACGCGCTCCAGCTCACGACAGGCCGCTGCAGGCCACGGCGCGGGATCAACGCGGGATGGCCCGTGCGTCGACCTTCTTCGTGAGGCCGGCGACGCGTCGCAGAGTCGCTGATCGCGGCCGAGTAACTGACCCGTCCCGCCGTTCGGTGATGCCCTCTCGCCGGGCTCGGACGGGTCAGCCGATCCGCTCTGCGAGGGAGACGATGATTCCCTCCGGGCCGCGCACGGAGGCCATGCGCCAGACGTGCTCGTAGTCGCCGATGCCGCCGACCAGGCCGTAGCCATCCTTTGCCAGCCGTTCGATGATCGCCTCCAGGTCCTCCACCTCGAACGCCAGGCTGCGCAGCCCCAGTTCGTTGGCCATGGCAGCGGGCGATCCCGGTTCGTGACTAGGCCGAATGAAGCTCGCCAGCTCGAGACCGGGGCCTCCCTCGGGCGGCCGTAGCATGAGGAGTTCTGTGCGCGAGTCCGCCATGCCGATGACGGTGTCCAAGAACTCGCCCTCTAGGAACGTTCGGCCCTCGACCTCGAAACCGAGCTCGACAAAGAACGCCGACACCGTGTCGAGGTCGGCCACGGTGATGCCGACGTGGTCGAGGCGTCGAATGCGCGGCATGGGTTGAAACCTCCTGCTCGTCCGGCAATCAGTCTCAGCGTTGCGGTGTAGCCGTCGAGGCTCCGCAGCGAACAAACTGCTCGCGGCCATCTGCCGCTCGTTTCTGAGCCGAGTCCGTAGACCGACGAGTCAGTCCCACACAAGGGTGAGATCCTTGACGTGGCGCAAGCCCGGCGGATACTCGAGGTTCTCGTACCCGGCCTTGATCCGATAGTCGGGGATGCGCTGATGCCACTCCCGCAGGGCGACTCGGAGCTCCCGTCGGGCGAGATGGCTGCCCAGGCAGCGGTGCACGCCGCCACCAAACGCGATATGTCTGTTCTCCTCCCGGTCAAAGCGGACTTCGGTGCTCTCGTTGAAGGCCGAGGGGTCGACGTTCGCCGCCCCGTAGCTGACGAGGATGACCGTCCCCTCCACCACCTCCTGGCCGTTGGGCAGTTCGGTGTCCGCGGTCGCTACCCGAGGAACGCCGAGCGGTACCGGCGACTCCCACCGCAGCAGCTCCTCTACCGCGGAGGGGATGATCGAGCTGTCCGAGGCGAGCCGCCGTCGGTGCTCTGGATTCTGGGCCAAGAAAGCGTAGAAACAGGTCAACGAGTCACTCACCGTGTCGAGGCCGGCGATGAGGAAGAGAAAGAGAATGTCGAGTACCTCCTCGGCGGTGAGGCGGTCCCCGTCGATCTCGGCGGCGAGGAACCCGGAGATGACGTCGTCCCGAGGTGTCTTCTGTCGCTCGGCGATCACCCGGCCGAAATACTCGTAGATCTCTTGACCGGTGGCATCCTGGACCGCCCGGCGTTTCTCTGGGTCCAGAAGCGCGTCTGGGTCGATCTTGTC
>JBPYFR010000029.1:0-2759 GCA_051985685.1 Acidimicrobiales bacterium
CCGCCGTGCCGGTGTTGCACGATGTCGACCTCACCATTGAGCCCGGGGAGACGGTGGCCTTCGTCGGGGCGACGGGTGCGGGGAAATCGACGATGGCCAAGCTGGTCACCCGGTTCTACGACCCGACAGAGGGCCGGGTGCTGATAGACGGGTACGACCTCAAGGCGGTCACGCTCGAGTCGCTGCGGTCGCAGCTGGGCGTGGTACCCCAGGAACCGTTCCTCTTCGCAGGAACGATCCGGGACAACATCTCCTTCGCCCGGCCGGGCGCGCCGGACGACGAGGTGTGGAACGCCGTCCACCAGGTCGGCCTGGGCGAGCTGGTGCATCGGCTTCCCTACGGCCTCGACACCCCGGTCCACGAACGTGGCCAATCGCTGTCGTCGGGAGAGCGCCAGCTCATCGCGCTCGGTCGCGCGTTTATGGCCGAGCCGAGGGTGCTCGTGCTCGACGAGGCGACCTCGAACCTGGATTTGAAGTCCGAGACCATGGTCGAGGCGGCGTTGGACGTGTTGTTGAGCGGGCGCACGGCGGTCTTGATCGCCCACCGCCTGTCGACGGCCATGCGGGCCGACCGGATCGTCGTCGTTGGTGACGGTCGACTGCTCGAGGTCGGCACTCACGACGAGCTGGTGGCACTGGGCGGGCCCTACGCGGAGATGTACGAGACCTGGATGATGCAGTCGCAGGCGGCCTGAGCCCTGGGCTGCGGTCGTGGCGTGGGCCGTGGGCCGTAGGCCAAGGGGGCGTAGGCCGTGGGCAGGGGGCGGGAGGGACTGCCGCTCGGGGGATGTCTCTCAGAACTGTCAACAACGACGTTTAGAGTCCTGCGAACGACCGGGCGCTTGTCAGCCGGTCCACGCGGCCGCTGGACAAGCACTTGTTTGGCGCGCCACGGCGCGGGGTAACTACACCAGTCCTTCGTTGGACGCGAGAGGGCTCGGGGTTTCGTGTAGGCCCCGGGTCCTTTGCGCGTCCGGAGATGGCTAGTGGGCGGCGCCAGCATTGGGACGGATGACACTGACACGCTCCGCTTGCTCACGTTTTTTGCTCTCGGCCCGGCTCCGCCGACGCCACGCTCGGCCGCACCTTCCCTGCTGAGCGAGGTGCCACGCGTTTCGACGCGATCCAGCCTCCGAATCTCCTAGTCGAGCCAATACCGCCACATCCGACGATTGAGCCTTATTCGTTGGTACTCCTCGAGGTCTTCCAACAATGGCCGTAGGTCGTGACGGATCTTCGCCGCATAGGCCATGCCGACTCGCTCATCGAGCTCTTCTTCGGTCAATTGACCTTTCTCGAAGGCTCGCTGAGTTCGCCGACCGCGAGCTCACGTCCGCTGTCCCCGACCCGCAGACGGCCCCGGACAGAGATCGGCGGATTCTCACCCCCCTGAATAGGACACAGATCGATTCTGATCCAGGACGTGCGTCATCGCCACCGGGTGGCCGCTACGGCGCCCCCTTCTCCCACACCGAGACGTGGCTCGTGCTCTCGCTCGTGAACGGGGCACGGTCCCACCCATTCCAGCGCTCGCGCAGAGTCATCCCGGCGAGCTGTGCCATCAGATCGAGCTCGGATGGCCACACGTAGCGGAACGGCGCGGAGAACGTCTCGAGTCGGCCGTCGATCACCCAGTAGTGATGCGAGTCCGAACGCTGAGCGACGAAGTCGGTGTACTGATCGAAGCCGAGATGCGTCGGGGTCACCGTGAAAGCCCGAAGGGTCTCACCGGGTGGGAGGCGCCGGAGCTCCGGCACCATCACCTCCACCACGAAGCGGCCGCCGGGAGGGAGGTGCGCGGCCGCGTTGGCGAAGCACGCCACCTGTTGCTCCTGCGTGATGAGGTTCATGATCGTGTTGCGCAGGAGATAAGCGAGGCTAAACACGCCCTCAACTCTGGTGGTGACCATGTCCCCGATCGTCACACCGATCTCGTCGGCACCCGGTTTGGCCCGCAGCCGCTCGACCATCGGCGGCGACAGCTCGATCCCGTGCACCGGCACGCCCCGGCGACGTAGCGGGATAGCGATGCGGCCCGTCCCGACGGCGAGCTCGAGCGCGGCGCCGCCTCCTGCTTGGTCGACGAGGAAGTCCACCGTCGGCGCGATGACCGCGGGATCGTGCGTCTCCGGCCAGTAGATCTCGTAGCGCGCCGCGATGCGCTCGTCGAAGTAGTTCTCAGGCAGGTACTCACTCTTCATGAATCTCGGCGACCCACGAATGGCGCGGTCGCCCTCTGTATTGGCGTCAGTAGACCGTGAATGGTGGCGTGGCCGAGCCCGTCCGTGCGTACTCGTCGAGCGCGAACAGGATCCGACCCCAGGTGTAGGTGCACGCCGCGAGCTCGCCGTCGGCCGACTCCCAGCCTTGGTGCTCGAAGCGTACGTTGGTGCCGCCTTCATCGGCGGGGGTCAAGCTCCAAACGATTGACGTCGGCTGCCACTCCGGCGGCCCACCGACGCACTTCCACGTCAGCGACCGGGGCCGGTCGATCTCCCCAACCTCGAAGCGGAACTGCGTCTCGGCATTCGGTCCGAAGGAGAAGACCGCCACCGAGCCCTCTATCGGCTCGTACTCGGTCTGATCCGTCCAGAAGGCCCGGTTGCCTGCCGCGCTGTTGATCGCGTCGAACACGGTCTCCGGTGGGGCATCGATGGTGAGGGCCTGGCAGATGTCGGGCATAGTTCCCCGTCCTTTCTGCGACCGGCGGCCCGCTCGGGACAAGCGCTGCCGTCGCGCACGTTAGCGCGCTGCGC
>JBPYFR010000030.1:0-2371 GCA_051985685.1 Acidimicrobiales bacterium
GCGATGCTCGACCACCTCTCGGGTGGCCGCTTCGAGTTCGGCACCGGCCGGGGATCGTCGACAACCGAGCAGCGCGGCTTCGGGATCGAGGACTCCGAGCTCACCCGCGCGATGGTGGCCGAGACCCTACCGCAGATCGTGCGCATGTGGAAGGACGAGGAGTACAGCTACGACGGCAAGTTCTTCTCCATGCCGTCGCGCAACGTGCTCCCCAAGCCCTACTCCAAGCCGCACCCTCCACTCTGGATGGCGGCCGGTAGCCCCTCTACCTTCGACCTCGCCGCGGAGCTCGGCGTGGGCGTGCTCTGCTTCGGCTTCTCGACACCCGATCAGCTCACCCCGCTGGTCGCTCGATACAAGGAGAAGATCCAGGACTGCACCAACCCCGTCGGCGAGTACGTGAACAACAATGTGATGATCACGACGCAGATGCTCTGCATGGAGGATGGCGCCAAGGCGCGCAAGACCTTCCTCGATTCCGACACGAATTACTTCCTGAGCATCCTGTTCCGCTATCTCGACACGTTCCCGCGGCCGGCGGGCATCCCCGACTGGCCCCAGATCATCCCCGCCATGACGGCTGAGCAACTCGACGGGGCCATCGCCTCGGGCGACGTCGCGGTCGGCACCCCGGACGAGGTGGGAAAGACCGTCGAGCGCTACAGCTCGACCGGTGCCGACCAGTTGTCGTTCGGCATGCTCTCGACCTCCATGTCGATCGAGTCGTGCCAGGAGGCCGTCGAGACCTTCGGCAAGCACGTGCTCAAGGACTTCGACAAGGACCCGGTGCACAGTACGAAGAAGCAGCGGTTGGCTGCCGCGTCCGCGTAGCCGGGACCGCTCCAGGCGGCCTTCATCCGCCCCCCAACCACTGTCGCGAATGCCCCAACCCATCGGGCCGGGCCTACAACCGGAACTCGCCCGCCTCCAAGCGCCGGTCGATCTCCTCGGCCACGGCCTCGAGCTCTCGTGCGCCGGAGTCGACCCGGTGACGTTCCTCGACGCCCTGGCTCTCGAACTGCTTCCACAGGTCGTTGACGACGACCGCGTCGGCCAGCGCGCCTGAGTGCCGCGGCTCGACCCGGCGGTCCTGCACGCGCTGCTGGACCACGCCGATCGGAGCTCGCAGCACCGCGTAGTTCAGGACGATCCCGTGGGGCTCACAGGCGGCGGCGAACAGGTCGAGCATGAAGGGGTAGACGACCCCTTCGGCGACCGTGAAGTAGCCGCCTTCGGCGAAGGCCGTCACAGCCTCTGCGGCGGCGGTGAGCACGACCCGGTTCTGACCGTGTGCCTTCTCCTTCCATGGCTCGACCGCACCCCGACGTACCTTGGCGAAAAACCAATCCAGATCCAGACACGCCGAGGGCTCGTGGCGATCGGCCACCAGGGGCGCCACCGTGGTCTTGCCGCAGCCCGGTGAGCCGGTCAGCAGGAGCAACGGGGCCGGTACCACCGGCGCAGTCTCGGGTCTAGTCACGCCTCGGTTCTCAGAAGGGGCTTGAATGGCTCAAGAGGCTCAAGAGGCTCAGGGCGTGGCCCCGACGCCGGCGTTCACGATCCTCGCCGCCCACGTGTAGTCGGGTTTTCCGGACGGTGAGCGCTCGATGGCGTCCACCACGTGCAGGCGACGGGGCATCTTGTAGCCGGCGATAGAGGCTCGGCAGTGCGTCTGCAGCGACTCGAGTGACGGCGCCTCGCGCCCGACCCGGGGCTGCACGATCGCGGCGACGGTCTGGCCCCAGCGCTCGTCCGGTGCCCCGCACACGATGGCGTCCATCACGTCTGGATGGGAGCGGACGGCCGACTCGACCTCCTCGGGGAAGATCTTCTCCCCGCCCGAGTTGATCACGATCGACCCCCTCCCGAGCAGCGTGATCGACCCGTCGCTCTCGACCGTTGCGTAGTCACCGGGCATCACGTACCGCGTGCCGCGCACCTCGATGAAGACTTCCGCCGTCTTCACCGGGTCGTTGTAGTAGCCGAGTGGGATGTCACCCGAGCGAGCGATCTTGCCGATCACCCCCGATCCGGGCTCCACCGGTAACAGATCCTCGTCGAACACGACGGTCTTGCCCAGAAGGTGGACGGTCGGACCGCTCTTCATGGCTGTGTGGCCAGGTGTCACCACGGTCAATCCGTTGTTGCCGCCCTCCGACGACCCGATGGCGTCGGTGATCACGATGTTGGGCAGCTCCTCGAAGAACTGGTCCTTCACGGGCGCCGAGAACAACGCCGCCGAGGAGACGACGGCGACGAGTGACGACAGGTCCTGCGTGGCCCGCATGTCCGGATCAGCGAGCGTCTCGATCAACGGCTTGCCCATCGCGTCCCCCGTGATCATCACGGAGTTGACTTTCTCCTCATCCAC
>JBPYFR010000031.1:0-2555 GCA_051985685.1 Acidimicrobiales bacterium
ACGGCGGCCGGACGTTGACCGGACGTTTCGGCGCCGGTATCCCAATCGATAACCGCGACGGACCGAAACACGCCCACTCCTCCTGCAGGCCGGCGCATTAGCCTCGCGGTTCTGTGAGTTGTTCAGCAACACTGACCGCTGAAGCACAGAAGTGCCTGTCCTGCAAGGGAGACTTGGGATTGCGGCGTCTCAAGTCGCCCGAACGGAAAGGCACTCCGTAGGTGATACGCACTACTTGCGGAAGTTGTTGACGAAGGTGTCCCGCTCGGCGCAGCCGTGGGTGGCGACCATGGTGCGGACCATCTTCGACCAGCCCGACGCGGCATCCGTGCGGGATCGGTACGGCCGCGTCGTGGAAGCTATCGAGGCCCGGTTCCGTGACGCGGCAACGCATCTGGACGACGCGAGGGAGGACCTGTTGGCATTTTCGGTGTTCCCACACGAGGTCTGGCGCCAGATCTGGAGCAACAACAAGCAAGAGCGCCTGAACAAAGAGATCCGGCGTCGTACCTATGTGGTGGGTATCTTCCCCAACCGGGCTGCGATCATCCGGCTTGCCGGTGCGCTGTTGGCCGAGCAGACCGATGAGTGGACCGCGCAACGCAGCTACATGGGCATCGACTACTCACCATAGCCCGACGCACCCTCGTCGATAGCGACGGGTCCACCGACACTACCGAACCCGTACCCACAGCAATCGCCGTGTAGCATCAGTTCGGATCTTCGCGGTGATCGTCTCTTACACCATCACCGTGGGCGTGGCCGATGCAACCCATACCCGGGCCAGTGCGGGCGGCCTCAGCCCTTTTCGTCGGGGAACTCCCGCTGGCGGTCAGCAGGTCGAGATCGCCGTAGACGGCGGGGTCACCTCATTGCAGTCGTGAGATTAAATCCCAGCTACCGAGCCATCTCGATAGGGCTGCAGCCAGTTTCGCCGGGCGATCCTCCGGCAGGAAATGGCCCGCGTCGCCGAGGTCGACGACTGTGAGGGCGGGCAGTTCGGCCCTACACTTTGCGACCTTGTCGGTTGTCAGGACGACGCCTACGCCGCCGTGCAGCAACAGCTTCGGTACCTCCGAGGCCATGAACGCCGCCCACGCCTCGGCCATGATGGCTGCGGTGTCGGCGGGCTCGCCCGCGATCGGGATTTCTCGGGCCCACTGCAGCAGCGGCAGGCGCGACGCTGGGGTCGGGTACGGCCGACGATAAACCTCGAGCTCAGCTGCATCGAGTGGGCGCCGGGTTGCCGCGGGTAGCAGGGAGTCGAGAAAGAAATTTTCCTCCAGCACTATGTGCTCGCCCACCCCCGGTACGCGCAGCCGTTGGAAGATCGGGTCAAAACTCGACCAGTCCGGTAGCGGCCACAGGTGTCCCTCCATGAACACGACGGCCGCGACCCGCGATGGGTGGCGGCGTAGGTACTCCAGGGAGATTGCTACACCCCAGTCGTGGCCGACGAGCACGATATCGTGGAGTGCTAGTGCGTCGAGGAATGCCTCGATGTGGTCGACGTGATCGGCGAAGCGGTAGGCGATGGTTGGCTTGCCTGATTCACCCATGCCGATCAGGTCGACCGCGATGGCCCGTCGACGCCCAAGGTCGGCGGCGGCAAGCACGGAACGCCACAGGTACGACGAGGTCGGGTTGCCATGCAGGAACACGACTGGCTGCCCGGTGCCTGCCTCGACATAGTGCATACTCGTGTCAGCCAGAAGAACGTCATTGTGAGCGAATCCTTCCACTCTGAGAGTCTGACGGCGGTCTAAGGCGCACGCAAGGGATGGTGATACGGCACCATCAGCGTCTGTCACAAGCAGGTCAGCGCCCGGGTCCTCTTGTACCAACCCCGCAGCCCCGGGGCGCAGGCATCGACGCGACACATTCGATGGCGAGATCGAAGGTATGCGCTCGCTATGTCCTCGTGAACACGCCACAGCGGCGCGACGGATCTGAGACGACGCAGCTACGGCGCCCGGAATGGGACGTTCGCCGTCATGGATTCTCGGCGATGTTCATCTCGCGAACATGGTCGTCGCGGACGGAACGCTCAGCAGTGTGATCGACTTCGGCGAGCTGTGCCCGGGGATCCAGCCGCGGACCGCGCGGCGGCCTGGGCGAACATGTCACCGGCGAGCTGCGCGGCCTGTTGCCGGTACACGCATCGGCGCAGTCCTCAGGCGATGAAGGAGCTGTCGAAGGCCAGACGGTGTCGACGTGGTAACCGATCGGATTGGACCGCTTCTCTTGGGTGGGCAGACGCCAGCACCCGGATGGTGGTCGCGGCCAGACCCGGGGTGAACGGCAATGACTGCAGGCTGGTGATGATGCTGCCCCGCGTTAGGCGGGGGAAACCGCAACGCGGCCAGGTTGACCAGACAACGGCGGTAGGTGCGGGTCAGGTCCTCGTCGTCGTAGTCCAGCTTCGGGACATCGTCGACCCACCGCTGCAGGTTGTCGGCGAGACTTTCCGTGCTGCGCCCGCCCCACCCGGTCTGACGAGGTCGCTGTACGGGCCGGGTGCCGGCAGTATCACGTCCAGTTGGGTGCTCCATTCG
>JBPYFR010000032.1:0-6142 GCA_051985685.1 Acidimicrobiales bacterium
AGGCACCGCGCCACCACCGCGGTCTGATCATTCCCGCCCGGACCTTCCGCAGACTCCCGGCGAATCCGTCATGATCTTGCGGTAGCCCGCGCCCGCCGCAAGGATGGCAGCAGTACCAAGCGAGCCCATCGCAGTCCCGGGTGCGGTGCGCAGCGAGCGTCGGGGGGTAGGTGAGTTCGGGTGGCTGCGAAGGCGTTGCTGAAGCGACTCCGAGGACGTGTTCCTCACACGCGTACGGCGATCGTCCTGGTGGCGGCGGCGTCCGTCCCGGCTGCCCTCGTCCCGACGGGAGCCCGCGCGGCCGCGGCTTCGGTGGCTCAAGCCAGCACCAGCACGCGGGGCGTGACCGGCACGACGATCAACGTCGCCTTCCCAGTGGCCAATCTGGGCGCACTGGCGTCCACGTATGGGTTCGCGGGCGACGTCGAGTACACCGAGCAGGCCAAGGCCATCCACCTCTTCGTCAATCAGATCAACGACAGCGGAGGAATCAACGGGCGCAAGATCAACCCGATCATCGCGTCCTACAACCCGGCCAACAACGCCGCGATGCAGGCTCTCTGTGAAGACTGGACCCAAGGGACTCCGGACATCTTTGCCGTCCTCGATGGCGTCGGGACGTTCACGGGTGTGAACCAGCTCTGTGTGACCCAACAGGGTCATACACCGTTCCTCAGCCAGTGGACGACCGTGTCCACCTTCACCCAACAGGGATCGCCCTACCTGTGGTGGACCGGACCCGACGATGCGGCCGTCCTCCAGGCCCTCGTCGACTGGGGCAAGGGCCGGGGCACGATCGGTGGCAGAGCCAAGGTGGGGGTGGTGGCCGGCGACCGGGCCAGCGACCAGACCGCGCTCCACCGTTATCTCCTCCCCGACCTCGAGCGGGCCGGTGTGACGCCGGTGGTCGAGACCCTTCCGGCGCAGACGTCGGAAGGTGCCGCCACGGCGAGTGACTCCACCCTCGTCGTCGAGAAGTTCCGTGCAGCCGGAGTGACATCGGTGATCCCTTTGATCCCCTTCAACGCGTTCCTGCCCATGCTCCAGGCGCAAACGCAGCAGCAGTACTTCCCCAAGCTCCTGCTCTCCGACTACGAGTCCTCCATCGAGTCGTCCCTCGGTCTCATCCCGGTGCCCTTCGACAAGGCTCTCAACGGACAGGAAGGGGTCACGACGGAAACACTCGGCGGGATCGACGACCCGCGACCCGAGTCGCAGGGCGGCTACGACCCCGGTGTGCGCAGCTGCTGGACGGTCTGGCACAAGGCCTACCCCGAGATCCCCAAGGGGAACATGAACGACGACATCGAGGAACAGGGGCCGGTCCAGGGTTGGTGTCAGGAGATCCACCTGTTCGCCCGGGCGGCCACTTCCGCCGGCAGGAACCTGAACCGCCGGACCTTCGTGACCTCCATGGCGCAGATCAAGAACTTCCCCGGCGGCTATTCGCCGGTCCTGACCTATGGACCCGCGAAGTTCTACGGTCCCACGCGATACCAAGTCGTCCGGCTGCACGTGAACTCTCCCCCCAGCAGCCAGTGCCGGATGCCTCTCGGCAATCTGCCACCCGAAGCCGTGTGCTGGACGCCGGTCGAACCCTGGAAATCCCTCCCGGCGGCCGGATGACCCTTCACACCTGATCGGGATGCGGCCGCGCGTTCCGCAGCCGGTGCCCGCTGTACCCAACCGTGGAGGCCACGACCCGGCGCCAGAACGGCCACAGCGACGGTGTGACGCGCAGCTCGATTGCCGCCCGGGCGTGCCGTCCGAGCAGGTCGTCGACGACCAACCGCTCCGCGGCCCACACCGTCTGGTCGGACACCCAGTACCCGCCGACGACGGGGTGCGGCCGGAAGGTCTCCGTCGGCAGCCGGTAGGCGACCAGCGAACCGGATCGGACCGGCTCCAGCCAGTCCGACTCAATGACGTGGATCCGGTCGGCCCCGCTCTGGCCGAAGAACCTCTCCCGGTCCTCCGCCGACGTCGTCGACACGGGCCACGCACAGCCGCGAGGGCAGTCGCGCGGGAACCAGAACATCGGGGCGTGGCGGTTGTCGATCGCCCAGACCGCGGGCGTCTCGCCGGGGTTCGTCACCGGTACGTGCGGGTCGAACCGCTCGAGCGTCGGGTCCTCGCTGAAGTGCCACAGCGCGAAGGGCCCCTCCCCCGCGTAGGGGGGCGCCGGTTCGCGGGCCAGCAGGTGGCCCGGATAGTCGTCCGCCATTGCGGACCTCAGACCATCAGCACGACCGGCACGATCATCGGCCGGCGTCGCGTCCGCTCCCCCACGAACCTGCCCAGGGCCTTCCGGGTGTGCCGGCTCAGCACCTCGATGTCGTGCGCGCCGTCCCTGAGGGCTTGGGTGACCGCCGCCCCGACCACCTCACTGGCCTCGCCCAGCAGCTCCTCGGCCTCCGCCGCGTGCACCCAGCCGCGGGTCTCGATCACGGGAGCGCTGCCCAGCGTCGACTGCTGGCGATCGACCGTCACCACCACCATGACGACGCCCTCCTCGGCCAACTTCTGGCGGTCCCGCAGCACGCCGTGCTCGATGTCGCCCACCGTCCCGTCCACGTACACGAAACCCGCCGGCACCCGCCCGTCGCGGGAGATCCCCTTCTCGTCGAGAACGATCGCGTCGCCGTCCTCGCACAAGAGCACCTTGGCCGGGTCGATCCCCATCGAGAGGGCCAGTCGGGCGTGGTGGACCATGTGACGGTACTCGCCGTGCACCGGGACGAAGCATTCGGGGCTCGTGACCGCGATGAGAGTCCGGAGCTCACCCTGGCGGGCATGCCCGCTCACATGGACCGCCTCGCCGCTCGAGTGCACCACCTCGGCGCCGCGTCGGTACAGGTCGTCGATCACCTGGCCCACCGACCACTCGTTGCCGGGGATGGGGTGGGCGCTGATCACCACCACATCGTCCTCGCCGATCTGCAGCCACTTGTTCTCGCCCGTGGCCATCAGCGACAGAGCCGACATCGGCTCGCCCTGGGAGCCCGTCGAGATCACGCAGACCTCCCCCGGCGGCAACGCGTCCACGTCTTCGATGTCGATCCGCACTCCGTCCGGGATGGAGATGATGCCGAGGCGCATCCCCAGCTCGACGTTCGTCCCCATGGAGCGTCCGAGGGTCGCCACCTTGCGGCCGTTCGCCACCGCGGCGTCGATGATCTGCTGCACCCGGTGCATGTGGCTTGCGAAGCAGGCCACCACCAGTCGCTTCCCCGACTCGGCCGCGAACACGCGCCGCAACGTGACGCCGACGGTGGACTCCGACTCGGTGAAACCAGGCTCCTCGGCGTTGGTCGAGTCGGAGAGCAACAGCCGGATGCGTTCGGTCCGGGCCAGCTCGCCCATGCGTGGCATGTCGGTGCGGCGCCCGTCGATCGGCTGGAGGTCCAGCTTGAAGTCCCCCGAGTGCAAGATCACACCCTGCGGCGTGTGGAAGGCGACGGCCATCGACTCTGGCACCGAGTGTGTGACGGGGATGAATTCGACGTCGCAGGCCCCGATGCGGACGGTTTCCCCGTCGGTCACCGAGACGAAGCGGGTGTTGTCGGCCACGCCCGCTTCGTCGATCCGGTGCCGGGCCAGACCGACGGTCAGCTCCGAGCCGTAAATCGGAGCCCGGAGGTCGCGCAGCAGGTAGGCCAACCCACCGGTGTGGTCCTCGTGGCCGTGGGTGAGGACGATGCCGTCGACCCGGTTCGCCCTCTCGTGCAGGTACGTGAACTCGGGCAGGACGAGGTCGATGCCCGGCATGTCGGGCTCGGGGAACATGATCCCGCAGTCGAGGACGACGATTCGCCCCTCGACCTCGATGCACGCGCAATTCCGCCCGATCTCGCCCAGCCCGCCGAGGAAGACGATCCGGACCGGCTCCGGTCTGCGTCGATCAGCCAAGCGGGCGGACCGTGACCGCCGGGGGGCCGACACCGGCCAGGACCTTGGCCGCCTGGGCATCGAGCTCGGGCGCGGCCGGCCCCATAGGAAGGCGGCACTGGCCGACCCGCAGGCCGAGCGCGCGCAGAGCGGCCTTGGCCGGCAGCGGGTTGGGGAACTCTGCGCTGGACTCGAAGTCGAAAGAGTCGAGCAGCTCGGCGTTCCCCGCGATGGCACCGGCGAGGTCGCCGGCCAGGAACGCGTCGACGACCGCTCGGAACCGCGGCCCGACCCAGTGCGCGGCCACGCTGATCACACCGATCGCGCCCACCGCGAGCAGCGGCAGCGTCATGTTGTCGTCGCCGCTGTAGATCTGGAAGCCCTCGGGCGCCTGGGCGGCCAGGTGTGCGGTCGAGGGCGGGTCGCCCGCCGCGTCCTTCAGGCCGACGATGGCCGGCACTTCGCGGGCCAGGCGAAGCATGGTCTGGGTCTCTATTCGGCGACCCGACCGGATCGGGATGTCGTAGAGCAGGGCGGGGAGGTCTCCCGCGGCCTCCGCCACGGCGCGGAAGTGCTCGTAGAGCCCGGCCTGGGAGGGCCGGTTGTAGTACGGGGTGACCACGAGAACGCCGTCCACCCCGGTGCGGGCGGCCTCCCGCGTCAGCGCGACCGAGTGCGCGGTGTCGTTGGAGCCCGTGCCGGCGATCACCGGGATCGTGACGGCCTCGGCCACGGCGCGCCACAGCGCCACTTTCTCGTCGTCGCTGAGCACCGCGCTCTCTCCGGTCGAGCCGGCGAGGACGAGGCCGTCACTGCCGTGGGAGGCCAGCCACCCCGCCAACTCGACGGCCGCGTCGAGGTCGAGCGCACCGGCCTCGTCGAACGGGGTCACCATCGCGGTGACCACCCGCCCGAAGCGGGCTTCCTCCGGCGAGGGGCTCATTACCCCTCAGGCTATCAGCGGGTGCTCAGGCGACCTGGCGTTGCGCGGGCGAGCCGTCTGCGAACGCGTCCTCCTCCTCGGTGGAATCGGTCAGGTGCTCGAAGGCGATGGCACCCATTTCGGTGAACTTCTGCCGCAGCCAGCCGTCGGCCGCGTCGAGCAGCCCGAGCTTCTTCAGGTTCGGGACGATCTTGGAGAACAACAGGATCTGGAAGTCGTCGCGGTCGGGCGCCGCCTGCATGATCTTGAGCACGTCCTTGGTCGGGACCTCCATGCGGGCCCAGACCTCCTGCATGGCCATGCGGTCCTTCATGCGGATGGCCGCCTCGAAGGCGAACTCCTGGCGCTCACGCAGCTCGGCCGCGCTGAGCCCCTGGTAGTACTCCTGCAGGCTGAGCACGCCGAAGGCCACGTGGCGTGCCTCGTCGGCCATGACGTAGCGCAGCATCTTCTTGAGCAAGGGCTCGGTTGTCATTCCATGGATGAACCCGAAGGCGGCCAGCGCCAGGCCCTCAACCATGATCTGCATGCCGAGGTACGTCATGTCCCAGCGAGAGTCGGAGACGATGTCGTCGAGCAATAGCCCGAGATGTGCGTTCATCGGATAGTGACCCGAGAGCTTCTGGTCCAGGTACTTCGAGAACACCTCAACGTGGCGAGCCTCGTCCATGACCTGGGTCGCGGCGTAGTACTTGGCGTCGATCCACGGCACCGTCTCCACGATCTTGGCGGTGCAGAGCAACGCTCCCTGCTCACCGTGCATGAACTGGGACAACAGCCAGTTCTGGTTCTGAATCCCGAACTGAATGAACTCCTTGTCGCCCCACTTCTCCAGCGCGGTGCCGGCGATGGCCGCGTCGTCCCACTGCTGCTGGGCCGGATTGGCCTCGGCGTTGGCGATGACGACCTGCTCCTGGTCCACCTCGATCGACCAGTCCAGGTCGGTCTGCGCGTTCCATTGGGCCTTCTTGGCCTTCTCATAAAGCTTGTCGAGCTTGGCCTTCGCGCCCTTCTCGTAGTCCCATGTGAACTCCGCCGGACAATTGTCGGGCACGCGGTGGTACCCCTCGACGTCGTACTCGCCGACGACGCTCAGCACGGCCTCGAGATCGTCGATGCTCTCGCGGCCGATCAGTTCGAGGTTGGACCCGAACTGCTTGTCGTCGCGGTCGAGTGTGGTCATTGCACTGCCCCCTTGATGGTTGATCGGGTTGACACGGAACTGGATGCGGAAGTGAGTGGACGACTGGTGGGCGAACTCAACGGTCCGTACCGGAGCGCGAGGATCCCGGGCAGGACGAACGTGCGCAC
>JBPYFR010000033.1:0-18399 GCA_051985685.1 Acidimicrobiales bacterium
GCGCAGGGCGAGCCTCCGTTCAACGGGCATCTGACGCTGGCCCGGGCCAAGGGCCGGCGCCGCGCCTCGCCGGCGTCGGCCACCCTCGCCTCGGTCGCCTTCGACGCGACCTTCGTCGTGGACCGCGTCGACCTGGTGTCGTCGACGCCCTCACCGAGCGGCCACGTCTACCGCACCGTTGCGACGGCGCCGCTGGCGGGGGCCGGCCCGACGGGCTGAGCAACTCCGCACCACCGCCCGCTCGGCACTCCGGCCGGCGAAGCCGATCATCTACCTCGTTGGTCGAACTCGGCGATCACGGGGGCCGCCATGGCGTTGCCGAACCGCCACGAGCCGCTGGCCCACACCGAGCAAGCTGAGGTCACCCCACGCACCGCCGGGCCGTCCGTGGGGCAGAAATGGAGGCCGTCGGGCGCGCGCACCACATTGACCGAGGTGCCGGTGGCGTCCCGGCCTCCCGTACACGGCTCGGTGGGCAGGCACGGCAGCGTTGCCGTCCACCGGCCGCCGGCGAGCACCGCCGCGCCGGCGTCGGTGTAGCGGCCGTAGGGACTGGACTGGGCCAACGCCGCGTAGAGGGCGTGGAGGGTCAGGGCGGTGCGGTCGCCCGTCCACTCGGCACTCAGGCTGATCGGTGCTCCGACGAAGTACACGAGCGTGTGCGGGGTGAAGATGTCGAGCACCGCGGCGGCGTCGTTGGCGTACTTCTGGAAGTAGGTGGCGCCGGTGAGCGCCGAGCCATCGGGAGCGCGCATGCATGGCGTCAAAGCGTTGCCGCTGAACTCGACCACCACCGCGTCCGGCCGCAGGAATGCCGCGTCGGCGCGCATCTGGTCCAACCAGTCGCAGATCGCCGTCCCGCCGAACGTGCGGGTCGTGACCTGAGTGATGGAGGCGCCGGCCAGCGCGGCGGTGAAGAAGTCCCGCGACTCCCAGGCCAGCGAGTCGCCGTACAGCACGACCCGGCGGGCAGGGACCGGCTCGGGCGCGACCTGGGTGACGGGGACCGCCCTCGCCGCCTTTGGGGCTACCGCGGTCGACTGGCCCCCGGGGGCGGACAGGATCGCAATCGGCGCGGCGACCGCGGTGACGGCGGCAAAGGCCGCACAGACGCGTGCGACGAGGCGGGTGGGCATGGGGCCGCTCCTTGACCCTCCCAGCTCCTGGCGCCTTGCCGGCGGGGGAGGTGTCAACCAGAGCGTGCGCCCTCGTGGTCGCCCCCTGTTCGCAGCTCAGTCGCGGCCAGGTCGCGGCCCGTCGGGCCGCGCAGTCAATGCCCAGCTACACCGCGCCCCGCTGCACGCTGCTAGCCGGTGCTAGCCGGTGCAGCGGTTGACCGCATCGATCAGCTCGCGCAGGCGGGCGTAGTGGAAACGGTCGAAGCGAAAGGCCAAACGGGGGAGCTCGGGATGGTCGTCCCGCTCGGGAGGGAAGGGGCCGGCGGTCCGGATGCTCCCGCGCGCCACGATGTCCGAGAAGCGGCGGTTCAGGTCGGCCAGCTCGGCCTTGCTCGGCTGGAGCTCGAGGCGCAGCACCAGGAGGTCACCCACCCACCGGCAGGAGTGGTACACGCGGTAGAAGCCGAGGATCTCCTCGGCCGCTTCCTCCATCGTGTTGGTCACCTTGAAGAGCGCCGTGTCGCCCGGGGACACCCAGCCCGACCCGATCGCCTGCTCCTCCACGAAGCGGAGCCAACCCTTCCAGTAGGTGCCGCCGGGCGTCTCGACCATCACGACCGGCGCCGGCTCGGCCTTGCCGGTCTGGAGCAACGTCAGCAGCTCGAAGGACTCGTCCTGCGTCCCGAAGCCTCCCGGCAGGAGCGCGTAGGCATGCGACTCCTTGATCAGCATCAGCTTGCGCGTGAAGAAGTAGCGCATCTCCACCAGCTTCGGGTCCTGCGCGATGAACGGGTTGGCCTCCTCTTCGTTGGGCAGCCGGATGTTGACCCCGAACGAGTGGTCGCGGCCGGCGCCTTCGACTCCGGCGGCCATGATCCCCGGGCCGGCGCCGGTGACCACCATCCAATCTGCGGCGGCGAGTCGCTCCGCCAGGTCGCGGGCGAGGACGTACACCGGGTCCTCGGGCCGGGTGCGCGCCGAGCCGAACATCGTGATCTTGCGGATGTGACGGTAGGGGCGGAAGACCCGGAACGCCTCCGCCATCTCGCCCAGGGCGGCGTGGGCGATCTTGAGGTCGCCCACGGACGTGCCTTCGCGCGCCATCTCGCCGAGCGTTCCGATCATCGCTTCGAGCTCGCGGGACTGCGCAGGGGACAGCGCCTGCTCTTGGAAGAGCGCGTCGAAGGCCCGTCGCCGGGCGTCGTGCTCGGCCTCGACGCTCACGCGTCCGACGGTGTGCCAGCGCCTGCCAGCGCGTACAGCGTCGAGCGCTGCACCAGCGGGCGCCCGAGCGGCGCCACGATCCCCTCCAGGTCCTCGACGCCCATCCGCTGGCCGTGCCGGGCGCCCGCGGCCCGGGAGATGTTCTCGTCCATCAGGGTGCCGCCCAGGTCGTTCGCCCCCGCCCGGAGCACCTGGCGCGCGCCCTCAGGGCCCATCTTGACCCAGCTCACCTGGATGTTGTCGATGTCGCCCGCGTACGCGATGCGCGCCACGGCGTGCATGAGCAGCGCCTCGCGGAAGGTCGGCCCTCGGCGCGACCGTCGTTGCAGGTAGATCGGGGCGGCCATGTGCACGAAGGGGAGCGGCACGAACTCGGTGAAGCCGCCCGTTTCGCGCTGCAGGTCGCGGGTGCGCACGATGTGCCGGGCCCAGCTGAGGGGGTGCTCCACCGAACCGAACATGATCGTGATGTTGGAGCGCAGGCCCACCGCGTGCGCCGTCCGGTGCGCCTCTAGCCACTGCTCGGTGTCGACCTTGTCGGGACAGAGGACGGCGCGCACCTCGTCGTCGAGGATCTCGGCCGCGGTGCCGGGCAACGTCTTCAGCCCGGCGTCGCGCAACCGAATCAGGTACTCGGCCAGCGGCACTTCCGAGCGGCGCGCCCCCTCGGTGACCTCGAGCGCGGTGAATCCATGGATGTGGATGCGCTCCGACGCCGCCCGAACCGCACCGAGGACGTGGAGGTAGTACTCGCCGTCGAAGCTCGGGTGGATGCCACCCTGCAGGCAGACCTCGGTCGCTCCCTCCGCCTCGGCCTCAGCCACCCGGCGCGTGATCTCGTCCAGCTCGAGCAGGTAGGGGGCGCCCCGCAGGTTCAGCGACAAGGGGCCCTTGGAGAACGCGCAGAAGCGGCACTTGAACGTGCAGACGTTCGTATAGTTGATGTTGCGGTTGCGCACAAAGGTGACGGCATCGCCCGCGGCCGCCGCGCGCAGGGCGTCGGCCACCTCGGCCACCATCCGCACCTCCGGCCCCCGCGCGCCGAACAGGGTGACGATCTCCTCGACACCGACCTCCTGGCCCATCGACACGCCGCTGAGCACCTCCGCGACGGCCCCACCCACACGCTCGGCCCCACCCCGACGCTTCGCCCGATCGGGATGCGCCGGGCCGGACAGCAACGGCGGCGGGGCGGTCTCGCCGCCCGAGCACCAGTCGGCGTCGCGGGCCAGGCCCTCAGCGTCGGAGGCGTCGAGGACCGCGAACCGGAGCCCGGGGTCGAGCCAGCGCTCGGGGTCGCGCGCGTACTCCGGGTACACGGTCAGCCGGGGCGCCAGAACGTGGCCGGCCTGCTCGGTGGCGGCGCGCAGCACGTCGAGGGCGGGCCAGGCCCGCTCGGGGTTCACGTGGTCCGCCGTGACCGGGGACACGCCGCCCCAGTCGTCGATGCCCGCTCCCAGCAAGGACGCGAGGTCGTCCGAGAGGTTCGGGGGCGCCTGCACGTGCACGTCGGGCGGCAGCACGAGCCGGGCCGCCGCAATGGCCCAGCGCAGATCCTCGGCCGGGCACGGCTCGGCGCGCGCCATCGCCGTGCCGGTCTTAGGCAGGAAGTTCTGCACGATCACCTCCTGCACGTGTCCGTGGTGGGAATGGGCGTCGGCGATCGCCCGGAGCCCAGCCAACTGCGTCGTCCGGTCGTCGCCGATCCCGACCAGGATCCCCGTCGTGAACGGGATGGCCAGCGTGCCGGCCGCGTCGAGCGTGGCCAGGCGCCGGGCGGGATCCTTGTCCGGTGCGTTGCGGTGCGCAGCCAAGCCCGGGTCCAGCGACTCGAGCATCATCCCCTGGCTGGCCGAGACCTCGCGCAGCCGGGCGAGCTCGTCACCGAAGAGCGCCCCGGCGTTGGCATGGGGGAGAAGGCCGGTCTCCTCCAGGACGAGCCGGCACACGTGCGCGAGGTAGTCGACGGTGGACGCGTGCCCGTGCGCCGCCAGCCAGTCGCGCGCGAGCGGGTAACGCAGCTCGGGACGCTCGCCGAGGGTGAAGAGAGCCTCGTGGCAGCCGGCCTCGCGTCCGGCCCGCGCCAGGGCGAGGACCTCCTCGGGGGTGAGGTAGGGCGATGCCAGCCGGGCGGGTGCCTTGGCGAAGGTGCAATAGCCGCAGCGGTCGCGGCAGAGCATCGTGAGCGGGATGAACGCCTTGGGCGAGAACGTGACCCGCCGACCGTGCGCCTCGTCACGCACGCTGCACGCGAGCGCGGTCAGGTCGGCCAGCGGAGCTCGGAGGAGGTCGGCGTCGGAGAGCATCGCGGTCAATCTACGTGGCGCCGGGACCGATCACCGCGGGTCGGGCGGATCACCCCGGATCACCCCGGATCACCACGAGCGGGCCCGTCGACCAGCCAGACGGTGGAGGCTGCGTGCACCCGAGCGGCGGGGATGTCGTCCCCCCGCAGCAGCGCGGCCACCGCCGGCGCCTTGGACTCGCCCGCGACCGTGAAGACCGCCAGCCGCGCTGCGTTGATGGCGGGCAGGGTCAGCGTCAAACGGGGATGCGGATTGACACCATTGGGGTCATCGGTGGCCAGCACGAATTCGTCGGGGCGCGCCTCCAGGGTGGGCGCACCCGGGAACAGCGACGCCGCGTGGCCGTCGGGCCCCATGCCGAGGTGGACGAGGTCGAAGCCCGGCCCGGCCAGCACCCCTGCGACCACGCGCTGGTAGGCGGCGGCGTCCTCTTCGGCCGCGCCTTCGGTGGGCATCGGCGAGAACGAGCCCACCGGTCCGACCCGGTCGAGCAAGGCCTCCTTGATCAGCCGCTGGTTCGCGTCCTCGTCGTCGGGCGGGACGACGCGCTCGTCCCCGACGTAGATGTCAACCAGCGACCAGTCCACCGCGTCGGTCTTCGCCAGCTCCTCGTAGCACTTCCGGGCCGTCGGGCCGCCGGAGAGCACGAGCGAGAAGCGCGGGCCCGGGCGCGCGCCGAAGGCCTCGACCACCGTGCGCGCGAAGGCGCGCGGAACGTCGTCGACGGGAGTCAGCACCGGTTTCACGCGGCTACGGCGTCGGGGTCTCGGTCTCCATGCCCTGCTCGCCGCTCTCCAGCGTGACGGCGTGGCCGCCGAACTGGTTGCGCAGCGCGGCGACCATCTTGAGCTGGAAGGAGTCCGGGTCCTGCGAGGCGTAGCGGGTGAAGAGCGACGTCGCGATCACCGGCGCCGGCACATGGCGGTCGATCGCCTCGAGCGCCGTCCAGCGGCCTTCGCCGGAGTCGGCGACCACGCCCTTGATCTCCTCGAAGCCCGCACCCGGCCGCAGCGCGCGCTCGGCCAGGTCCAGCAGCCAGGAGCGAACCACCGAGCCGTAACGCCAAATGGAGGCGATCTCGTGCAGGTCGAGGTCGAACTCGGTGGCCTTGCCCATGAGCTCGAAGCCCTCGGCGTAGGCCTGCATGAGCCCGTACTCGATCCCGTTGTGCACCATCTTCACGTAGTGGCCCGCACCGGCTGGGCCCACGTGCGCGTAACCGCCCTCGGGCGCGAGCGTGCGCAGCGCGGGCTCGACCACCCTCACGGCCTCCTTGGTGCCGCCCACCATGAGGCAGTACCCCTCGGTAAGGCCCCACACGCCTCCCGAGGTGCCGGCATCGACGAAGCCGATGCCGTTCTTGTCGAGTCGGGAGGCGATCTCCTGCGCCTCTCTGTAGTTGGAGTTGCCGCCGTCGACGATGACGTCGCCGGCCGAGAAGAGACCGGCCAGCTCGTCGATCGTGGAGTTCGTCACCGTGCCGGCCGGGAGCATCACCCACGCCGCCCGCGGCGCGCTGAGCTTCCCGGCGAGGTCGGCCAGCGACGACGCCGTCTCGGCGCCCTTGCGCGCCACTTGTTTCAGGGCATCGGAGCTCAGGTCGTACGCCACGACCTCGTGCCCACCCTTGAGTAGGCGCTCGGTCATGTTGGCCCCCATCTTGCCCAGGCCGATCATGCCGATCCTCATGCGCGCTCCTCTCGGTCGTCGCGGCCGTCACGGCCGCGGCTCGATGCCGCGGTTCAGAAGGTAGCGGCTTTGTCGCCGAGCAACTGCAGGACCTCCTCGAAGGACTTGGCGAAGGAGTGCACCCCCTCGTCCTCGAGCGTCTGCTCGACGTCTTTCATGTCGACGCCCGCGTCCCCGAGCCGCGCCAGGGCCACCGACGCTTCGTCGGGGTCGGCGTCCACGGTGCGGTGCAGCGTCCCGTGGTCCTCGAACGCGTGCAGCGTGCCCTCGGGCATGGTGTTCACCGTCGAGGGCCCGATCAGGCTGTCGACGTAGAGCAGGTCCGAGTACTTCGGGTTCTTGGTCGACGTCGACGCCCACAGTGGCCGCTGCACCCGCGCCCCTTTCACCCGCAGCGCCTCCCAGCGCTCCCCGGCGAACATGCGCTTGAAATGCTGATAGGCCACCCGGGCCTGGGCCACCGCGGCGGTTCCCCGCAGACCCAGCACGGCGGGGTCACCGTCTTCGCCGCCGGCCAGAGTCTCCAGGCGTCGGTCCACCTCGGTGTCGACCCGGCTGACGAAGAACGAGGCCACGCTGGCGACGTGGGACAGCTCGGCCTCCCGTCCCGCCGCCACCAAAGCCTCGAGCCCGCTGAGGTAGGCATCCATCACCTCGTCGTAGCGGTCGATCCCGAAGATGAGCGTGACGTTGATGTTGTGACCCTCCCCGATCAGCGTCTCGATCGCTGGGACGCACTCGCGTGTGGCCGGAACCTTGACGAACAGGTTGGGTTGTGCAACGCGGGCGTGGAGGTCGCGGGCCGCCTTGATCGTCGCCTCGGTCTCGTGTGCCTGCGCCGGGGACACCTCCAAGGAGACGTAGCCGTCTTCGCCGTCGCTCTCGTCGTAAAGGGGGCGCAGCATCTTCAGTGCGTGGAGGATGTCGGTGATGGCGAGCTCCCAGTAGGCCCCTTCGACCGTGTGGTCCCTCATCAGGGCACGGAACTGGTCGTCGTAGGTGTCCTGTCCACTGATGGCCTTGGCCAAGATGGTCGGATTGGAGGTGATGCCCCGGACGCCGAGCTCGAGCAGCTGGGCCAGCTGACCGTCCTCGATCCAGTCCCGGCGCAAGTTGTCCAACCACGGGCTCTGGCCGCCGATGTCATAGAGGTCTCGGAGTCGGGTCATGGCGCGAACCCCCTTCCGTCGCCCGAGCGTCGGTCGCCCGAGTGCGTTGTCGAATGCGTTGTCGTGTGCGTTCTCCTCGCCCTCCAGCCTGCCACCCTCGGCGCGGTCGTCGGCGCGGCCGGCCCCGATCTCACGTCCCGGGCCGGCCCAGCAACGCGCGTGCTCGCTCCGCCATGTGAGCGGCGGTGAACCCGAACTGCTCCATCACCACCTCGACCGGGGCGGACGCGCCGAAACGGTCGATCCCGATGGAGGCGTCTGCGTAGCGCTCCCAACCCAGCGTCGCTCCGGCCTCCATGCTGAGGACGGGAACGCCCGGCGGCAGCACGGTCGCCCGGTACTCGTCCGGCTGCTGCCCGAACCACTCCCAGCAAGGGAGGGAGACCACCCTCGCCGCGATGCCGCCGGCGGCGAGGGTTGCCGCCGCCCCGACGCAGTGCTGGACCTCGCTGCCCGTGCCGACGAGCACGATGGCAGGCGGTCCTTCGGGGTCAGAGAGCACATAGCCGCCGCGGATGACTCCTTCGGCCGCGGCGAGGGCCGTCCCCTCGAGCACGGGGATGTTCTGGCGGGTCAGGATCAGGCCGACCGGCCCGTCGGCCTCGACAGCGGCGCGCCAGGCGACGGCGGTCTCGTTGGCGTCGGCCGGCCGCACCAGCGTCAAGCCCGGCATCGCCCGCAGAGACATCAGTTGCTCGATCGGCTGGTGCGTCGGCCCGTCCTCGCCCAGTCCGATGGAGTCGTGTGTCCACGAGTAGATGACGTGGGCGCGGCTCAGCGCCGCCAGGCGGACGGCCGCCCGCATGTAGTCGGAGAAGACGAAGAACGTCCCCCCGACGGGCAGGATGCCGCCGTGCAGTGCCATGCCGGTCATCACGGCGCCCATGCCGTGCTCGCGGATGCCGTAGTGCAGCTGCGCGCCGCCCGGCGTCTCCCGACCTTGGAGCTCGGCTCCCTTGACGGCGACGCCGTTGTTGCCGGTGAGGTCCGCGGAACCGGCCACCAGTCCGGGCAGCCCCGCCGCGGTGGCGTCGATGCACTGGTTCAAGGCGCGCCGCGTGGCCAGCTGTGTTCCGGCCTCGAACGACGGCAGGTGGTCGGCCCAGCCGGGCAAACCGCGGCCGGCCTGTGCGGCCGCCCAGGCGACCCGGTCCCCGTCCCACGCCGCGAAGCGCGCCTCCCAGTCCGCCCGTTCGGCCGCCCCGCGCCGGGTCTGCTGTCCATAGAACTCGAGCACCTCGTCGGGAACCCAGAAGGTCTCGTCCGGCGGGAGCCCCAGGATCTCCTTGGTCACGCGGATCTCGTCGGCACCGAACGGCGTGCCGTGGGCGTCTTTCGTGTCGGTGAGCTTCGGCGACGGCCACCCGATGTGGCTGCGCAGGATCAGCAGCGTCGGCCTGGCCTCGGGTCCGTCGGCGGGAACGTCCAGGACCTCGCGGATGGCCGCCTCGAGGCCGTCGACGTCGTTCGCCATCTCGCCCAGGTTGCGCACCCGCCATCCGTACCCCTCGAAGCGCTTGACCGCGTCGTCGTCGTAGGTCAGCTCGGTGGGGCCGTCGATCGTGATGTGGTTGTCGTCGTAAAACGCAAGGAGGCGGCCCAGGCCTAGGTGCCCGGCCAGGGAGGCCGCCTCGTGCGAGATGCCCTCCATCATGCAGCCGTCGCTGGCGATCACGTAGGTGCGGTGGTCGCAGACGTCGCTCCCGAAGCGTGACCGCACGACCCGTTCGGCCAATGCCATGCCCACGGAGTTGGCGAACCCCTGGCCGAGCGGCCCCGTCGTGACCTCTATCCCGGCGGTGTCCAGGTGCTCGGGGTGTCCGGGAGTCCGGCTGCCCCATTGACGGAACTGGCGCAGGTCTTCGAGGGAGAGGTCGTAGCCGGTCAGGTGGAGCATGGCGTACTGGAGGATGCAGGCATGGCCGCAGGACAGGACGAACCTGTCGCGGTCCGGCCACTCGGGTGCGAGGGGGTCGTAGCGCATGATCCGCGTCCAGAGCACGTGCGCGAGCGGCGCCAGTGCCATGGCCGTGCCCGAGTGACCCGAATTGGCCTTCTCCGGCGCGTCCATGGCCAGCCCGCGGATGACGTTGATGCCGAGCTGCACCAGGGTGGGGTCCTGGACAACGGTGGGTGGGGAGGTACGCAACGTCATGGCAAGAACCCTAACCCTCTGCCCAAATTCACCGGCCTTATGCCACCCGGGACGTCGGTAGATTCCATCCGTCATGGCCTCCCGCATGCAGGTTCCGCCCAACAGCGATCTCACCTTGGGCATGACCTGCGTGGACAAGTCGGTGCCGGGGAGGTGCATCTGGCGCATGCGGGCCGACGAGCGGTTCGCCAACCCGGCCGGGATCATGCAGGGGGGCTTCCTGGGTGCGTTCGCCGACTCGGCCATGGGCGCCGCTGCAGTCACGTTCGTCGAGGGCCGCCCTGTGTTCGCCGCCAACGCCGAGATGAAGATCAGCTTCTTGGCCGCCGTCCCGCCGGGTGCGGACCTCACCTGCACCGCGCAGGTGGTCTCGGGCGGGCGCCGGGTGGCCTTCGTGGAGGCGAGCATCCTCGCTCGGACCGCCGGGGAGGGCGGAGAGCGGCTCGTGGCCAGGGCCACTTCCACGTACGTGTTCAGAGACCGCGACTGAAGCGGCAGCCGGGGGTTCTTGCACACCGACGGCCCACCGACCAGGATTGCTGGTCACATGGCACAACAGTCAGAGAACGGCCGGGGCCAGCCGTCCGAAAACGGCCGCCACGGCCTCCGCTACGCCGGGGACGACGCGTTCCAGCTGACGCTCGACTACCTCAGGCAGGAGACGGTCCGGCCGCTGAAGGGCTTGGGGAGGTTCCTCTACATGGGGATCGCCGGCTCGTTCTTCCTGGCGGGCGGGATCCTGATGATCCTCGTGGGCGTGCTGCGCCTGCTCCAGACGGAGACGGGCACCGCGCTGCACGGGAACTGGTCCTGGGTGCCTTACGTTGCGGTCATGGTGCTCGGCCTGGCGGTGATCGGCGTCGCCGTCTGGCGCATCACGGCCGGCCCGGCCAAGACCCGGCGGCCCGAGGGCGCAACACCGGCGCAGACTCCGGCCCCGGCACCGGCGGAGACTTCGGCTTCGACACAGGAGGAAGTGAGCTGATGGCTGGCACGAGGACAAAAGCGGGAAGCAACGGGCGGATCATCACGCGCGAGGACCTGCAGGCGGCGTACTCGCAGGTGGTAGGGGAGGGCGGGGCCTCCGCGCGCGCGGCCGCGCCCCGCGGGCTGGTCGTCGCCGGGGCCGCCGCCATCTTGGTGATCGCGTTCGCGTTCCTGGCCGGTCGCCGCCGCGGCCGCTCGACCTCGGCGGTCGTCGAGATCAGGCGGCTCTAGTGCTGGACGTCCTGCTGCGCCGTCTCCTTCGGGCTGGGGTGCGGAGGGGGCTCGGTGGCTACTGGTACTGGTTCTTGATCGCCGGCGCCACGTTCTTCTTGCGCCGTGTCCTGAACGACCGGACCAGCGTGGTCTCGAGCGTGACGGTCTCGCCCGGAGAGCAGTTGGTCATCACCGTCCGCGACCACAACGCCCCAACGGCCATCGACGCCTGAGCGCGTGCGGGGCCCGCTCTCGGCGGGGGAGCGCGTGCTCCTCGTCGACCCCAAGGAACGGCGCTACCTGCTCACCCTGGTGCCGGGCGCCACTTTCCACACGCACGCCGGCGTCCTGGCGCACGACGACCTCATCGGCTGCGGCGAGGGCGCGGCCGTCGCCAGTTCCACCGGCCGACGCTTCCTCGTGCTGCGGCCGACGCTCGGCGACGTCGTCCTCAAGATGCCGCGCAGCGCCCAGGTCATCTACCCCAAGGATCTCGGGGCGATCCTCATCGCCGCCGACATCTCCCCGGGGGTGCGGGTGCTGGAGGCGGGGGTCGGTTCCGGAGCGCTGTCCATGACGGTGCTCCGGGCCGGTGCGTCCGTCGTCGGCTACGAGCTGCGCGAGGACTTCGCCGAACGCGCCCGGGGCAACGTCGCCAGCGCCCTCGGCGAGCAGACGAGCTACCGGGTCGAGATCCGGGACGTGAGAGACGGCATCGACGAAACGGATCTCGACCGCATCCTCCTCGACATGCCCGAGCCGCATCGGGTGGTGGTCGCGGCCGCCGGGGCACTGCGGCCGGGCGGCATCCTGCTGGCGTATCTCCCGACCATCAATCAGACGGCACTGCTGCGCCAGGCTCTGGACGACCCCGAGGTGCCGTTCGGACTGGCCGAGACGCAGGAGATCATGCGCCGTACCTGGCACGTCGAGGCGCGCTCGGTCCGGCCGGACCATCGCATGGTCGGGCATACAGGCTTCCTGACCACCGCGAGGCGCCTCGAGGGGTGACCGTGGGGCGTGGCGCGAGCCGACGGACCGGTGGGATGAGCGCGAGTCGGCGCCCCGCGGGACAATGGGGCGGATGGATCGATCGGTCGAGGAGTACATCGCCGCCGTCGCACCGGAGCACCGGCAGCTGTTCGACCGCATCCATGGCCTGATCATGGGTGCGCACCCCGACGCGCAGCTCACGTTGGCCTACGACATGCCCGCGTACCGGCTGGGCAAGCGGCGGCTCAACCTCGGTGTGTGGAAGCACGGCGTGTCGCTCTACGGATGGCGGCGCGACCGGGACGGTGGATTCGTGACTCGCCACCCGTCACTCCTGAGCGGGAAGAGCACGATCCGGATCCGACCCCAGGACGCAGAAGGGATCTCCGACGAGGAGATCCGGGCGCTCGTGGGCGGGGCGCTCGAGCCTTAGTCGGCCTGCACCTCAGTCGGGCGGGCGCCCGACCCCGGGATCAGTCCCGCTCTATGAAGATGCACTCGCCCGGGCACTCCTCCGAGGCCTCGACGACGGCGTCCTCCAGATCCCCGGGCACCGCGGCCATGCCTGCGGACCCGCCCGGCTCGTTCTTGATGTCGTCTTCCTCCTTGACATAGGCGAGCCCGTCGTCGAGGAGGGTGAACACGGCCGGCGCGATCTCCTCACACAGCCCGTCGCCTGTGCAGAGATCCTGGTCGATCCAGACCTTCATGTTCGTGCCATCTCCCTTGTCGAACCGCCCGACGGCCCAAGCTGGACCGTAGTGAGGCCTCCCGCGAACCGTCAATCCGGCCCGGCGGATACCTCCATCGTACCCGTCCGGGCCCGCGTGGCCGGTGCACGGACAGACATGTACGTTGCTGGCCAAATCCGCGGAAGGCGAAGGGTAGGGTGAGGTGCAGTGAGTGCAACTCCCGACGACGCTGGTCCCCAGGTCGAAGCGCTGCGCGCCGAGCTGGCGGATGCCGAGGACGAGATCCACGCGCTCCGTCGGCGGTTGCAAGAGAGCCCCGGCCGCGTGCAGGCGCTGGAGGAGCGCCTCCTCGACTCCAAAGGACAGCTCGCGCAGGCGACCTCACAGAACGAGAAGCTGACGTTCACGCTCCAACAAGCGAAGGAGCAGTTGGCATCGCTGCGCGAGGAGGTCGAGAAGCTCACACAACCGCCCGCGGCGTACGGCACCTTTCTCGGGGTCAACGACGACGGCACCGTTGACGTGTTCTCGAGCGGCCGCAAGATGCGGGTGAGCCTGCATCCCGACATCGACCCGGAGCGGATCCGCAAAGGCAACGAGGTCGTGCTGAACGAGAGCCTGAACGTGGTCCTCGTGCGGGAGGGGGAGTTCTCGGGCGAGGTGGTCACCCTGAAGGAACAGCTGGAGGACCGGCGCCGCTGCGTGGTCTTCGCTCGGGCAGACGAGGAGCGGGTGGCCGAGCTCTCCGAGGACATGGTGGGCACGAGGTTGCGCGCCGGCGACTCGCTCCTGATGGACGTGCGCACCCAGCTCCTCATCGAGAAGCTGCCCAAGCTCGAGAGCGAGGAGCTCGTCCTCGAAGAGGTGCCCGACATCACCTACAACGACGTCGGTGGGCTCGACACGCAGATCGAAGCCATCACCGACGCGGTCGAGCTGCCGTACCTGCACCGGGAGCTGTTCGCCGAATACTCGCTTCCTGCTCCCAAGGGCATTCTCCTGTACGGCCCTCCAGGCTGTGGCAAGACGCTGATCGCGAAGGCGGTCGCCAACTCCCTGGCCAAGAAGGTGGCCGAGAAGACGGGCAACGACAACGTGCGCAGCTTCTTCCTCAACATCAAGGGGCCCGAACTGCTGAACAAGTACGTGGGCGAGACGGAGCGCCAGATCCGCCAGGTCTTCCAGCGGGCGCGGGAGAAAGCCGCCGAAGGCATGCCCGTCATCGTCTTCTTCGACGAGATGGAGTCGCTCTTCCGCACCCGGGGCACCGGTATCAGCTCCGACATGGAGTCGACGATCGTGCCGCAACTGCTGGCCGAGATAGACGGCGTGGAGTCGCTGCGCGACGTCATCGTCATCGGCGCCTCGAACCGGGAGGATCTCATCGACCCCGCCATCCTCCGCCCGGGCCGGCTCGACGTGAAGATAAAGATCGAGCGACCCAACGAGGAAGCCGCTGGTCAGATCTTCAGCCGCTATCTCACCGTGGACCTGCCCCTCGACGCGGAGGAGGTCAGCCGAGTTGGCGGCGGCGATCCGCACAAGACGGTGCAGGCGATGATCGAGCTGACGGTGGCCGAGATGTACCGGGAGGAGGACGAGAACCGGTTCCTCGAGGTGACCTACCAGAACGGTGACAAGGAGACCCTCTACTACCGCGACTTCGCGTCCGGAGCCATGATCGAGAACATCGTGCGCCGCGCCAAGAAGCTCGCCATCAAGAGGATCATCGCGGGCCAGCCCGGCGGCATCCGCACGGCCGACATGGTCGAATCCATCCGGCAGGAGTACAAGGAGAACGAGGACCTGCCCAACACGACCAATCCCGACGACTGGGCCCGGATCTCCGGCAAGAAGGGTGAGCGCATCGTCTACGTCCGTACGCTGCTCTCCGACGACCAAGAGGTCCACGGTGGGCGGTCGATCGAGCGTGTGGGCACCGGCCAGTACCTCTAGAAGTTAGGGTCACACCGTGGCGACCACGAAGGTCTGCGGGATAGAGACCGAGTACGGCATCCATTCGCCCGGTCCGGAGCAGAACCCGATCGCGGCCTCTTCCGTCCTGGTCAACGCCTACGCCACCGACGTCGAACAACAGATCGGCTGGGACTTCGAAGACGAGACGCCCGGCAACGACGCCCGGGGCTTCGCCCGGGAGGGCTCCCTGGCGCCGATGGTCGAGACCCACCTGGCCAACACCGTGCTCACCAACGGCGCGCGGTTCTACGTGGACCACGCCCACCCCGAGTACTCCAGCCCCGAGTGCCTCACTCCGTTGGAGTGCCTCGTCTACGACAAGGCGGGGGAAGAGGTGTTGCGCCGCGCCATGGTGGCCGCGTCGATGCGCCTTCCGGATCAGCCGGCCCCCATCGTCTACAAGAACAACTCGGACGGCAAGGGCAACTCGTACGGCTGCCACGAGAACTACATGATGGACCGGGCCGTGCCGTTCGCGAGGGTGATCGACGGCGTCGTCCCCCACTTCGTCTCGCGCACGCTCTTCACAGGGTCGGGCAAGATCGGCACGGAGACGCCCGCGCTCGATTCGGAGACCGTGGAATACCAGATCTCACAGCGGGCCGAGTTCTTCGAAGAGATCGTCGGGCTGGAGACGACTCTCAAGCGCCCGATCGTCAACACGCGGGACGAGCCGCACGCTGACCCGAAACGGTTCCGCCGCCTCCACGTGATCGTGGGCGACGCGAATCTCTCCGAGATCGCCATATTCCTCAAGGTCGGAACGACTGCGATCGTGCTCTCGATGATCGAGGACGACGCCGGTCCCACCCGTGACCTCTCCCTTTCGGATCCGGTGCGCGCGCTGCACCAGGTGTCGGCCGACCTCTCGCTCTCGCGCCCGCTCGCGCTGACCGACGGGAGCACCGCAACCGCGCTCGAATTGCAGTGGGAGCTCTTCGGCGCGGCCCGCAAGTATGCGGAGGAGTGCGGCCTGACGTCGCTGGGCGACGACGGAGCGATCGGCGAGCACGTGATGGAGCTCTGGGAGTCGGTGTTGGGTGGCCTCGAGTCGGATCCCTCGTCTCTGGCTGACACCATCGACTGGGTGGCCAAGCGGGAGCTGCTCCTCGCCTACATGGACCGGCATTCGTGCGACTGGAAGGATCCTCGGCTCGCCGCCTTGGCGCTGCAGTACCACGACCTCCGTCCAGGAAAGTCCATCTTCGGGCGGCTGGGCATGCGCACGCTGCTGCAACCAGGGGAGGCGACGGCCGCCGTGAGCGAGCCACCCCGAGGCACGCGGGCCTGGTTCCGCGGCAAGTGCCTTGCCCGCTGGCCGGAGGCCGTGGTGACCGCCAACTGGGACTCGCTCGTCTTCGACATCGGGGCTGATCCCTTGCGGCGCGTCCCTATGATGGATCCACTGAAGGGAACAGCAGAGCACACCGGCGCGCTCTTGGCCCAGAGCACTGGGCCGGCGGACCTGCTCAACCGGCTCAATTCCTAGGCGAGATCAGTCGAAGGACGGAAACGGACGATGGCAGAACAGGAACAGAAGAAGAAGGGAACCACCCGGACCACACAAGTGGAGACCGAGGTGGAGGAGGCCGCGCCGGCGACCTCCGAACGCGGCGAGAAGATCAAGGCGGAGCTGGACGACCTGCTCGACGAGATCGACGAGGTGCTGGAGGACAACGCCGAGGAGTTCGTGCGGAACTACGTGCAAAAGGGTGGACAGTAGCCACCGGTGGGGCTTCCCCTCTTCCCCCCGGAGCGTGATCCGGGCCCGGACTTCGTCGGACTGCTGCGCTTGACGACGGATCGGGCCGACCAACCGGCTCGGGTGGTCGAGGGGAGTCCACCGCTGCCGGTGAGCCACGGCACGACGGTCGTCGCACTGCGCTATGCGGACGGCGTGATCATGGCGGGGGACCGGCGCGCCACTGCCGGCAACATCATCGCCCACAACGCGATCGAGAAGGTCTTCCCGGCGGACCGGCACTCGGCCGTCGCCATCGCCGGGACGGCGGGCATGGCCATGGACATGGTGCGCCTCTTCCAGGTGCAGCTGGAGCACTACGAGAAGGTCGAGGGCACGACCCTCTCCCTCGAGGGGAAGGCCAACCAGCTCGCCCAGATGGTGCGCCAGCACCTGCCGCTGGCCATGCAGGGACTCGCCGTCGTGCCGCTCTTCGCCGGATACGACACCGGCCGAGGCACGGGACGCATCTTCAATTACGACGTCACGGGCGGGCACTACGAGGACACGGACTTCCAGGCCACCGGCTCCGGCGGACGCGATGCGCGCAACACCATCAAGCTGGGATGGCGCGAACAGTTGCCTCGGGAGGAGGCCTTGGACCTGGCCGTCCAGTCGCTCTACGACGCCGCCGAGGAGGACTCCGCCACCGGTGGGCCCGATCCGGTCCGCGGCATCTATCCGCTGGTCGCGCAAGTGGACGCATCGGGCTACCGCGAGATCCCAGAACCTGAGGTGGCCGAGCGCTTCGGGGCATTGGTCGCCCGCAAGCAAGCCGAGCGCGCGTCATGAGCGTCCCGTACTACGTCGCGCCCGAGCAGGTCATGAAGGACCGGGCCGAGTATGCCCAAAAGGGCATCGCTCGGGGTCGGTCGTTGGTCGCCACCACGTATGACGAGGGCATCGTGATCGTGGCGGAGAACCCGTCACGATCGCTGCACAAGATCAGCGAGATCTATGACCGGATCGCCTTCGGGGGCGTGGGCAAGTACAACGAGTACGACCAGCTCCGTGTCGCCGGTGTCCGCCACGCCGACACGAAGGGGTTTGCGTTCAGCCGGGAGGACGTCGACGCGCGCTCACTGGCCAACCTGTACGCGCAGTACCTCGGCAACGTGTTCACCCACGAGATGAAGCCGCTGGAAGTCGAGATCCTCGTCGCGGAGCTCCGCGAGGACGACAACCAGCTCTACCACATCGCCTACGAGGGCACGATCACCGACGAGGACCGGTTTGCCGTCCTGGGTGGCGACGCCGAGACCATCACCGAGCGGGTGGCAGCGGCATGGCGGTCCGACTGGGACCTGGCCTCCGCGCTCAAGGCGGCTACCTCCGCGCTCGCGGGCCCGGAGCGGACGCTGGCCGCCCCTGACCTCGAAGTGGCCATCCTGAGCGGGGAGAACGGCCGGCGGACCTTCCGGCGGGTCGACGAGGAAGAGCTGGCGCAACTCCTGGCATAGCCCGCTGTACGGTGGCCCGGTGGAACGGCGCATCTTCGGGGTGGAGAACGAGTACGGCGTGACCTTCACCCTCCGGGGCCAGCGCCGGCTCAGCCCCGACGAGGTGGCGCGCTACCTCTTCCGCCGGGTGGTCTCGTGGGGTCGCTCCTCCAACGTGTTCCTCGAGAACGGCGCCCGGCTCTACCTCGACGTCGGGAGCCACCCCGAGTACGCCACGCCCGAGTGCGATCAGATCGGCGACGTCGTCGTGCACGACAAGGCGGGGGAGTGGATCCTCGCCCAGCTCGTCACGGGGGCCCAGGCCAGGTTGCGCGAGGAGGGCATTCGGGGCGAGGTGTACCTCTTCAAGAACAACACCGACTCCGTCGGCAACTCGTACGGCTGCCACGAGAACTACCTCACCGAGCGCAATGACGAGTTCAACCGCTACACCGAGGTGCTCATCCCCTTTCTCGTCTCCCGTCAGATCTTCGCCGGTGCCGGCAAGGTGCTCCAGACAGCCCGCGGCGCGGTCTTCTGCCTGAGCCAGAGGGCAGAGCACATCTGGGAGGGAGTGTCATCGGCCACGACGCGCAGCCGGCCGATCATCAACACCCGGGACGAGCCACACTCCGACGCCGAACGATTCCGCCGGCTGCACGTCATCGTTGGCGACTCCAACATGAGCGAGTATGC
>JBPYFR010000034.1:0-4060 GCA_051985685.1 Acidimicrobiales bacterium
CCAACGAGGAGGCGCGCACGTTGCGGCATCAGGCCGAGGACTTCGTGGACCAGAGGCTGGCCAGCATGGAGATCGTGTTGGAGCGCCTGACTCGGACGGTGCACGCCGGCCGGGCCAAACTTGCCGCGCCATTGGTGAGCGCGAGACGGGATGAGCCGGCACCCGAGGAGGACGGCTTCTTCGACCAGGACAAGCCCTAGTGGCCGCCCACCCCTTCGTCGTCCATGTCGCCCGGCTGCGCCGCTCCCCGCGTGACACTCAGCACGAAGTGCGTCGCGGCGAGGTCGCCCTGGCCGGTCCGCTGCACGAGGCAGGCATCGACGCCGGGCGCAGCGTCGTGCCGACCGGCGCCGAGGCGGAGATCGACGTGACCCTGACCCCCTTCGAGGGCGGGATCGAAGCGGCGGGCACCGTCACTGCCCCTTGGGAGGGGATCTGCCGGCGTTGCGCCGAACCCGTCTCCGGTGAGCTGCGCATCAGTGTGCACGAACGGTTCGGGGAACCCGCCGGCGGGACGACGGCGGACGAGGACTTCTACCCCATCGTCGAAGACACGATCGACTTGGGGCCCTTGGTACGCGACGCCGTCGTGCTCGAGTTGCCGATGGCCCCCCTCTGCCGGGAGGACTGCGCCGGGCTGTGTCCCCAATGCGGGGCCAACCGAAACGAGGGCACGTGCGGCTGTGTCGCCCCACGCGACCCCCGGTGGGCTAACCTCGACGTGCTCCGGTAGCCGATCCGCCCGGTCGGCGCGTCACCGGAATCGCTCGATTCGATCGCTGGAGACCCTCCATGGCCGTCCCCAAGAAGAAGAGGTCCAAGGCCAAGGGCCGCAGCCACCGCGCCGCGGCCTGGAGCTTGCACCGCCCGCCCCGCAGCGTGTGCCCGCACTGTCAGGCGTCCAAGACGCCGCATGTCGTCTGCCCGAGCTGTGGTTGGTACAAAGGTCGGCAAGCAGTCGAGGTCGACTGATTTTGAGCGATTTGGTTGATGTGAGCCGAAAAGGCGGGTGACGTGAGCCGCAGGCGCGAGCGTCCGGCGCCCGAGACGCTGGCCCGCCTGCCTGTCGCCGTCGATGCCATGGGTGGCGACAAGGCCCCCGCCGAGATCGTCGCCGGGGCGCGCCGCGCCTTCGAGGAGCACGGTGTCGGTGTCGTGCTGGTGGGTCCGCCGGACCAGGTGGGCGACACCGGCGGCCTTGAGCTCGTCGCCTGCACCGAGGTCATCGCCATGGACGAGGACCCTGCGGGCGGGGTGCGCCGCAAGAAGGACTCGTCGTTGGTACGGGCCGCCGAGCTCGTGCGCGACGGGAAAGCATCGGCCATGGTGTCGGCGGGCAACACCGGGGCCACCATGGCGTCGGCTCTCTTGCGGATGGGACGTCTCCCCGGCGTGGTGCGACCGTGCATCGCCACCCCGTTGCCTCGGCTCGGCCGGACACCGGCCGTCTTGGTGGACGCAGGCGCCAACGCAGAGAGCAGCCCGGCCATGCTGGTGCAGTTCGCCCAGATGGGGGCCGCGTACGTGTCGGCTCGTTTCGGCACGGACTCGCCGACGGTCGGACTGCTCTCCATCGGCGAGGAGCCGTCCAAAGGGACCGGGCTCGTTAAAGAGACGCACAGCCTGCTGTCGGCGCAGCCCGCCGTGCGGGATGCGGCCGGCGGGGGAGGCGGGGAAGGCAGCGGAGGCGGGGAAGCTGGGTTCGAATTCGTCGGCAACCTGGAGGGCAGGGACCTGCTGCCTTCGCCGGCGGACGTCGTCGTGACCGACGGCTTCACCGGGAACGTGGCCCTCAAGACCCTCGAGGGCTCGCTGCGCTTCCTCTTCGACACTCTCCTCGGGGTCTTTGCAACCGATGATGCAACGAAGGCAGCCGCCGACGTGCTGCTCCCGTACCTGCTTCCGTTGGCGGCCGAGCTCGAGCCGGAGAACACCGGCGGGGCCATGCTGCTCGGCGTCGACGGGGTCTGCGTCATCAGCCACGGGTCATCCAACGCCACCGCGATGCTCAACGCGATTCTGTTGGCGCACGAGTGCGCCACGAGGGGCCTGGCGGACCATGTGGCGGTCGCGGTGCGCGCGACGGAATCTGACTGAACTCCCTGTTCAAGTGCAATAAACGGGCGGTGTTGGGCTCGTGACACGTACACTGTGCACGTGCCAGCCGAGACCCACACGAATCAGGGCCCGCTCGACCGCAACGGGGTGTTCGAGCTGATCCGGGACCAGCTGGCCGACATCCTCGAGACGGACCCGTCGACGATCACCGAGGGTGCCTCCTTCGTCGAGGACCTCGACGCTGACTCGCTGGCCCTAATAGAGCTGGTCGAGGCGCTGGAAGAGGAGCTGGGGGAGCGGACGGTCGGGTTCCGCATCGACGATGAGGATCTGGAGGACCTGCGAACGGTCCGGGACGCAGTTGACTACGTCTACGCCAAGCTCGAGGCAGGCTGACCCGGGCGCCGAAGGCGCGACTCACCTGGCCGATCGACTGGGGTACGGCTTTGACGATGTGAGCCTGCTGCAGCGCGCGCTGGCCCATCGCAGCTGGTGCGGCGAGCAGGAGGGTGGGGCGCCGTCCAACGAGCGGCTCGAGTTCCTGGGCGACGCCGTGTTGGGCCTGATCGTGGCCCGGTACACCTACGAGCAGTATCCGGAGTTCCCGGAGGGGAAGCTCGCGAAGGTCCGTTCCGCCGTCGTGAACACGCGGGTGCTAGCCCACGTCAGCCGCCGGTTGGGCGTCGGTGAGGTCCTCCTGTTGGGCCGGGGCGAAGAGGGATCAGGTGGCCGGACCAAGGCTTCGATTCTGGCCGACGCCTTCGAGGCCATCCTGGGAGCGGTCTACCTCGACGGCGGCTGGGAGGCCGCCCAAGACCTGGTGTTGCGTGAGCTCGGGGACGCCATCGCCCGCGCCGCAGAGGAGCCCGACGACTTCGACCACAAGAGCCGCCTCCAGGAGAAGGCGGTGCGCGACGGCGAGGGCACGCCCCGTTATGTGGTGGTCGGCTCCGGACCGGACCACGACCGGGCATATGTGGCCGAGGTCTTCTTGGCCGGCCAGCTGTGCGGGACCGGCACCGGGCGCTCGAAGAAGGACGCGGAACAAGAGGCCGCCCGCAATGCCTGGGAGGTCCTCCACAGTGCCTGAGCTGCCCGAAGTCGAGACGCTGCGCCAGGACCTGGCGCGCGAGGTCGTGGGGCGCAAGATCAAGGCCGTCTCGGTCGCCAACGGGCGATCGGTTCGCCGCCACCCCTCGGCCAAGCATTTCCGTGCACTGCTCGAAGGCCACGTCATCAAGTCGGTCGGCCGGCTCGGCAAGTACCTGTTGTTGACGCTCGACACCGGCGACACGCTGGTGGTGCATCTAGGGATGAGCGGGCAGCTGCTGCGGGTGAAGTCGCTGAAGGACCCCAAGCCCAAGCACACGCACGTCACTATCACCTTCACCCAAGGCGGCGAGCTCCGTTATGTCGACCCGAGGACGTTCGGGGAGCTGTTCGTGTCGACGCCGCCGTTGCGGCCTGACGGGACACCCTTGTCGCCAGTGTCGGGAACGGCCGGTGGGGACGGAGCGGCCATCCGCAAAGCCATTCCCGAGCTGGCCCACCTCGGCTTCGACCCGATAGAGGACCTCATGAGCTGGGACCGGTTCGGGGTCCTATTGCACCAGCACTCGGGTGGCATCAAGGCCCTGTTGATGGACCAGAGCTTCACGGCCGGCATCGGCAACCTCTACTCCGACGAGATGCTCTACCAGGCAGGGTTGAGGTATGACCGTCCGGCGGACTCGCTGACCGCGACCGAGGTCCGTCGTCTGTACCGGGCCATCGTCGAGACGCTGGCCGATGCGATCAAGCACCGCGGGTCCTCGTTGGCGGACGAGCAATACCGCGACCTGTTCGGCGAGATCGGTGACTTCCAGGGCTCGCACCAGGTCTACGACCGTGAGGGCCAGCCCTGCCGGCGCTGTCGCAACCTGATCGTCAAGGTCAGGACGGGCGGGCGCTCCACCTTCTACTGCGAGCACTGCCAGGTCTGAGGGCCTTTTGTGTTGGTTTT
>JBPYFR010000035.1:0-3596 GCA_051985685.1 Acidimicrobiales bacterium
TCGCGTTCGGACACGGCATCCACACGTGTGCCGGCGCACCCCTCGCTCGTGCCGAGGGCCGGGTGACGATCAACCGATTCCTCGATCGGACAACGGACATCACGATCTCCGAGGAGCACCACGGGCCCGCAGGCGCACGTCGGTATGACTACCTCCCGACCTTCTTCCTGCGTGGCCTGGAGCGCCTCTACCTCGAGCTCGCACCCGTGAGCTGACGGCGGGCCTCGGACCACTCGTCCTCACGACCTCGGGCTATTCGCCTCCTCGGTCGGCTTCGCCGTGGACATGATCAACCTCGTCTGCGCCAACGGCGGGCCGGCGGTCGTCCCACCGTCGATCGGGAACACGATGCCGGTCACCTGCGCCGCGCGCTCGCTGGCGAGGAAGACAACTGCGTTGGCGACATCTTGGGGTTGTGCCTCTCGTTCGAGCGGTTGCATGTAGCGCAGAACGGGCCCCATCTCGTAGGTCGTGATCCCGGTGCGGATGTGGGCCGGAGTGAGGCAGTTGACCCGGATCCCGTAGGGCGCGAGGTCGAGGGCCATGCACTTGGTGGCGTGAGCCACGGCAGCCTTCGAGGCCCGGTAGGAGATCATGCCCGCCCCGGCGTTGACGGCCGCGATGGACGCGTTGTTGATGATGGAGCCACCGCCGTGGTCCTTCATGTATCGGGCCGCACGCTGAGTGCCTGCAATCACTCCGAACAGGTTCACGTTCATGATGCGAGAGAAGTCCTCGAGGTCGTCCGGCAGAAATCGTTTGAGCGGGCTTCCGATCCCCGCGTTGTTGAACATGATGTCCAACCCGCCGAATCGATCGCCTGCGAAGTCGATCAGCGCCTGCACCTGATCGGCGTCGCTGACATCAGTCTGCTTGAAGACAGCGGCGTCACCGACTCGCTGTGCGACCTCTTGACCGCTCTCCACGTCGACATCTGCGACGACGACCCGTGCGCCCTCGGCTGCGAGCAGCTCGGCGGTCGCCCGACCGATACCTCCCGCACCCCCTGTCACGACTGCAACCTTTCCAGCGAGCTCTTGCAACCCCACGCCCCGACCATATGGTCTCGCCACCGGCGCTGTCACATTTCGCCTCGCTCGGGTGTCAACCAGATGTATTCCGTCCACGAAGGAGAGACCATGGAAGCCCGACTCAACTTCTCCACCAGCCCACTCACAGCAAAGTTCGCCAAATACATCAATTCGGCGGGTGGGGTCGTGACTCAGTCGACCGTGCCGGCCGCGACGCAAGAGCTCGTGAAGATCAGGGCCAGTCAAATCAACGGATGCGCCGTCTGCACCGAAATGCATACCAAGGACGCGGCACACGCCGGTGAGAGCTCGGTGCGCCTCAACCTGGTCGCGACGTGGCGAGAGGCAACGGTCTTCACCGAAGCCGAGCGTGCTGCGCTCGAACTCACCGAGCAAGGCACCAGGATCGCCGACGCCTTCGGCGGCGTCAGCGACGAAGCATGGGAGAACGCGTCCAAGCACTACGACGACGACCAGCTGGCCGCACTCGTGGGTCTCGTCGCCCTGATCAACACATACAACCGGCTGAACGTCATCACCCGGCAGCCGGCGGGCGATTACGAGCCCGGACAGTGGAGCGGGCGGCCGGACTGACGGAGATCGGCAAAAGCCCGCGTCGCAGATCGTGGCAACGCCACTGGCCGATTCGCAGCTCGTGGCAAAGTGGCAGGTATGCCGCACGATCCAAAGGAGCACTGGTCCGGTGTCGGCCAGCAGATCCGGTCGCGTGGGGACGGCAATCGCCTTGCTGGAGACGACGCCCCCTACTACCGCTACAAGGGCGAGCTGGTGAGGACACAGTTTCTCCCTAAGTTGCCCGTCGAGGGTCTCTCGATCCTCGATGTCGGCTGCGGGGCCGGAAAGAGCTTGGAGGATCTTCGCGAACGGCACCCCAAGCGCTTGGCCGGCTGCGACCAATCACCGGAGATGGTGAAGCTGGCGCAGGAGAACGTGCCCGAGGCCGAGATCGCCTTGATAGATGGCCAGTCGCTTCCCTACGAAGACCGGGAGTTCGACCTGGTCAAGACGGTCACCGTCCTGCAACACAACGCCGACGACCGACGGGCGGCTCTGGTCGGAGAGATCTGTCGAGTCGCCAGCCAATATGTGGTCTTCTTCGAGGACACCGCGACGCCTCGAACGCCCGGAAACCTGGGCTCGGGCGTCTACGCGAACTACTTCGGCCGGCCGGTTGAGTGGTATGCACACGAATGCCGGAGGCACAGGTGGCTGCTCACATCGAGCGAGTCTCTCGCCACCTACGTGAGCATGCGGACGCTCAATCTTCTGCGCAAGACACTCAGCAGCGGTCGAACCGAAGGGTCGCCATTCTCGCCGCTGCAGACAACGATCGAGAAGACGACCCTGCCGATCACGAGAAGGCTCGACCCACTCTTTCCGTCACGCCAGTGGGAGCTCACCATGATGACGTTTCGGCGTGAGGATCTCCTCTGACTCACCGACCCCTGGTACCAACGGTTATCGTCGGCCCCCACGCGCCTGCTGGCTGAGCCAGTCTTCGAAGCGGGTCGCACCCAGCTCGGCGTCATCACCCGGCAAGAGGGTGCGTTCGCTCAGTCGTGCTCCGAAGTACCGAGCTTCGGGATCAGCGACGACGACGCGCTGATCTTTCACTGCGCGCAACCCTTGTCGGATGAAATCCTCGAACCGCATGGGTTCGGGCCCGCCGATCTCGACCGTGTCGTTCAGGGGCGCTGCGAGCACGACGTCGCGCAGTGCAGCGGCGACATCGTCAGCTGCCATCGGTTGAATCAGCACCGGAGGAACCCGCACCGTGTCGCCGTCACGCGCCTCGTCTGCAATGCGAGTGACGAACTCGAAGAACTGTGTTGCGTGGATGATGGCGTAGTGGACAGACGAGTCCCTGATAAGCCTCTCTTGTGCGAGCTTCGCCACCATGTAGCCGCTTTCGGTGAGCCGTTCGGCACCGACAATCGACAACGCAACGTGATGACCCACGCCGGCTGCTGCCTCCGCGTCGAGGATGTTGCGAGTCGATGTTTCGAAGAACTCGAGCACCGCCGCGTCCTCGAACGATGGCGAGTTCGATACGTCCGCCACGACCGGCGCGCCTTCAAGGGCCCCCGCAAGACCTTCACCGGTGAGGGTATTGACGCCCGTGTCCGGGGACGCTGGCACGGCGTCGTGACCGCGCTCGCGCAGGTTCTTGACGAGCCTCGAACCGATGAGCCCGGTGCCGCCTATCACGACGATCTTCATGATGGATCTTCCTTTGTTACAAGTCCCATGCGTAGATCAGCGACAACAGGCTTCGGTAGTCCGCTTCGGTCAACGGTGGCTCATAGCTCAAGAATGCCAGCGGGAGGCGATCAGGATCGTGGCCCTGTACCAATCCGATCCTGCCATCCTCACCCTCTTGCTTTCGGTCTTGAAACGCTGACAGGGCCTTCAAGCGACCTTCGACGCGTTCCAGCTCAGCCGTCGATCCGACGTAAAACGAGCAAGCCCGAAGGCCCAACGTTTGTTGTCCGCCATGGACCCCTTGACGATGTGCCAGTCGCAAGTCCAACGTCAGCTCTGTCC
>JBPYFR010000036.1:0-2802 GCA_051985685.1 Acidimicrobiales bacterium
CACGTGTACGAGTTGAAGCGCCCCAAGTCCCGGGCTGACCTCGAGCTGATCGCCCGCACCTTCGCGCCGTATCTCGAGGCGCGCGACTGGGTCACGATCCAGAAGGAGGCGCCGTAGCCATCCCCACCTCGACCGGCGCTCGTCGAAGCCGCAGCTCGCCAGTTCTCGAGTTAATCCTGGGCCACAATGGGTCGGTGACGGGGGGAGCCGATCGGCACCGAGACAGAGGTGGCGGAACGGACGGTCCCAGGCGGATTCTCGTGTACGGCGTTGCGGGTTCGGGCAAGACGACCCTGGCCCGACAGATCGGTGAGATCACGGGGCTCCCATGGCATTCGGTGGACGATGAGATCGGTTGGTTGCCCAACTGGGTCGAGCGCTCCCGAGACGAGCAGCGCGATCTCGCGTCGCGGATCGCTTCGTCAGAGGAGTGGGTGCTCGATACCGCCTACGGCCACTGGCGCGACGTCGTGTTGCCGCGAACGGAGTTGATCGTCGCGCTGGATTACGCGCGGCTCCTGTCCCTCGCCTGGCTCTTGCGTCGTACGGTGAAACGTGTCGTCACAGGCGAGCTGGCCTGCAATGGCAACCAGGAGTCGCTCCGCCAGGTGCTCTCGCCTCAGTCCATCGTCGCCTGGCACTTCCGCAGCTTTTCTCGTAAGCGGGAGCGGATCGCGGCGTGGCAGGCCGACCTGTCCGCTTCACCCGTCGTCCGATTGCGCTCGCCCCGCATGAGCGAAGAATGGTTGGCTGCTCTCCGCGAACACCACTCGGTTGGCTCATAGCGGCCCCGTAGGGTGCCAGAGGTCGCGCCCATGGGAAGCCCCACTCCTCACCGCAGGAGCACCTGGTCAGTGGTCAGCGTATAGCCGGTGCTCAACGGGGCTTTGCCTGTCACCACGAATTGGAAGGTCGAGCTCCCGCCGGGCAGGCGTTGCGACCCCAGGTCGAACTCCCGAACTCCTGCCTGTGGGCTGAACGCGTTCCAGGTAGTCGCAGCTGACCTGCCGTTGACGACGAGGCGGCCACTACCGAAGTTAGGGCCGGTCGCCATGCGTATCAGAAGGTGGTACGTCGCGCCCGAGGGCACGCTAACCCGGTAGGTGACCGAGGCCCCCGGGCCGTCTGCTTGGAACTCGCTCGCTTCCCCCCCCACGAACGCGTCGCCACGCACGATCGCGACTGAACCGCCAGAGAGTCTGGCGACCGGTGCGTCCTCGAACTGGCGAGCGAGGGTCGGATCACCCTCTGGTGGCTGCAAGGGAGATGGCAAAGCGCGGGGCTCGCCGAAATTCGGTGTCCCGTCCGCGTTCCAGTCGATCGGCTGGACACGTGCGGTTCTGGGAACCCCCCCGGCACACGAGGTGATGGCCGTCGAGGTCGAGGCGCCGTACGCCATCCACCACTGACGCCCGTTCAGCGACGTGAAGAAACTGCCGTGCCCAGGCCCATAGACTCCTCGACCCGGGTTCGACTGGAAGACGGGTTGGGGGACCTTCGCGTCAGTCCACGTCTTCGGGTCAAGAAGATCCGCCTCGGCCGGCACCGTTAGCCGGCCCAATTTGTATTCCGGTCCCGCACAGAAGCTGGTCGAATAAATGACGTTCAACCACGGTCCGTGGATGAGAGCCTCGGGTCCTTCTTGCACTGGTATCCCCTCGGTTTCCCATCCGAAGGTGGGCTTCGAGATCATCACCGGCGGTCCCGCCAGGCTCCACGGAGTCTCGAGGCGGGCGATGTAGAGATCCTGAGGATACGGGGGATTCGCGGCCCCGGAATAGATCAGGTAGTTCCTGCCGTCAACGGACACCACCGTGGGGTCGATGGCGAACGGCTGGAGAGGCGGAATGGCCTTGAACTGGTACGGCCCGCGAGGGTCGTCGCCATAGCTCTGGAGAACGAGGATCTGGTGCCGAGTGAGGTCTTGAGGATCGGCGCCGACGTAGAGGTACCAATGCCAGCCGTCCGGACCCTGAAGACGGTGGAACTCGGGAGCCCAAACGTTCGACGCAAAGCTCGGCGGGGCGCCTCCGGTACCTGGCTGCCAGACCACAACCGGCACGGCGTCGGCCAGCCCGCCTATCGTCGGGGAGCTTCGCAGCACGACCCGATCGCCCGCCGATGAGGTGAGCCAGTAACGGCCACCCCAGTCGAACAGGAACACATCTGAGCCGTCGAGCCCCTGGTGGGAAACCCCGTAACGGGAGGAATCGAGTGGCGCAACGGGATTCCAAAGAGCACCGTCTGGCGCGGCAGTTTGGCGGACGGCGACCGGGCGGGAACACGCCGTACTTATGGCCAGGCTGGCCACCACCAGCAGTCTTAGATGACGCGACGAGCTTGGAGCCTTCCGCAACCCGCTGACCAGCCCCTTTACTGGTGGAGGTGACCGGACTTGAACCGGCGACTTCTACGTTGCGAACGTAGAACAGCCAGTTTTCCACAGACCCCCATGAACCATAATGGCTGGTGAGAGGGGGTGTGCGGACGACGGCGAACTGGCACGAATGACCCCGGGCGCGCGATAAACGCGCGATGGCCAGGGGGCTCCAAGGGGCGCCGTCGAGCGCCGCTGGCAGTCGACGGTTTGCTGGGGACGAGGATGCTCCCCCAAAGTGATGGTCGCGAATTCCTAGGAGAGCGTCAGATCAATATCGCCGACGCGCCCATCCGGCCCGTGTCGTTGTCGAGATGGAACATGTCGGAGGGGGAAGAGTGACAAGACTCCACTAGTCGAGCTAATCGTGAGCGACCTCTGGCTCGTGGCCGCGTAGACAGCCTGACGCCCCGCCCACCGTCGCA
>JBPYFR010000037.1:0-21726 GCA_051985685.1 Acidimicrobiales bacterium
CGCTCAACAAGCCCGTGATCGGGATGACCAGTGCCCCCGGAGGCATCGGCTATTGGCTGGTGGCCTCAGACGGCGGGGTCTTCACCTTCGGACAGGCCCGTTTCGCCGGGTCCCTCGGCGGGAAGCCCCTCGCCTCGGGCATCATCGGGCTCTTCAGCACCAACGGGGGCAACGGCTACACCTTGGTCGAGGCGAACGGTACGGCCCACCGGTTCTGAATAGTTGCTCCTTTGCGGGTGACTCTTGGTGGCGCATGTGGGCGTGTCCTGACCACCTCGACGGGCTCATGGGTCGGCGGACGTTTCGGGCGGCCCTATCACCTATCCCGGAGCTTTGTGGTGGGCGCTGCGGGACTCGAACCCACGACCTCAGCCGTGTGAATCGCTTCCAGCCGCTTTCGGTGAGCTGGGGTTATCAGGGGATGCCCAGATGACAGGCAAAATTGCTCGACCGTTGTTGCGCGCTATTGCTCCCTGTTGATCGTTGCTTCGCGCACGGTTCGCGCACGAAGTTGCGTCTCCGCAACTCAAGTTCGTCGAATGCCTGCTGGCGCAGCGAGACCAAGCCCGACCTTTACTCACTTCGCACTCCCAGTTTGTCGACGTGTCCCGCTCCTCCTTCCGCGCGTACATCCTGCCGAGAGCCGCCTGACCGGCCTTCTTGCTGGCATCAGAAGGCGCAAAGAAGACACTGATGTACTCCTCAGGGGAGGTCTGGGGCGTGCCTACCGCGCCGATCACCTCAGCAGCCCATCCGTGCATGTTCGGCGCGCCCTTCGGAGCCGATGACGCGAGGACCACCCTGTTCGCCACGGAAGGACGTTTGAGCGCGATCTCCTGAGCTACGAAGCTCCCGATCGAGAACCCGAGGAGATCGACCTGGTCGAGGTTCAGTGCGTCGAGAAACCTCAGCGCTCCCGCTGCCGTCTCGGCGATCGTGTGTACGACGGTTCCTTCTGATCCGCCCACACCCTCGTAGTCGAACGCGATCACTCGCCTGCCGGCGGCCAGCTCGTCGACCAGAGCGGGATCCCAGTTGTCGAGGTTGCCTCGGAAGTGTTGGAAAAGGACCACGGGGCGGCCATCTCCCCCAGTGTCGCGATAGGCAAGACTCAATCCCTGCTCGGTCTTCACACTCAGGTTCGGCAAATCCGCGTACGTGGTCATGAACTCGGTGTTCCTTTCATCGACGGCTCAGCGCCTGCTGTTGGCCTCGATCGCTCGACGAACTCGTCCGGCGCGTAGGACCGGATCACAGGGTATGTGCGGATTCCTCCGCCCGTGTCGCCCGTGAGGTGTCGATGCGCCCATGATGCGGGCGGCATCCCGGCCCCGGCTTTGTCGGGCGCGTGGAGTGCGATTTCGCCCAGGACTTCGCTGTGCCGCTGCCCTGAGGTGTGTTCCTCGATCTCATGGGTCTCCCCTCTGAGGAGATGGGCTTCTTCCTCAAGCTAAAGAAGAAATCCTCCGCGTCAACGAACATGGCCTCGGCCTAGCCAACTCCGGACGTGTCAATGCGCGACATGATGCGGTCAGCGTCACGCCCCAGACGTCGTAGCTGCTCCGGCGACAAGACGTCGATGACGAGCGATCGCACGTGGGCCAAATGCCCCGGCGCCGCTTCGGCGAGCGTCTCAAAACCTTTCTCGGTCAGAATCGCGTTTGTGAAGCGCCCGTCCGCGGGATCAGGCTCGCGACGAACCAGACCCCGCCCCTCCAGGCGTTTCACGAGGTGCGAGAGACGTGAGAGCGACGCGTTGGTCACCTCCGCCAACGCGCTCATCCGCATGGTTCGCTCGGGGCTCTCGGACAGCATTGCCAGCACCTGGTACTCCACCATTCCGAGCTTCGAGTCACGCTGCAGCTGCTGATCGATCGACCAGGGGAGCCAGGTCATCAAGCGGACAAAGGACAGCCACGAACTCAGCTCCTCGGAGGTGAGCCACTCGACCGGCGGCTTTGTGGTGTCTTGGCGCGGTTCGTCGGTCATGGGACCTTGCGGTAAAAGGGTCGGCTTAACTTGACGATTCATGTTGAATGTAGTTACGACACTGCGGACAGTCAAGTCTGGCAGATGGGCGCACGGAGCCAAGTTCAAGCTGCGCAGATAAGAGTATTCCCAGTTCAGTAGTGTGAAATGTAACGTCATTCGCGACTGGTCGATACTATTCTTCCCGGCTGGCTGAGAGGTCACTCCCGGCCTATCAGCTCTTATCATCAAGTATAGGACTTGACAGTTCAAGTCATCGCGAGCACAATCGTGGTTTACCGAGAGAGAGGGAGGTTGAGCCATGCGAGTGGCACTCACCGGTGCGGCGGGATACGTCGGATCTCACATTCTGAAGGAACTACAAGAGCACCATCACCAGGTCACGGCTTTAGTTCGCGACCAGACGCAGGCGGACGCCGTGGCTACGAACGGCGCAACCCCCGCCGTGGTCGATCTCTACGATCGACAGGCAGTCGTAAGCGTGCTGGCCAATGCCGACGGAGCAATTCACACCGCCAGTCCGGGAGACGCCACGAGCGCGGACTTGGATTCAGCGGTAGTGGATGCGGTGTTGGAGGCGTTCGCGGGGACGGGCAAGCCCTACCTCCACATCAGCGGCTTGTGGGTCTATGGGAACAACATGGGCATCACGGAGAGCTCGCCATACCAGGCGCCAACGATGGTGGCGTGGAAGGAACCGATCGATCGTCGAGTGGTCGGCGCGGACGGCATCCGCGGCGTGGTGCCCGTCGCGGCTACCGCGTACGGCGACGGCGGTGGAGGTATCCCTGGAGTTCTGCTGGGTTCACCCAGGGACGAGAACGGCAACTTGGTAATGATCGGGAGTGGAAAACAGCACTGGGCGACTGTGCACGTCGCCGATTTGGCCGACTTCTTCCGCCTGGCTCTGGAGAACGATTCGGCTCGCGGGTACTACGTCATCGGCAATGCCGCACACCCGACTGTCGCCGAGCTCACGGAGGGCGCGGCTGTCGCCGTGGGCGCGCCCGGAGCGGTACCAGGTTCCGACGACGAGGCTCGTTCCCGCCTGGGCGACTATTTCGCAGAAGTCCTGCTGCTCGACCAAGGTACCGACGCTGCGAAGGCTCGAGCTGAGCTGGGTTGGTCTCCTTCGCATCCGGGACTCGTCGAGGAATTCCAGCGTGGCAGTTACCACAACGCGGTGACGTCCTGACGCGAACTTGATGGCCGCAGGCGGACCGGAGATGCTGGCCCGCCTGCGGCCGTTCGGCGTGCTGATTCACTGCGTGTTCACTGGTACTCCCGCAATTGGGAGTCCAGTCAGTTCAGCCAGCGCCCACCAATGGGACGGGTGCGGGGTCCACTTCCGCGCTCGATCGATGGTCACCGTTTGACTCCGATGCTCTTGCCTTCGGTGTAGCGAATCGGTTCCTCCAAGGTATCGACAAGAAAGAGATCTCGATCTCCACGCTCCCAGGCCTCTTTCAAGCCGGGCGTGGAGAGGTCGAAATCGGGTCGGGTTTTCTGAAGGACCGCCCGGAGGTCGATATGAAGCTCTGTGATGGTGGGGCGCCCCCAGTACCAGTAACCGTTGTAGATCTTGTAGATGTTCAGTCCGGGCTCAAGCACGAACGTGTGGGGAATCATGGGGTCGTGGGGCTCGTCGGTGAACTCCTGAATATCGAGATCCTTCTGGATGGTTCGTTGGGGATCCGATAGGAATGGCCACGTCGCAGCCAGCGCGTCGCGGAACTCGTTGATGTTGAGTTGGTTGTCTGTGGAGATGACCACTAGGCGTGTGTAGGCATTTCGGAACTGCGGGTAAGCATCAACGAGCAGTCCGAGAAACTGGTGCTCCTTCGGATCGAAGCCTCCGCGTGAAAGGTGGAGCACCATGGCATTACCACCCTGGAGTTGGGACAGCATCCTCTCCTTGCCTGCCTGATCGGGAAGCCGGTAATCGGGAAATTTTGAGCCTTCACGGATATCGCTGCGCACGGGACCTCCTAAGGACTTGTGCTGACAAGACGGGCTACCTCCCAGATTGTGTCCCGATCACCGGGTATGACCACCCCCCTGAGCGGCCTTCAGGGACGGGACGGACTGGACGGCAGCGGTCGGGGTGTGGGTGGGAGGACCAGACATCCGTGCACCCTCCCTCGTGCCGCTGATCAGCCTCGTTACCCCCACTCCTCGTGGGCAAGCGGGCGTCATTGAGTCCTCCCGGCGGGCGCGCCAGTCGGGCATGTTGGCATCCATGAGGGCGACGAACGCCTCTCCGTGCCGAGGTTCGCGGAGGTGGGCCAACTCGTGCACCACCACCAGGTAGGTACGACCCTGGTGCTCCCGACCGCACTTCGGTGGCAGTGCTGCGACTACGTCCTGGCTCAATGGCGGTAACCTGCTGCAGAAAATTGCAAGGCCTGTTGCAAAGCTGAGCATCTTTTGACACGCTTACGCCGGATCGACCGAAGGTCGCGACTGGAGGAGGGGGATGGAACTGACCTCGACCTTGGGCACCGAACCACGTGAAACCCGATACGTCTCGGTTGGCGGCGCCGATGTGGCCTATCAGGTGGTGGGTCAAGGTCCTTTCGACGTGCTCTGGTGTTACGGCCTCGGGTCTCATGTCGACTTCTTCTGGGACATGCCCTGGGCGGTCGAAGCGTTCAGGCCGCTGGCCTCAATCAGCCGATTGATCATCTTCGATCGTCGTGGCACCGGAGCTTCCGCCTCCTTACCTCCCAATGCGATCCCGACCTGGGAGGAGTTGACCGAAGACATGTTGGCGGTGTTGGACGCAGTGGGTTCAGCGAAGACCGCGCTCATGGCCACGTTGGAGACAGGACCGATCGCCATCCTGTTTGCCGCGATGCATCCCGAGCGGCTCAGTCATTTGGTATTACTCAACACGACGGCTCGCTACGCAGAGACAGATGGCTACCCGATTGGTGTGCCGCGAGCGACCGTCGAAGCCGTGGTGGAACTCCTCGGAAAGACATGGGGAACCGAAGAGTTGATTCGTCTCGCGAATCCTAGTTGGGCAGACGATTCTGAGGTGCATCGTCTTGGAGCACGATTGACCAGAGCCTCAGCCACGCCAAGTGAAGCACGTTCCCAGTACGCCTACTTTGCTCAGCACGTTGATGTGCGCAACGTGCTTCCTCTGATCGGTGTGCCGACGCTGATCATCCATGCCGAAGAAAGCCCTTTCATCCCGATCGCCCACGGTTTGTTTTTGGCCGAGCAGATCGAGAATGCCCGGTTCTTTGCAGTGCCGGGTGGTGATGTCGGAACACCTGGCGAGGAAGTGATGGCTGACACGGTGGAGTTCTTGACCGGCGATCGACCCTTGATCGACGGGGACCGAGTGCTCACGACGGTCCTCTTTACAGACATTGTCGGATCCACGCACCAAGCCGCCTCGATCGGAGACCGGCACTGGCATCGCGTACTCGATGCTCATAATCGGGCAGTGAGGGAACAACTGCAGCGATTCCGGGGCCAAGAGATTAAGACCACCGGAGATGGTTTTGTGGCTTGCTTTGACGGACCGGCTAGGGCGATTCGTTGCGGGTGTTCAATCGTCCAAGTAGTCAGGCCTCTCGGCATGGAAGTTCGAGTTGGACTGCACACAGGCGAGTGTGAAGTGCGCGGAAGTGAACTGGGGGGATTGTCCGTCCACATCGCTGCCCGCATTGGTGATTGCGCGTCTTCGGGTGAAGTCCTCATTTCTGGAACCGTCAAGGACCTTGTGATCGGGTCTGGTGTTGCCCTCGATGAGCGCGGCGAACACGAACTCAAAGGAGTGCCTGGCATCTGGAAGCTGTTCGCAGTCAGGGACTAGTCGCCAACAACGTGTACTTCTGGCAGGAATGGACTAGAGGAAACCGTGGGCGGATTCAAACATGGGAGTGCGGTAGCCCATATCGCGGGTTCGGGGGCGACCCCACCCACACCCCGACCACCTCCGGCCACCCCCCTACCCGCCGTATCCGGTGTGCGCTCCTGTCCCCCAGGGGGGCCCCTGTCCTCCTTGCCCGGAAGAATTTGGTGGGCGCTGCGGGACTCGAACCCACGACCTCAGCCGTGTGAAGGCTGCGCTCTAACCAACTGAGCTAAGCGCCCGGGGCGACCCAACCGTAGCCCCGGCCAGCACCGTCTTCCTCGTCGGTCCAGCGATTCCAAGAGACCCATTGGCGCCGGTACCCTGATGTCAGCATGAAGAACCTTGTCCCTGATGAGGGCGACCAGAATCCGTCCTGGACCGAACGTTTCATGAACATGTTCGCCGGTATGCGGGCGGGAGCCAGCCGTCCCGGCCCGAGCGCCGACAAGGACCGGATCATCCCGCCAGAAGAGCGGAAGGCCGCCATGGGGACCCTGGATGCCATCGAGTACAAGTGGTCTCTTGGAGCACTGGTCCTCGCCACCGTGGCCGGTGTCGCCATCCCCGCCTACATCCTCGCCACGAACAAAGTCACAAAACACGGCAAGAACTCCATCGCCGTGGCCCCCGATGCGGCACTTCTCGGGGGTGCCATTCTGCTGTTCTGCATCATTGGATTCCTCGCGTTGTGGAAGCGCAAGCGAACTATCCTCACGTTCGACCTCTTCCTAATCGGTTTCGGCTTCACGCTCTTCATCGGCCTGATCGGCTTCGCCTTCATCTTCCTTGGCGCCTGGCTCTTGCTCAGGGCCTGGCGCCTCAACCGGTACGGCACAACCAACGCCAAGTTGATCGCCCGTGAGGCCAGGGAACAGCCGCGGGGACGCGATCGCAAGCAGGCGACCCGGACGTCGAAGACACCGCCCAAGAGCGGCGAGCGCCGGCCGCCTGCCGCGAGCAAGCGCTACACCCCGAAGTCACCGCCCCGCAAGAAGATCCCCAAACCCGAGAGCAAACCAACCCCCTGAACGCGCGACTCCCTAGATCTGTCCCGCTGCTTCACCCCTACCTCCTGCGGGACTTCTTCCTGATCAGCTGCTCCTTGGTTTAGGCCTTTGTTTGAGCCTTGGTTTGGCTCTTTCGGGCGATCCCCCAGATTGACCCTTCTCTTCCCCGGGCTGAACCAGGAGCGCAGAGCGCAGGAGCTGCAGGACGTCGGAGCGGCGGCGCACCAAGGATCGAGCCGTGGGCTCCTCCCCCAGGGCTCGCAACACCTCGACTTCGGTGACCATCCCGATGACGGTCGAGTAGATCGCGAGGAGGAGCAACCGTGGGTCGTGGCGACGCATGGTGCCGGTGTCCATCTCAGCCTCCAGGAAGGCTGAGGCCCGCCCGACGAGCGGCTCGAGAGCGACCGTCATCTGCGTGGCAGCCGGCGGGCCCAGACGGCCGACTTCGCGCAGCAGGCCCAAGAGCTCGGGCTGGCGGGCCCCCAAGCGGAACACCGAGCGCACCACTGCCTCGACCCGATCCCATCCCTCCCCTGCCCCCTGCAACGCCGTCTCGAGAGCGTTGGACAGGTCCGCCGCGCTCCGCGCAATGACGGATTCCAAGAGTGCGTCTTTGGACGGGAACCAGTAGAGGATCGACTGCTTCGTGAGCTCGAGCCCCTTGGCCATCGCGTCGAGCGAAGTCGCTTCGTAGCCCCGCGTGGCGAAGGAAGCCAGGGCCGCATCGAGGATCCGGTCCGGGGTCGAGACGCCGGAGGAGGCCGGAGAGTTGCGTGGGGAACTGGGCACTTACCAAATGGTAGACAAATTCGGGCGCCGGTGGTAGACAATTTCTGTGCCAATTGAGCGGGACCTCACCGGAAAGCGCTTCTTCATCACCGGCGCCACCGGCTTTCTCGGCACCGCCCTCGTCGAAAGGATCCTGCGCTGTGTCCCCGCCGCGGAGGTGACGGTGCTCATCCGTCCCGGTCGCCGCGCGGACGCGGCCGCCCGGCTTGCTCGCGAGGTGATCAAGAACGATTGCTTCGACCGCCTCCGCCACGAACTGGGCGACGGGTTCGCCGATGAGGTGGCCCGGCGTGTGCACGCGGTGGCCGGCGATGTGGGCCAGGACGGCCTGGGCCTGGACGACGACGGGCGTGAGGCTCTCCGTGCGGCCGATGTCGTCGTCCACTCGGCGGCCACCGTCTCCTTCGATGCTCCGTTGACCCAGGCCGTCGAGATCAATCTTCTCGGCCCGGCGCGAGTTGCCCGGGCGATGACGGAGTGCGGGTCGGACGCCCACCTCATCGCGGTCTCGACGGCGTACGTGGCCAGCACGCACCAGGGCGAGGCCAAAGAGGAGCTGCTCAGCAAGAACCGTTTCACGCTCAACGTGCCTTGGCGGGACGAGGTCGCATTCGCCCGCCGGCTCAGGGACGACCTGCAGGCCGAATCACGGAAGCCGGAAAGCTTGTCGCGCTTCACCAAGAAGGCTCGGGCCGAGGTCGGCGCGGCCGGCGACCACCTGATCGCCGTTCGGGCCGAGAAGATGCGCGAAGAGTGGGTGCGTGACGAACTGGTGAAAGCCGGCACCGCCCGCGCGCTCTCCCTCGGATGGCCAGACGCCTATCCGTTCACGAAGGCGCTCGGCGAGAGGGCGCTCGTCGAGCAGTTCGAGAGCCGGATCCCCATCACGGTTGTGCGGCCGTCCATCATCGAATCCTCGCTGGCGGAACCTCGGCCGGGCTGGATCAGGGGCTTCCGCATGGCGGAGCCGATCATCATCTCGTACGCCCGGGGGCTGCTGCGCGAATTCCCTGGCGTGCCCGAGGGCATCGTCGACGTAATCCCGGTCGACATGGTCGTGGCGGCCATCCTGTCGGTGGCGGCGCGTCGGCCGGATCCTGGACCGCCGCGCGTCTACCACGTCGCGTCGGGCGTGCGGAACCCGCTGCGTTACGGGCGCCTGGTCGAGCTCGGCGAGGAGTTCTTCGGGCGCAACCCCCTGTACGACGAACGCGGTCAGCCCATCAACGTGCCTGAGTGGTCCTTCCCCGGCCGGGGTCGGGTGCAGCGACAGCTCAAGCGTGCGGACGCGGTGATGACGGTTGTGGAGCGAATGATCACTGCCTTGCCGATCAGAGGGAAGCAGGCGCAGCTGGCCGCCCGAATCGAGGATCGCCACACGTTGGCCAAGCGAGCTTTGGGTTACGTCACTTTGTACGGCGCCTACACGGAGACCGACGCGCGGTACCGCGTCGACAATCTCCTCGAACTCTGGGATGCGTGCGATGACGCCGACCACGAGCGCTTCGGCTTCGATCCCGCGGTGATCGACTGGAGCCACTACGTCTACGACGTTCACTTTCCGTCGGTGCTCGAGCACGCACGGGTCCGCACCAAGCCGGGCACCTCGGTGGTGGACAAGCGCCCCGAGCGGTTGCGGCGCGCCATCCTGTCTGCTGACCGGCATCTGGCCGTGTTCGACCTCGAGCACACGCTCATCGCGTCCAACGTCGTCGACACCTACGCCTGGCTGGCCAGCCGGCACCTGCCCCCGGCGCGCCGGGCGCGCTTCGTGGCCGATCTGGTCCGGCAGGGGCCGGCTCTGCTGGCGCTCGACCGGCGAGATCGGGGGGATTTTTTGCGCTCCTTCTACTTGCGCTTTGAGGACGCGCCGGTCGCGCAATTGCAGGAGGACTCGTGGGAGCTGTTCCACCTGCAACTGCTGACCAAGTCGTTCCCCGACGGGTTCGCTCGGGTGCGCGCGCATCGCGCCCTCGGACACCGGACGCTGCTGATCACGGGGGCGCTCGACTTCATCATCGAGCCAATCCGGCCGCTGTTCGACGACATCGTCTGCGCGGCAATGGAGTCGCGGGACGGTCGCCTGACCGGCCACCTCACGACGCTGCCTCCCATCGGGGAGGCCCGCGCCCTGCTTCTGGAGGAGTACGCGGACCAGCACTCGCTCTCGTTGGAGGAGTCGGTGGCCTACGCGGACTCTGCGTCGGACCTGGCCATGCTTGAGGCGGTCGGGTTCCCGGTGGCGGTCAACCCCGAGTCCCGGCTCTCGGCCATCGCCCGGCGACGGGGCTGGCACGTCGAGCACTGGGCCAAGGCCGAGGGCGGCGCCGACCGGCCGCTCCCTCTGGGCCCGTTCGACGTGAAAGTCCCCAAGGCGGTGATGGGACGATGAGCACGCTGCTGTTCGAGCGCTCGCTCCCGCGCTACGCCGCGGCCCGGGTGGTGTCGTCGTTCGGGTCCGGGCGAGGAGCCGCCGTCGGCCCGTTGCGCTTGGTCGACCGCGAGGCGCCTGAACTCCCTGCGGACGGGTGGGCGCACGTCAATCCGGTGCTCTCGGGGATCTGCGGCTCCGACCTGTCGACCCTCGACGGACGTAGCTCCCGCTACTTCGAGGACATCGTCTCGTTCCCGTTCGTCCCGGGGCACGAGGTGGTGGGCGCGGTGGATGACGACGTCGTCGGTGCAGACGGGACCTCTCTTGCGCCCGGTTCGCGTGTCGTGCTGCAGCCGGTGCTGGGGTGCGCGGCTCGGGGTATCGAGCCGATGTGCCCGGCCTGTCGGGGCGGGCATGTGGGGAACTGCGGACACATCTCCTTCGGCCACATCCGCCCGGGGCTGCAAACGGGCTTCTGCGCGGACACCGGCGGCGGCTGGTCGAGCTCAGGACTGGTGGCACACGGGAGCCAGCTCTTCGGTGTGCCCGACGGTCTGAGCGACGCCGACGCGGTGATGGTCGAACCACTGTCGTGCGCCGTCCACGCGGTGCTGGCCGCGCCGATCGCCGACGGCGATGTCGTCGCGGTGCTCGGCGCGGGCACTCTGGGGCTGCTGGTGACCGCCGCCTTGACCCACCTGGCTTCCACGGGGCGCTGTGCGTCGCCTTCCGTCCTCCTCGTCGGGGCGAAGTACCCGCACCAGCAGCGCCTCGCCCTCGAGTTCGGCTGCACCGAGGCCCTCGCGCCAGACCAACTCCCGCGCGCGGTGCGGCGACACGCGCGGTCGCTCTCGTTCGGAGGCCGCTCCGGCCTCACAGCCACCCTGTCCGGTGGCGCCGACGTCGTCATCGATTGTGTCGGCGGCGCCGAGTCCATCGCCCAGTCGCTAGGCATGGTGCGCCCGCGGGGCACGGTGGCACTCGTCGGCATGCCCGGCAGGGTCAGCCTCGACCTGGCCCCACTGTGGCACCGGGAGGTGCGGTTGGCCGGCGCCTACGCCTACGGGACCGAGACCGTCTCGGAGCCCGAGCGGAGCGCGACGCCGACGTTCGATCTCGCCTTCGAGGTTGCCGCTGCCGCGGGAGTGGGGCGGCTCGTCTCGGCCACCTATCCACTCACCCGGTTCGAGGACGCGGTCGCCCACGCCGGGGCCGCCGGCCGCCGCGGCGCAGTCAAGATCGCGTTCGACATTCGCGACAGAGGAGAAAGAGGTAGAGGAGAAAGAGGCAGAGGAGACCGAGGAAGGGGGCACGCTCGATGAGCCGCCGACCCGGATTCGTCCTCGAGGTGGACAAGTCCACGCCGTCGACGCTCTTCTGGAACGGCGAGGGCTTCACCCTCGAGACGCTGCCGGAGGGCAGCCGGGTGATCTACGCGCCGGAGCCAATGAAGGCAATCGCCGACCCGTACCGCGCCATCCGGCATGCCCTCTTGCACCCCTTGGGAGCACGCGACCCTCTGCCTGCGCTGCTGCGGCCGGGGATGAAGCTGACGATCTGCTTCGACGACATCTCGCTCCCGCTACCACCGATGGAGTCCCCTGACATCCGCCAGATGGTCATTGAGACCGTGCTCGACATGGCGGCGGAGGCGGGAGTCGACGACGTCGTGTTGATCGCGGCGTTGGCGCTGCACCGGCGCATGACCGAAGAGGAGCTGCGGCACGCGCTGGGTGACCGCGTCTACGACGCGTTCGCCCCCCACGGTCTGCTGCTGCAACACGACGCCGAAGACCCGGCCGACCTCATCCACCTCGGCCAGACGGACCACGGCGAGGACGTCGAGCTCAACAAGCGGGCGGCCACCTCCGACCTGCTGGTCTACGTGAACATCAACCTGGTGACCATGGACGGCGGCCACAAGAGCGTCGCCACCGGGCTGGCCAGCTATCGCAGCCTGCGCCACCACCACAACCCGCAGACCATGCGGCACTCCAAGTCCTTCATGGACGCGCCCGCCTCGGAGCTGCACACGTCCAACTGGCGCATGGGCCGGCTGATCGCCGATTCCGGCGTCAAGGTCTTCCAAATTGAGTCGACGCTCAACAACGACACGTTTCCGTCCAACTTCCGCTTCCTCCAAAAGAGGGAATGGGAGTGGTCCGTGCGCGACCGCGCCACGTACGCCGCGACGTCGGCCGCGCTGGCCAAGACGCCGGCTCGGGTCGCCCGGCAGATCTTTCACTCCATCAAGTCACCGCACGCGTTGACCTCGGTGCAGGCGGGCGACGTGGAGGCCGTGCACGCACGGACGACGGCGAACATCTGGGCCCAACAGGGGGTCGACGTCGAGGGCCAGACCGACATCTTGACCATGGGGCTCCCCTATCTCTGCCCCTACAACGTGAACTCCATCATGAACCCGATCCTGGTCGCCTGCCTCGGGCTCGGGTACTTCTTCAACATGTACCGGGGCCGGCCCCTCGTACGGGAGGGCGGCGTGGTGATCATGCGACACCCCACCCGGCCCGAGTTCCACCCGGGCCACCACCCCAGCTACATCGACTTCTACGAGCAGGTCCTCACCCAGACGCTCGACCCGATGGAGATGCACAAGGAATTCGAGGAGTCCTTCGCCACGGATCCGTGGTACGTGCACCTCTACCGCACCGGGCACGCCTACCACGGCGTGCACCCGTTCTACATGTGGTACTGGTGCGCGCACGGGCTCCAGCACGTGGGCCGGGTCATCGTGGTCGGCGGCGACTCCAAGGCTGTGCGGCGCCTGGGCTTCTCCCCCGCCAGCACCCTCGACGACGCGCTCGAGATCGCGTCCGACGTCGTGGGGACGTCTCCGACGATCACTCACCTGCACAACCCGCCGATGCTGATGACGGACGTGCGCTGATGGCGTCCTCGCTGCTCGGCCGGTTACGGACGGCTCGCTTCCCGCTCGCAGCGCCGCCGTGGCCCACCTCGGTCCCGCGCCCGGACCCCGAGCGCAAGATCGGTCTCGAGTACGACCACGAGTGGTCGCGCCGCTACCCCGTGCGGCTGGCCCGGGCGATGGTCATGGACAATGTGACCCGGCCGGCGGCGAGACTGCTGGCGCCGGCGACGGTGCGCGGACTGGAGCACCTCCAGCACCTCGAGGGCCCGGTGATCTTCGCCGCCAACCACGACAGCCACATCGACACGCCACTGCTCCTCACGACACTGCCCCTCCGCTTCCGCCACCGCACGGTCGTCGCCGCGGCATCGGACTACTTCTTCGATCGCACCTGGAAGGCGGTGCTGTGGACGTTCGCGCTGGCTGCGATCCCCATCGAACGGAGCAAGGTGAACCGCCGATCGGCCGACACCGCGGCTGAGCTGATTCAAGACGGCTGGAGTCTCGTCATCTTCCCCGAGGGCGGCCGCTCACCCGACGGGTGGACCCAGCCGTTCCGCGGGGGCGCCGCCTACCTGGCCCGGCGGACGGGACGCCCCGTAGTCCCGGTGTACTTGCACGGCACCCGCCACGTCCTGCCGAAGAGGCCCGAGCGCGGCGCACGCCCGCCCGGAGGCTCGGGCACCGAGTCACGGGCCGGAGGCCGGTTGCGGCGCTCACCCATCGCGGTCCTCTTCGGTCCGCCGATGACCCCCGACGAAGGAGAGAGCGCGCACCGCTTCTCGGCCCGGGTCGAGGCCGCGGTGGCGACGCTTTCGCGAGAGGTGCACTCCGACTGGTGGACCGCTCGACGAGCGGTGAGCGCGGCCGACCCCGTCGCAGGCGCCGAGAAGGCGCACCGCGGCCCCGAAGCGTCGCCCTGGCGCCGGGCCTGGGCGCTCGACGAGGTGCCGTCGCGCCGACGCGAGTGGCCGGACTAGACGTGTTGCAGGTGACGGTGTCGTTGCCATGAACATCGGGCGCCTCGGTGACTTCGTCCTCGGTTGGGGGGAGAGCCTCGTCTGGGATGACCGGGCGGACCGGCTCTACTTCGTGGACTGCGCGGCGAGGACGTTGCACTGGCTCGACGACGGTGTGCTACCGCTCCATACGCTCCAACTCCCGTCCATGGCGGCCGGCATCGTCCCGACCGAGAACGGTCTCCTCGTCGGGGCGCTCGACGACGGCCTGCACGTGATCGACCCCGACGCAGGGTCCACACGGCTGCTCAGCCCCTATCCGTCCGGGCTCGGGGCACGGGCGAACGACGCCTGTGCCGACCTGTCGGGTCACCTGATCACGGGCACGCTCAACTTGGTCAAAGCGGAGGGGTCCAGCTGGTGGTTCTCGGCACGCGACGGCTGGCGGCTGCTCGACCCGGATATCTCCAATACCAACGGCCCCAACGTGGCGGTCCTGGACGGCGAGATGAGGCTCATCATCGGCGACTCCTCAGCGCACTACTACTCGTATCCATACGACCCCGAGCGGGGCGCGGTCGGGCCGCGTGTGGTCTTTGGAGACGCATCCAGACTGGAGGGCGTTCCGGACGGGGCAACGCTCGATGCTGAGGGAGGCCTCTGGTGCGCGTTCATGGGCGGTGGCCACCTCGTCCGCTTCACCACGGCAGGGTTCGATCGGAAAGTCGAGCTACCGGTGGTCAATCCCGCCGACGTCACCTTCGGCGGACCCGATCTGGACAGGCTCTTCGTCGTGTCGGTCGCGCTCGGCGCGAAAGGCGAGCTCGAAGGTGCCCTGTTGGCCGTGGACGGGCTGGGCGTGCGCGGGCGCGTCGAGCCGCGCTTTTCAGCAGTCTGAACGAGCCAAGCGTGCCACCTCCCGACGAACTCCATCTCAGGGACGAGCCGACCGGCGCTGGACCGACCACGCGCCGCATTCTCGCCACTCTGCCGACGTGGTTCGGGATCCCCGCGTCGGTGGACGAGTACGTCGCGGTGGCCGACCGAACGCCGACGGTCGTGGCGTCACTCGGCGACACGGACGTCGGCGTGGCAACGATCGTCCGCCACAGCGAGTACTCGGCGGAGGTCTACGTCATGGGCGTCCGGCCCGAGTACCACCGCAAGGGCATCGGGCGGGCGATGCTGCAACACGCCGAGGACTCGCTCGCGCGCGAGGGCGTCGAATTCCTCCAGGTGAAGACCCTGAGCCCGCGCCATCCCGACGACGGCTACAAGCGGACGCGAGCCTTCTACCTCGCCTACGGCTTCCGTCCGCTCGAGGAATTCCCCACCCTGTGGTCTCCGGACCAGCCCGCGCTCCAACTGGTGAAAGCCGTCGCCGCGACGAAGGCCTAAGGGACGACCGGCGAACCGATCAGAACGAAACGGCGCCCGGCACGGCCCGCATGTCGCGGGTCGAGACGATCTCCTTTCCCAATGGTGCGATCGCGACGGGAATCAGCTTGAAGTCGCCGATGCCGAGTGGGATCCCGATGATGGTGAGGCACAAGAGGATCCCGGTGATCAGGTGGGCGATCGCCATCCACAGCCCGGCGAAGATGAACCAGATCACGTTCCCGATCATGGATCCCGCCCCCGCACCGGGCTTCGGCACCACCGCTCGCCCGAAGGGCCAGATCGTGAACGCGGCCAGCCGGAACGAGGCAATTCCGAACGGGATCGTGATGATCAGGATGCACAGGAGGATCCCGAGGAAGAAGTAGCCGATCGCGAGCCACAGTCCCGAGAAGATCAGCCACAGGATGTTCAGGAGGAATCGCATGGGCCCGTTCTACCCCGCTATCTGCGGCGGCGGAACCGCCGCCGTGGCGCGGCACCGATCCGCTCCTCGCGCAGGCTCAGCGCGGCCGTGTCGTCCAGGGATTCCCGCACGGGTTCGTGCAACGCCCACCCGAGTAACAGGTCGGCCAGGGCAGGGTTGCGCGCCAGCACCGGACCGTGGAGGTAGGTCCCGACCACGCGGCCGCGTACCGCGCCCTCGGTCCCGTCACCGTTGCCCGTGCCTGCAGAGACACGTGCCAGGGCGGGGGCGCCCTCGCCCCGAGTGGTGAGGCCGCCGTGGTTCTCGAAGCCGATCAACGTCGGCACCCCGTCGAGCTCCTCCGGCTCGGACACGACTTCACCGACCGACCGCGGTCCGTCTCCTTTCGCCGTCTCGATGTCGAGCAGCGCAACACCCTCGTGCGGCTCGCCGTCGGGACCCGGATAGGTGCGCCCGACGATCTGGTATCCGGCGCAGACCGCCAGGACGACCGCTCCGTCGTCCACCCGGCGGGCAAGGGTGCCGTCCTCCCGCAGCGTTTCCGCGGCGCGCACTTGGGGCCCGTCCTCGCCGCCGCCCAGGCAGTAGATGTCGGCCTCTGGCAGGGGCCGGTCCGAGGCCGCCTGCAGCAGGACGGCGTCCCGCCCGCGCCACTCAGCCCGCCGGGTGAGGATCAGACCGTTCCCACCGTCGCCGTACGTGCCCAGCAGGTCGGGGAACACCACCGCGACGCGCAGCGGGCCGGTCATGCCCGCGCTCCGAGCAGATCTCCGAACGCGGTGTAGTTCGCGATGACGTCGATCACTCCGTCGGCACCGTCGCCGGCCAGGCCGACTGCGTGCACCGGGTCGGCCTCGGTCGTGTGCACGACGCCGGCATACTGCAGCCGGACGGACAAGTCACGGAACCGGTCGCCCGTGGCGACCACCGTGCGGCCGGCCAGTCGTTCGAAGGGCACGTCCCAGAGCCAGCTCGGATCTGCGCCGTCGGCCACCCGCGCGTTGATGCTGACGACGATCGGGGCCGACGACTTTCCAACCAGGTCGAGCAATTCGTCCCACCCAGCTGGGTTCTTGGCGAGCATCAGCCGCGCCCGGACCGGGCCGAACGCGCGCACCGTGAACCGACCCGCCACCTCCTCGACGTCCCGCATCGCTTCCAGCGCAGTGCCGGCGTCGACACCACAGGCCTCCGCGGTCACGGTGGCCATCAGCGCGTTCGCCTGATTGAACCGACCCGGCAGGACGAGGTCCAAGGGGCGCGTTCGGCCGTCGGCCCAGACGGCGATCGCAGTCCCGTCGGGACGCGCGCACAGCGTCGCGTCGGGCCTCGGACGCTCCAAGCCGCACCCGGCGGCGCACGCCCACGAACTGTCGTCAAAGACGATCCGGCCGCCACAAGAGGGGCAGCCCATCGCATCGAGCTGCCAGCGCAGGCCGACACCGACCCAATGCACGGCACGTGCCGCTCCCGCTCCCCACACCACCATGGGGTCGTCGGCGTTGGCGACGACGTGAGTACGCGGTGCCGCGGCCAGCGCAGCCCGCCAACGACCCGCAACCATGCGCACCTCGTTGGTCCGGTCCAGCTGGTCCCGCGACAGGTTCAGCAGGGTCACCGCCGCCGCTGACGTCGCGGTCAGCACGCGGGGCAGATAGACCTCGTCCACTTCGAGCACGGCCGTGGTGGCATGACTCCCGGCCAGCGCAGCCACGTGTCCGGGAGGCATGTTGGAACCCGTTTCGTTGCTGACCACCTCCTCGCCCGTCGCACCGAGCGCGACGGTGAGGAGGCGGGTCGTGGTGGTCTTCCCGTTCGTCCCGGTCACCAGCGCCACCCGTCGGCCCGCGCTGAGGTGCTCGAGCAGCCTGCGATCGACCTTGAGCCCGGCGCGGCCCCCCGCCACAGTCCCCTGTCCACGACCCAGGCGTCGTGAGGCGGCGTTGACGGCGCGTGTGGTCGCGCTGGCGAGCTGTGTCCTCACCGAGGGGGCTTCGTGCGAGCCAATTCCTCGGGCGTCGGCTCATGACGCACCTGCGCCTCCGGGGGCAGGAGCGCGCTGATCGCTTCCATGATCGTCTCGGTGTCGGCTTTGGCATCAGTCAGGCCGAGCGCCAGGGGCTTGCCGATACGCACCCTCACTTTGGGCGGGTTGCCCACCAGCGTGAAGTCGGGAACACGGGAGGATCGGGGCCACACCTTCTCGGTCCCCCAGAGGCCGACGGGCACCACAGCCGCTCCCGTGGCTGCCGCCAGGCGCGCCGTCCCCGTCTTGCCGTGCAGCACCGGATCGAAGAAGTCGTGACCGCGCGGGATCGTCCCTTGGGGCAGCACGATGACGACCTCGCCCGCTTTGAGCGCCGATTCGGCCGCCCGGAGCGGCTCGCCGGAACCGCTGCCACGGTCGACCGGGATGCCGCCGACGGCTCGGGCGACGGCGGCGACCACCGGGGCGTCGAAGATCTCCTTCTTGCCGAGGAAGCGCACCGGTCGCCCGATGGCACGGGCAACGAGCGCAAGGGCGGCGACATCGAAGTAGCTCCGATGGTTCGACGCCAGCAACACCGGCCCGCGGGCAGGCACGTTCTCGACCCCGGCGATGTCGAAACGCGCGTACGGAAAGGTGAGGTTGCGCACGAACGGGCGGAGCACGTGATAGGGCTCGAACCCGAGGACGCTGGGCACCCCGGGCGGACGATCCCAATACTCCACCGCCCAGCGCCGGACGGTCGCCACGACGGTCAGCGAGGGATCGGGGTTGACGGCATGCGGGGTGCCCACGCTCGAGAGCAACGGCACGTCGAAGATGCTGTCGCTACAGGCGTGACACTCGGCCAGGTCGACCTCGTGGTCGTCCGCCCACTCCCTGATCGCGCGCAGCTTGCCCGTCCCCCAGACGAATCCCTCGTACAGGCGGCCGGTGTAGCGGGCGTCACGCGTCTCGTATGCCGTCGCGACGAGGTCGTCGAAGCCCATCGCCTCCGCGAAGGGGGCGATCATGTCCTGGGGCGTCGTCGTCGCCAACACCAGCCGGTACCCGGCCGCGCGGAAGGAGGCCAGGTGCTGGGGTGCAAAGGGTGCCACCAACTCGCAGAGCGCCGGCACGGCCCGGCGTCCCGCCGCCCGGACCTGTTCCTGGTTCCAACCCTTGGCCACCCGCGCTGCGGCGCGCACGAGGCCCATGGAGAAGAGGTTCTCGCCCAGCCGGTCGTTGAGGGCGTAGAAGAGGCTCTCGCCCGGAATCGACCGCCCCCGGGGCAGGACGCCTTCGTCCTGCAGAGCCCGGTTGAGCACTTGGCCCGACGCATGGGCCAGCAGAGTCCGGTCCAGATCGATGAAGACGGCGCTCGTCGCCACTGGCCCTGACAATAAAGCAGATCGTTCCCGATTCCGGGGTCCGCCGGCCGGCTTCCGGGTGTCCGTCCAGAGGGCGGGCCCACGTCTCCACCTCGGGCCCAAGAGCCGGGGCGGAACCAGCCCGAAACCCCTCGAACACCAGCCCGAAATGAAGAGAAGGGATCGCCGGGGGGGTGGGCGATCCCTTCTCGAAGACTCACCAGGGTAGGAGGGGGGCTTCCGGTTCCCTGCGGTCCTAGAGCCATTCTGTCGGTATCTGAGAAATCTGTCAAGCAGCTTCAACAGATAGTTACCATCTGTTAACCTGATGTTACTAAAACGCAGGCAAGCATTTTCGGAGGCCAACCCGGGTGGATTTGAAACATCTGCAAGCGCTCATGGCGATTGCGGACACCGGAAGTTTCTCCTCTGCGGCCGCCTCCATCGGCACCGTCCAGTCCAACGTGTCCGCGCACGTGGCCCGGTTGGAGCGAGAGCTCGAGGTCCAGCTCGTGGACCGGGCCTCGGGCCGGCTGACCGAGGAAGGCCAGGTCGTGATCGAACGGGCCCGCCGGGTCATGAACGAGCTCGCGGCCATGGTGGCCGACGTGGCCGCCCTGCGCGAGGAGGTCGTGGGCACAGTGCGCCTGGGCGTGATCGGTACCACCGGCCGTTGGCTGGTGCCCCAGCTCTTCGACCTCCTTCGGGTCCGTCACCCCCACGTGTACCTCAACGTGGCCGAGGGCTCCAGCCTCCAGCTCGAACAGCAGCTCGCCTCCGGTCAGCTGGACCTCGCCGTCGTCACCTTCCCATTGAGCGGCGACGAGGTCATGGCGGCCGAGCTGTTCGACGAGGACCTGGTCGTCGTCCTCCCTTCGGGGCACCCCCTCAGCAACGAGCCGTCGCTACCTCTCGAGCGCCTGCCCGAGCTCGAGCTGCTCTTGCCGGCGCCGGGCACCGCGCTCCGGGCCGAGATCGACAGTGCCGCCGGGCCGGCCCGGGTCGCGTTGCGGCCGGCCATGGAGCTCGACGGCGTGCGGCTCATCGCGTCGCTCGCCTTCGACGGCTACGGACCCGCCATTCTCCCGGCCACCGCGGTGCCGGGTCACTTGCGCGGGCGCTTCTCGGTCATCCCGGTCGCCGGCCTCCCCCGGCGCCGGGTCGGAGTGGCCCAACGCCGACGCAGCCTGCCGTCGGCGCCGGCCCGCGCCGTGATCGACGTTCTCGGCGCCGTCGTGCAGGACGCGCTCTCCATGCCCGACGGCATCCACCCCACATCCACCCCACCTGACCCCACCTGATCCTGGCGCGGGCGTCACGGGCCAGGCGGCGGAGTACCGACGTCGTCCCTGGTCACACACCCGCGCCGCCATACACTGTGCGGGCGCCACCCCGCGCGACGTCCGACGTGCGACCTGAAGGGACGCTCATGACCGGGACAGCATCGAGTCCGGACGACGCGATCGTCTGCACGGGACTGACGAAGCGCTTCGGCAACCTCGTCGCCCTCGACCACCTCGACCTCCGCGTCCCGGCCAGGGAGGTGTTCGGGTTTCTCGGGCCCAACGGCGCCGGGAAATCGACCACGCTCCGGCTCCTCCTCGGCCTCATCCGCCCGAGCGAGGGGACCGCCCGGATCCTCGGCACGGACGTGGCCGACGTGACGCTTGTCCACAGGCACCTCGCCTACGTGCCCGGCGACGTGAACCTGTGGCCCCGCCTCACCGGTGGCGAGTGCCTCGCGTTGTTCGCGCGGCTGCGCGGTGGAACGGACGAGGCCTACCAGGGCGAGCTGATCGAGCGCTTCAAGCTCGACACGAGCAAGCGGGCACGCGCCTATTCAAAGGGCAACCGTCAGAAGGTCGCCCTCGTCGCCGCCTTCGCCGCACGCCCCGCGCTGCTCCTCCTCGACGAGCCCACGTCGGGCCTCGACCCGCTGATGGAGCAGGAGTTCCGGCGTTGCGTGCACGAGGCCACGGCCCGGGGCCAAACCGTGTTCCTTTCCTCCCACATCCTCTCGGAGGTCCAGCAACTGTGCACCACCGTGGGGATCCTGCGCGACGGCGTGCTCGTCGAGGTCGCGTCCATCGACAAGCTCCGGTCGATGCACCGCACCAAGTTCGAGCTCGACTTCGCCGGCGCGGCGCCAGACCTCTCCCGCGTCTCGGGCGTGACGGCCGTGGCGCCCACGCCGACCGGCGTGGTCGTGGAGTTGTCCGGCTCGCCGACCGAGGTCCTCCGGTCTGCCGCGGACGCCGGCGTGACCGCCCTCCGTTCACGCGAGGCGTCTCTGGAGGAGATCTTCCTCACCTACTACGGGGACGCGCGCGCCAAGGACGATGGCTCCGAAGCGGCCGACGGCCAGATTGACGCAGGCGCCGCGCTCGGCCGTGCGCACTGAAGCGACCGTCGCCCACCTCGCATGGCGCGAGCTTCGGCGAGGCGCGCTCATCGTGGTCGTCTCGGTGGCCGGCCTGGTGGCCTCCATCGGGGCTGCGTTCTCCGCCACGCTGTCGCACCCCGGATCCGGTGGCGTCAATCTCAACACGTTGACCGACAGCCCCGCCGTGCGCGCGCTGTACGGCGTGCCGTTCGACATCTCGACCCGGGGTGGGTTCACCGTGTGGCGTGGCTCCACGATCGTGCTCCTCCTCGTCGGCCTGTGGGGCGCGCTGGCCGCGAT
>JBPYFR010000038.1:0-15394 GCA_051985685.1 Acidimicrobiales bacterium
CCTGCGGGGGAATATGTCGTTCCGCCTCGAGTGCGAGCCCCGCTTCGATTTCGCGCGCCAGCCCCACAAACTGTCGCTCACAAGCGAGGGCGCTGTGTTCGAGACGAACGGGAAGCAGACGATCCTCCACGGGGCCGCTGGGGCCGAGGGCTCTGGTGACGGCGGCGTCCACCTGGACTTCACCTTGAGGGCGGGCGAATTCCGAGGGCTCATTCTGGAGACTGGAGCCACCCGAGGGCCCCGGGCCGTGGGCCGGGGCGAGGCGATCGAGCTGTTCGAGCAGACTGTCAACTATTGGCGGGCCTGGCTGGCCCGCTGCACCTACCAGGGGCGGTGGCGGGAGATCGTCCACCGCTCGGCCATGTCGCTCAAGCTCATGACCTACGCCCCGAGCGGGGCCATGGTGGCGGCTACCACCACCAGCTTGCCCGAGAACGTGGGCGGCGAGCGCAACTGGGACTACCGCTTCACCTGGATCCGGGACGCGTCCTTCTCGGTCTACGCCTTGCTCGGTCTTGGCTACCAAGAAGAGGCCAGGGCGTTCGTCGACTGGATGGGCAACCGGGTCTCTGAGCACGTGGGCAAGGACTCGGGCCCTCTCAAGATCATGTACCGGGTGGATGGATCGTCAGACCTTGTCGAGGAGACCCTGGAGCACTTTGAGGGCTACATGGGCTCGTACCCGGTGCGGGTCGGCAACGGGGCCGCCGACCAGCTCCAGCTTGACATCTACGGCGAGGCCCTGAACTCCATCGCCATGGCCGACCCGTCCGAGCCCGTCGGCTATCTGAGCTGGCTCGGGCTCATCAAGATCGCCGACTGGCTGGCCGAGAACTGGGACCAGCCCGACGAGGGCGTTTGGGAGACTCGGGGCGGGCGCAAAGATTTCACCTACGGGCGGGTGATGGAGTGGGTGGCGTTCGACCGACTCATTCGCATGGCCCGTGACCGGGGTCGACCGGGTGACGTGCAGCGCTGGATCGCCGCTCGAGACGCGATCTACAACCAGGTCATGGACAAGTGCTGGAACCCGACTCGGGGTGCCTTCACCCAGTACCCCGGCACCGATGTGGTCGACGCCAGCAGCCTGCTCATGCCCATCGTGGGCTTCATCCCCCCCAAGGACGCGCTTTGGCTGTCCACCATGAAGGCCATCGAGGACGAGCTCGTCACCGACAGCCTGGTCTTCCGCTACAACCCGGCCGTCGCACCCGACGGCCTGGAGGGATCGGAGGGGACCTTCTCGCTGTGCTCGTTCTTCTGGGTGGACGCCCTCACCCGCGCCGGGCGCCTCGAACAGGCCCAATACACCTTCGAGAAGATGCTCACCTACGCCAACCATGTGGGGCTGTACTCCGAGGAGATCGACCCCAGTGGCCGCCAGATCGGCAACTTCCCCCAGGCCTTCACCCACCTGGCCCTGGTCGCTGCCGCCATGGACCTCGACGCCGCTCTCAACACGGCCGGCCGACAGGACTTCCACCTCCCGATCGGCGTGATGGGCCTGACAACTCAGGGGGAGGTGGCGGGCTGGTGATCGACTCTCTCCATGGGGCAACAGGCATGCCGGCATGGCCGCATGGTTGAGGCCACCGCCGCCCCCGCCGTCCTCTGCCGCCGCCTCCGCTCCGCCCCCTGTCGATGGTGCTCGCGCGCTCTATGAGCTCTGGGGTTACTGCAGTGGACTGGGCTGACCAGCGGATCGCTGCGGTCCGCGACGACCCAGCCGGCCGGCTCGCCCTGATGCAGCGCTGCTATTACGGTCCGTTCGGCAAGGCCCCCCGGCATCTGCCCTACCGCCGGGCCGCGCTGTCGTTCATGCAGTGGCAGCTGAACCGAGGTGTGCTGGCGCCACCGTTCAGCGACCGTCCTGGTAGTCCGTGGTGGCGTGCGGTGAACGAGCGCATCCTCCGCGACGGCTGCGAGGCAGTGGCCCTGAGCGGGGACCTTCCCGGGCCGGCCTCTTCGCGCACCGTGGACTACTGGATGTCCTTCGCCGATTACCCGACCGCTCGGGCCTGGTACCGGGCGCACAACGGGAGCGTGGTGGCCGCCTACCTCGAGCACCACAACCTGGCAGAGGCGGAGAGTCCCGCCGAGCGCTTCTTCATGAACGTCGTGCTCTGCCGGGTGCTCTACTCCCACGCCCTCGTCGCCGCTCCCCGGATCTCACTCGGATGGCTCCGCCCTCTCGCCCCGTTCCTCGGTGACCCAAGGCTCGGGATGACCGGGATCTTCTTGCACCTGTCTCGCGTGCTCCCCAACGAGTACCCACTCCGCGGCAACGTCGAGTCCTATCTCAGTGCCGAACTGCGATTCGGCCGCCTCGTGGATTACGGGGTGATCGTCCCGAGGTTGCAGCAGCTCTACGCGTGGTCAGCTCACGAACTCGCCGCACCCGGTCTGCTTGATTTTGTCCGCGACGGGGCCATGACCTACGCATGGTCATTTGAGGACCGGGGCGTCTGGCAGCCCCCAAGGTCGTTAGTCCTCCAGTTGGCCCGGCGGGCGCTCCCACCCGCTCGACGCGACCGCGGACTCGGCGGGCGGCAGACCACCTTGGCCTGACCCCGTCCCCCTCCCTGCCCTCGCATCTGGTCCGCCCCCGCCGTCCCCTGTGCGTCTCGTCCGCCATGCTCGCCGTCGGTGCTCGCTCGCTCCGCTCGCTCCGCCGAGCTGGCTGGCTGGCTCCGCGTCCTTTGCCGTCCATCGTTTCTGCTCGCACTAGTGCTGTCGACATTGGGCCGGTCGGTATGCGGTGAGCATTAACCCCCATGGGTGGGTTCACGTCCGCCGGCGGCGCCAGGCGAACGGGGGCAGCGACGAGTCGCGGGTTCCCTGCGTTGGATGTGCTCTGGGCGCGCCATCCCGGATTTCACGCCGCGCGACTATCCCGGAAGTAGCAAAATTAAAAGTCATGTCAGTCGTTGACTCTTCGGCGGTTGAGCGGCGTGCGCTGCGGACCTCGATCTTGGTCTCGATCGGCTTCGCCGTCGTCGCGGTGGTCTGGGCGCTGCTCGCGAAGTCCGAGGCGATCCTGCTCGACGCGGTTTTCACTCCGCTGTACCTGCTCATGACCTTTGGCTCGCTGATCGTGTCGCTCATCGTGGCCAAGGGTCCATCCAGAACGTTTCCCTTCGGCCGGAATGCGCTCGCGCCACTCTTTGTGATCGGGCAGGCGATCATCTTGATCGGCGCGCTTGCATACGCCATTCTCGAGGCCGTCAGGGTAATCCTGGAGGGAGGTACCGAGGTCGCTGGAGCCTCGCTGCTCGCATACGGCGTCCTCAGCGGGCTGGTGAGCCTGATCACGTGGCGGGCGCTGTTGCGGATGGCCCACGACCGGCCCCTGGTCAAGGCCGAGGCGGCCGGATGGTTCTCGGCCGTCCCGGGCAGCGCGGCCGTCGCGGTCGGTGGCGTCGTCGTGCTGCTGGTCGGCGGCGCGGTCGCTCCCTACGTAGATCCGACCCTGGTGATCATCGTCAGCCTCGGGCTCCTCGTGATCCCGGTCGACCTCCTCCGGCGCTCCATCCGCGACGTGCAAACCGCACGGCCTGATCCGGAACTCGCGGCCCAGGTCGAGACCGTGGTCGAGAATGTCCGCGCATCCGAGGGCCTGCCCGAACCCATACTCCGGGCGGGACGCCTCGGCGCGATACTGGATATCGCGCTTGCGTTTGTACTGCCACCCGGCGCCGGAGACATCGCCTGCCAAGACAGAGTCCGCCGCGCGGTGCGAGAGGGACTCGCTGACCTTCCCTACGACGCATGGATTACCGTCGAGTTCGGCTACGACGCCGAGCTGTTCGCTTGACTGCATTAAGGACCACGTCAAGCGAGAGGCCCACGCTAGAGCGTGCGCGATTGCTCGGGTACGGAGTCGTTGCTCGCCGCTGCGAGACCCTCGCGCAAGGTTCCCAGAGCGCGGCCATCCCCCCGGAATCGGAATGCTGGGGCGAAGGTCCCCTTGCCGTCCTCTGACGCCGTCCTGCCGTTCTCGTCCTTGCGGTCTCCCCTCCGCCGTCCCCGGTGCTCGCTCGCCCCGCTCGCCTCGGCCCCTGCCTTCCTCGGTCGTGGCATCGCGCTCGCCCTTGCCCTTGGCCGCTCCCGGCCTTTCTCTCTCTCCCTACACACGGAAGTGGGGCAAGGAGGACAGAACCTTCCGGACCGGTCAGAAGAGCACACCGGGGATGGTGGGGTGGAGGGGTCCCCTCCGATGGTGGGGTCGGGGTGTGGGTGGGATCCTCTCCGAACCGATGTACTGGCACCGAGCTTCCGGCATCCCCGATCCGGTGTTTCTGGGGCAGGCATAGCCTGCTGGGCGGTCCATTACGCAATGACGAGCACATAGAAGCGGCCAGCGAAGACGGGCCGTCCTCCGATCTCCTGAGCGAGTTCCTCCGCATCGAAGTGGCGTCGATAGATCTCGAAGCGACCGCCGCCTGAGAGTGTGCGACGTTGGATCTGTTCGGCCGGAACACCGATAGGTCGCCCGGCGTCTAGAACGATGAGTTCGTTGGCGACTCGATGAGCCTCAGCGAAGAATGATGCCCGCTCCGGCTCGCGGAGAAGGCCGTAGATATGTGTAGCGATTACACGCTCCAATGCTCGGTCTGCGATCGGCAATCGACAGGCGTCGGCCCGCACAGCCGGGATTGTCGGTGAGGCAGCCAGTTGGACGCGAAGTGCGACCTCACTCTGGTCGAGGGTAAGCCCCTGTCCAGGCAAGTCAGATGTGAAGGTGCCTGGTCCCGCACCAACCTCTGCGAAGTTGGCCGGAGCCAAAGAGCGTAGGAGCCTTCGGAGTTCAAGTCCTTCCGCCTCGATCTCGGCTTCGGTGGTGTCGACTCCGAGACCAGTCCAGTATTCAGCAGCATGACGGACCGTTCTCTGCCCTTCTTGGGCTCGGCGGTCGTAGTACTCCCATGACTGTCTTCGGTCAGGGTGCTGGTTTGCAGCCCGAGGTCTTCCGCTCAATGGTCCTGCCGGCCCTGGCCACTGTAAAACTGTCGGCCATCGTCGAGTCGTGTGGGGTGGCAAAGGGCACCGCGTCGAATTGGCGAGCGGGGAAGCAGACCCCGCACCCGTCCCATTGGTCGGCGCTGGCTGAACTGACTGGACTCCGAACTGCGGGACAATCAGTGACCACGGAGTGAGCCAGGCTCGAGCAGGCGCTTGCGCGTGCCGGCATTCGGGCCGAACGCCCCGTCAGAGCGCTTCGAAGACGCCGACAAGAAAGATCCCGATACCCATTGGTTCTGCCAATGCACCAAGCGCGGCCAGCGGTGAGGTTTTGGCCTTTTCGCGGAATTCGTCCTGCACACCCATCAGCCAATTGATCGTGTCCTTCGCCGCGATCAGCGCGGACGCGATGACGACAAGCCAGGCAGCCGCTTCTTGCCAATCCACGCCCAGCGTGGACATCCGAGCTGCCCACACCAGCCCGAGCAGCACCGCGGCGTGCAGCAGTACGCCGATATGGGCCGTCAACAGGTATCTCGGGGTGGCTGGCGCGCCTTTAAGCCGGATCACGACGATGGCGTACCCCAACAACGCTCCGTATGCGAGATTCAGCATCCCCCCGACGATCAGCACCTTCTCTGCGACTGACATTGCGCTGCGGCACCTCTCCCTGGACAGATCATCAAGGTCCTGTGATCATGACAGGACCCGTATATTATGTCAAGGCCTTGATAACATCAGAACCATGAGCATCATTCCACCGATTGGGGAGAGCTACCGCGGCGTCGATGGGCACATCGGCTACCTCCTGCGCCAGGCCTGGCGTGTGTTCCTCGGCGCACTTGAAACGGCTCTGCGCGCGCACGGGCTGACCCCGTACCAGTACGGAGCGCTAAGCGTGCTCGCGCGCAACCCCGGCGCATCGGGCGCGGACCTCGCCCGCGCCGTCAACACCTCCCCCCAAGCGATGAACGGGGTCCTGATGACCCTCGATCGCGAGTCCCTGATCGAGCGCCGCCCGCACCCGACGCACGGTCGAATCCTTCAAACCACGCTGACCAACGAGGGCCAAAGGCGACTCGACGCCGCAAACCCGACCGTACGCGCGCTCGAACGGGCGATCGAGCGTGACTTCACTTCAAAAGAGATCGCGACAATCAAGACCTGGCTCGTCGCGACCGCCCAACGGCTCGAACGACCCGGCGGGTCACGAACCGCCAGCCAACAGGACTGCGGGAGTTCGGGAGGGTGAGGCCGCGCTAGGCCCTGACAGCAATGAACCAGATAGCACGGAAGGCTGCTCGGGCTGCAACCAAGGCGAACGTCTGGCTCTATCGGCACACGAATGGTCGGGTCGGTGGCCGAGGCGTGGGTCGGCTCCCGCTACTCCTGCTGACCGTATCTGCCCGTAACAGCGGAACTCCGCGCACTGTCCCGGTCGTCTACTTTGACCACGACGGCGCTTACCTTGTTGTTGGGACCGGGATGGGTGGCTCGAAAGCGGTTCCGCAATGGTTCCTCAACCTTCAGGCGGCCGGTAAAGCTCACATTCTGCTCCGCGGCAAGCAACAAGACGTCAACGCACAGCTGATCAGTGGCGCCGAACGAGAGATGCTTTGGCCGCTGATCGCCGCCCGTGCACCGCACTTCGCCAAATGGCAGCTCCGAACGGGACGTACCTTCCCGATTGCGATTCTGACTGTCCGCACGTCGCCAAGCTGAACGGAACGTCGTTCCCGGCCAGCTCCTAGGGCACGTTTCTCAAAATGCGCTATTCGGTGGGCCTGCCGCGATCATCGTGAGGGATTGATAGGAATGTGGGAGTTCGGGCGGGTGAGGCCGCGCTAGGTCTGCGCTACTGGCGAACGCTCTGCGAACTCGGTGTCCCCGAACCGGTGTTAGGTGGCAGTGCTTGCGCCGTGGCCGAGGATCTTCACGTCGAAGAGTCTCCAGTTGCCCGGGACGCCCTTCAGTTCGTGCTCGCCCCGGTCGTCGAACTCGATGCCCGAGCCGACCAGGTGGTCGGTCACCGTCTTCGTCACGAGCACCTCACCCGGGCCTGCCAGGTCGCAGACCCGGCTCGCAATCGTCACGGCCAGCCCGGCGATGTCGCTCCCACGCAGCTCGACTTCGCCCGTGTGGACGCCGGCCCGCAGTTCTAAGCCGATGCCTTGGGCGCCCTTGACGATCTCGGCGGCGCAGCGCAGTCCCTTGCCCGTGCCGTCGAAGGTGGCGAGGAACCCGTCACCGGTCGTCTTCACTTCTCGGCCGCGGTGGCGGGCGAGCAGGTCGCGCACCATCGCCTCGTGCTGGTCGGTCAGCCGTGACCACTCGCGGGGGCCAACTCGGGCCTGGTGCTCGGTCGAGGCCACGATGTCGGTGAACACGACGGTGGTTGTGACCGCTTCGCCCTCGGCGCCGCTGCGGGTGCCGACCACGAACTCTTCGATCTCGTCGACCAGCGCATCGGTGTCGCCCACGAAGAAGAGGTGATCCTCTCCTGGGAGCACGACGAACTTGGCTCCGGGAATGTGTTCGGCCAGGTAGCGACCAGCCCCGAGGTGGATGAAGCGATCTCCCTCACGATGAAGGACGAGCGTCCGACAAGAGATCGATGGAAGAAGCCCACGTCCGTCCCATTCGAGGCTCCGTCGTATTGCCTCGGCATAAAGACTCGGACCGTAAGTGGTCCGACGGCCGCGTCCGTACGTGTCCCGAAGGCGCTCGTCGGTCATCCGACTCGGCGCAACTAACTCGAACTCTGCCCCCGTACCCCATGACCGTTCAAGGAATGCGGTGACGTCATCGAGACGCTCAGGGGGAAAGCCCCACGGGTAGTCGACTTCCCTTACGTAGTGGGCGTAGGTATCGATCAAGATGAGTGCCTCCACCCGCTCGGGGTGAGCGGCGGCGAAGTGAATCGCGTATTGACCGCCGGTGCTATACCCAACGAGAACAGCCCGCTCGGCGCCGGCGGCGTCCATCACCGCGAGAAGGTCCGCTTCGGAGACCTCACCAGCAACAAACACCTCGTGAGGATCGCCCTCGGAAGCGCCGATGCCCCTTACCGTCAGGGTGATGACGCGGCAGAAGGTTGCCACCCGGTTGAAGGTTCTCCTGACGCTGGGTTCGTTCGAAAGAAGTTCTAACGGCACGGAGTTTTGCATCCAGACGAGAGCCGAGGGCCCGCCCCCGGACACGTTGTAGGCGAGGGTCGTGCCGTCGGCCGAGCGTGTGACAAGAGTCCCTGGGGGGTCGCTCACTGCCTCACAGTCTGCCCCTGGTGCCCTCCTGCTGGCCACGCCTCGCCCAGCCCGAAGCCGAGCGGTGGGGTTGGTCGTGGTACCCAGCCCAGTTTTGGCGTACGGCTGGAGTGTGCTCAATGTGGGCCCATTCCGCTCTGCTCGGCCTACCTCCAAGGGCGCGGGTCGCTCGGAAGAAGCGACCACGACACGAGGTCTGGACGGTCACCCTTGATCGGTTCATAGGACCGCAGCACCCCTTCTCGCGTGAACCCCAGCCTTGTCGCCAGCCGGTTCGAGGCTTTGTTCTCGGGGTGGATTACCAAGAAGACGCGCTCGATTCCTTTGGAAAAGCCCCAGTCAATGAGGAGGCTGAGCGCCCGAGAAGCAACGCCACGGCCACGCTCTGAGGCGACAACCCAGTAGTGTGCCTCGGCGCTCACGTGTCGAGGATTGAAGTTCAGTCCCACCTGCCCTAGGAGATGATCGTCGTATGCATCGACGACGGCGAAACGAGGATGGCCCACAGGCCACCGCTCGTTGCCCGTGTCAATCCACTCGCCAGCCTCTCCCACAGTTATGCCATCCTTCATGAACGTGAAACGGAGGATGTCCGGGTCCCGACATGCTGAGGCGACTGAGGCAGCATCGCTCGCCCGGAACGGACGGATAGCTATACCACCATCTTCCAGTCGCGGCCTCGGCGGGACCCATTCCACGTTGTCCATTCTGTCGGCTTCCGAATATGGCGCACAGAGGCGGTCGGGGCACCGGTCCGCAGCCGTACCATCGTGCTGATGAACGGGGAGGCCAATGGAGGACCTGGCACGGTCTTTGACCGCGCCGCTCCCACATACGGCGAGGCAGAGCCTGACTTTTTCTCCACCCTCGGTGAACTTCTTGTCGTAAAGAGCGACATTCCGCGTGGGTCACGGGTACTGGATATCGGTGCAGGAACTGGTGCAGTGACCGAGTTCATCTGCGACCGAGTCGGTCACGGTGGGTTCGTGCTTGCTGTTGACATCTCCCTGCGGATGCTGGTTCAACTGCGACAGAGACTTGACAAGACCGTGCGGGGCATGTCCTCCGTGGCCATCACGGATGCCGCAGCATTACCCGTTGCGTCGGATTCCTTCGATGCCGCGCTCTCCGGAATCGCACTTCAATCCATGCCCGAAGCGAAGCAGGCGATTACGGAGATGTGCCGGGTTGTGCGCCGAGGCGGCACTCTCGGTATCTCAATCTCGAAAGGATGGTGGTGGGAAGAGGATCCTCGATGGCAGTGGCACGCCGACCTACTCGCTCAGCTTGGGGTGGTGCTGAGTGACCCGCCACCGTCTGCTGGTGGTGAATTCCTCGACGAACTGCTGCTGGGATTGCCCCTACGTGCCGTCGATCGGACCTGCGCTGTACTGCAATTTCAGTTCGAGAACTCAGCGACCTACCTTCGGTGGTGTTGGTCCCATGGCTGGAGAGGCGTGATGGAGCGTCTTTCGCAAGGTCAGCTCGCTGATTACGAGCGGGAAGTGATTCGAGTCATGGGCAACACCGAGCCGTTCCCCGGTCAGCTTGTTGTGCACATTGCGACCGCGGAAATCGGAGAGGCGAAGTAATCCCACCTGGACCCGATCGGGTGTTCTGGGCTACCCGGCTGACAAGATGAGTGGCGCCGCTGCCGGATCAAATGATGGCGCCTATTTTGCCAGTTGAAGCGCGTGTGCGAGTCTTCGGGCTTGGCACAGTGGACGGGGAACTTTGCAGTGGAAGATAGGACTAGAAACGGCTCAGTAGAACTCGTCTACGAGCGACTGGGGCCCGATCAGGGCGAGCCCCTCCTCCTCATCATGGGTGCCGCCGTCTCAATGATGCTGTGGCCCGCCGGGTTCCTCGACTCTCTCATCGCCCAGGGATTCCAGGTCACCCGCTTCGACAATCGAGACTCGGGCCTCTCCACCCATCTCAGCGGAGTGACGCCGCCTTCGGCTCTCAAGGTGCTGCGCGCCATGGGTTCAAAGCGGAGGCGGAAGGACTTGGCAGTCCCTTACCGGGTTGAGGACATGGCTGATGACGCGGTATCGGTCCTCTATGCCGTCGGGTGGCAGTCGGCCCATGTGGTCGGGGTCTCCCTCGGCGCCGCCATCGCGCAAATGATGTGTGCTCGGCATCCGGAACGAGTCCGCTCTTTGGTCTCCATCAGTAGCTCACCGCCGGACTTTCGCATGGCTCGACTGAGTTTCAAGAGCATCCGTTTGTTGACCTTGGCGAGCAAGAGACCGAAAAATGCCGACGCGGCCGCGGCGGCAGCTGTCAAGCTGTTCAAGATCATAGGGTCCCCGGCCTATGCCACCGATGAGGCCGAGATCCGCCGCGGCGCACTCATCGAATACGAGCGTTCCCACGACTCACAAGGTGGGCGCCGCCAGGGCCTCGCCATCATGGCTAGCGCGAACCGCCTCACAATGCTCAAGTCCTTAGATGTTCCGACCCTGGTGATCCATGGTGACGAGGATGTCCTCGCCCCGCCGAAAGGCAGCAAGCTCGTTGCCCAGGCGATACCGGGGGCGCGGCTACTGATCATTCCGGGCATGGGCCACGACTTACCCAGAGCGTTGTGGCCTCGCATTGCCGAAGAGATCGCAGATCTCGCTTTCAGCGCTCGAGACCGCAAACCGGACACGACATAACGACCCAGACCCTGTGGTCTGGGGCAGGCATCAGCGTCGAGGATCGGTATACCCCAGAGCCAAGATCCGTATTGGTCTCGTCCGAGGTATTGCACAGACACTCGCTTGTGCGCCGCACCACCCCACTTCTCGGTCAAATACTCCACGCAATCAGTGTCGCATGACACTGATTGCCCCTGACCACCCATGCTGAACTCGCACGCACGGATGTTACGCAGGAGATTGGTGGGAGGACCTCGATTCGGGTGCCCCCTAGCGCCGGATTTGCGGCGGCCATTGCCGATGGATGGTCACTGATCCAGGAAGCCGTCTCTCGGCATCAACGTGAACTGGCTTCCGTTAGGCGACAGACTCTTTGGGTGACCTATTCGATCGTTGCTCGGGATCCCGACACCGGCCAACTGGGTGTCGGCGTCGCTTCTCGTGTGCTTGCTGTCGGGGCGCTTTGTCCTTGGGGTGAGCCAGGAGTTGGAGCTGTCGCGACTCAGTCTTTTGTGGAGCTGAGCTATGGAACGAAGACACTTTCGGCCCTGCGGCAGGGGGCAGCTCCCGCGCTTGTCCTTGAAGAATTGACGGACGCCGATCCAGGGGCTCCGACCCGGCAGGTAGCCGTAGTCGACGCCACGGGCCGAGTCGCCGTTCATGACGGCGAACAGTGTATTGCCGAAGCCGGCCATGTATTGGGCGAGCAATTCAGCTGCCAAGCCAACATGATGCGATATCCCGGCGTGCCGGAGGCAATGGCAGACGCATTCGCGACGACCAAGGGGTCCTTGGTCGTTCGAATCCTGAGCGCGCTCGATGCCGCCGAGGCAGCAGGTGGTGACTTTCGCGGGCGACAGTCCTCAGCAGTCAAGATCGTGGCCAAAAACTCGGAGGATGGGTTGAATGGGTTGCTGATCGACCTGCGCGTCGACGACCATCCTGAGCCTCTGGCGGAACTGCGCCGTCTGATGGATCTGCATACAACAGGAGGCTGGTTCGGGGAACAGTAACCCGGCGGCGCCCTCAAGAGACTCTGCGTCTATGCCAACGCGAGAAGTCCCCGCTGAGGTGGGGCTTGACGTTCACGGTGCGAGCCTTGCGGCCTTCCGTGACCGAGCACTTGGGTTGGGCATTGTCACAACGCATGAAATCAATGCACTGCTCGCCGCTCTACAGGTGGATCCGCAAAGCCCCTGGAGTGGGTTTCATCTCCGTTTCTCGATCTGACACTTTGTAAACCGGCATAGGAAGGGCAGGAGCCAGAAAGCACAGCGTCTTCAGACCCCGCAACACACGCCCGCCACCCGATCGCCCAGTATCACCCTCCCGCCGTTAGGGGGAAGTGTCGGTGAGATTGCCGAGGTTCTTCACACCGAAGAGTCTCCAGGCCCCCGGAACTCCCTTCAGTTCGCGTTCGCCCCGATCCTCGAACTCGATTCTCGAGCCTACGACGTGGTCGGTCACGGTCCTCGTCACCAGCACCTCGCCTGGTCCGGCCAGGTCGCAGACCCGACTCGCAATGGTCACGGTAAGGCCCGCGATGTCGCTCCCACGCAGCTCGACTTCGCCGGCGTGGACGCCGGCCCGTAGTTTTAAGCCGAGGCCTTGGGCGCCCTTGACGATCTCGGCGGCGCAGCGCAATCCCCGGCCCGTGCCGTCAAAGGTCGCCAGGAACCCATCACCGGTCGTCTTGACTTCTCGGCCGCGGTGACGAACCAGCAGGTCGCGCACCAGCGCCTCGTGCTGGTCGGTCAGCCGTGACCACTGCCGGGAGCCGACCCGGGCCTGGTGCTCGGTCGAAGCCACGATGTCGGTGAAGACGACGGTCGTTGTGACCGCCTGGCTCTCGGCGCCGCTGCGGGTGCCGACGACGAACTCTTCGATCTCGTCAATCAGTGCATCTGTGTCGCCTACGAAGAAGACGTGGTCATCTCCTGGGAGCACGACGAACTTGGCTCCTGCGATGTGCTCGGCCAGGTAGCGACCGGCCCCAAGGTGGATGAAGCGGTCTCCCTCCCGATGAAGGACGAGCGTCCGACACGAGATCGATGGAAGGAGCCCACGTCCGTCCCATTCGAGGCTCCGTCGTATGGCTTCGGCACTAAGACTCGGACCGAAAGTGGACCGGCGACCGCGTCCCCACAGCGCCCGAAGGCGCTCGTCGGTCGCACGACTCGGCGCAATTATCTCGAGCTCTCCTCCGGTGCCCCATGATCGCTCGAGGAATGCGGTGAGGTCATCGAGACGCTCACGGGGAAACCCCCACGGGTAGTCGTCCTCTCTTACGTAGTGGGCGTAGGTATCGATCAGAATGAGGGCGTCCACCCGCTCGGGATGAGCGGCGGCGAAGTGAATCGCATATTGACCGCCGGTGCTAAACGCAACGAGAACGGCCCGCTCGGCACCGTTGGCATCCATCACTGCGATGAGATCCGCGTCGGAGACCTCACCAGGAACAAACACGTCACGAGGATCGCCCTCGGACGCGCCGATGCCCCTCGCCTCCACGTTGAAGACGCGGCAGAAGGTTGCCAGCCGGGGCTGGGTGCTCCTGTAGACGGGATCGTCCCAAAGAGGTTCTAACGGCATGGCGTTTTCCATCCAGACGAGATCAGGGGGCCCGCTCCCGGACACGTGGTAGGCGAGGGTCGTGCCATCGGCCGAGCGTGTGACAAGAGGCTTAGGAGGCTCACTCACCGCCTCACAGTCTGCCCCCGGTGCCCTCCACCCGCCTACGCCTTGCCGGGCCCGATGTCGAGCGGTGGGGTTGGCCTAGCGGCCTAGCCACAGATCCGGCGGTAGAGGATGCATGATCGAAGAGTGCCGTCCGGCCCATGGAGTCCCTCGAAAAAGGGATGCAAGTAATCTCCTGACCCGTCGGTTGGTCCAGAGTTGACCAGCCCGTCAGGAGGTGGTCATGCGTTACGGATCGATCCCTGATGACTCGTTTGAGGAGCAACTCCTTGCCTCCTCAGCCGCTCCGCTGGCCCTCTTCGACTCATTCATCCCCCTCGTACAGGCGAGTACCCTGATGGCGGCCGTTCGCATAGATCTGTTCGAACGGCTTCGCAAAAGGCCTCGAAATGCGGTCGAGCTCGCGGACGAACTCGAGGTCGACGCTGATACGTTGCAACTCGTTCTGAGGGTCCTTGTTGCATCGAATTACCTGGCGGGAGTTGGTGACGGACGGTTCGAACTGACGGACGTGGCCCGACAGACGCTTCTCAGCGACAGCGATAACCGACTCACAGCTTGGGTGTCGATGTGTGCCATGTTCTGGGACAGGTTCTCGGAGATGGGAGAAGTGCTCCGCAGCGGTCGCGGCATCGACATGCACCATCAATTTCGTGGACCAACGGACTGGAGGACCTATCAAGCGGCGATGCTCGAGAATGCTCGCAGGATGGCGCCTTTGGTCGCCGCGATGGTTCCGGTTAGCCCGGGCGCGACGAAGCTCTTGGATATTGCCGGATCGCATGGGCTCTATGGCGCCCTGATCTCACGAGCCCATCCCCCGATGCGAGCAGAGGTACTCGATCTACCCGACGCCGTTGCGCACGCACGCGAGCTCGCCGATGCTGAGGGAATCACGAACGTCGTCAGCTTCAGGACTGGTGACGCGCTTGTGGATGATCTCGGAACCGGCCATGACGTCGTCTTCTTGGGAAACATCTTGCACCACTTCAGCGCCGCTCAAAGTGGGGCTCTTCTGGCTCGCATCAAGTCCGCGATGAACCCTGGAGGAACCGTCGCTATATGGGATGTGCGCCAACCCGACGCGGACGACGTCACACCCGACGTGATTGGCGACACCTTTGCTTTGTTCTTCCGATTAACGTCAACCGCTCGCTGCTACACGACCGGCGAATTCATCGCCTGGCTCTCGGATGCCGGTTTCGTCGATCCGCAAGTGCAAGCGCTCCCCGTGGGCCGGTCGCTGCAACTCGTGACTGGGAGGGCGCCGTGAGCGGTTGGGCAGTTAGCGGTCCTTCTCGTGTCCCACCGAACGGGTGTTATGGGCTATCCCCGTCCCGTGTTGATTACACCTAATAACTGCATGTTACGGATGGTGAGCAAGATTGCTGCCTCATTTCACTCATATGGCGGGGCGTCGTTCGACCGTCATTCCGAATCTTCCTTCCGGGGTCGGAAGTGTGGCGACAGCCTCGACGCCAACACGACCAAGCAAGAGCTCCGCTTCGTCATTGTCGAACTGGCGCCTTGCGCGCTGACGCAACGGCGCGGTTCCAGCACTCAGAACCGGTGGGCCGTGCCGTTCGCCTCGACCAAGGTGTAGCCGTTGCCCCCGTTGGTGCTGAAGAGCCCGATGATGCCCGAGGCGAGGGGCTTCCCCCCGAGCGAGCCGGCGAAACGGGCCTGTCCGAAGGTGAAGACCCCGCCGTCTGAGGCCACCAGCCAGTAGCCGATGCCTCCGGGGGCACTGGTCATCCCGATCACGGGCTTGTTGAGCGGTGTGCCACCCATGGAACCGAAGAAGCCGATGTGCCCGAAGGTGAAGAC
>JBPYFR010000039.1:0-4382 GCA_051985685.1 Acidimicrobiales bacterium
GGCTCGGCCTCGCCATCGCCAAGTCGGTGGCCGAAGCCCACGAGGGCTTCGTCGAGATCACAGACACCCCGGGCTGGTCATCGACCTTCCGCGTCTTCCTGCCGCTGCGCGCTCCGGTTCCTGCGACACACACAGCCCAGACCGCAGACGCCTGAGGGCGCCGCGCCCTAGGCCCTCGCCGCGGTCACCCGCGGCGCGATCACGCCGCCAGGAATCCCCCCGACTGGTGCGCCCACAGTCGTCCGTAGACGCCTGCCTGCCCAGCCGAGAGCAGCTCGGCGTGAGTGCCCGACTCGACCACCCGGCCACGGTCCATGACCACGATGCGGTCGAGTCTGGCGATCGTGGCCAGCCGGTGTGCCACGACGAGCGCCGTCGTGCCCTCCATCAGGTGCCAGAGCGCCTCTTGGACCAGGGACTCCGATTCGGAGTCGAGGGCGGAGGTGGCCTCGTCCAACACGAGCACGTTGGCGCCCTTGGCCATGGCCTGTGCGACCGCCACGCGCTGGCGCTGACCGCCGGACAGTTTGAGCCCGCGCTCGCCTACCACCGTGTCGTACCCCTGGGGGAGCCGTTCGACGAACTCCTCGACGCAGGCGGCCCGCCCGACGGCGCGCACCAGGTCCGCGTCGACGCCGCCCGGCAACTCCAACCCGTAGCAGATGTTCTCGGCGATGGTCCGATGGAGCATCTGCGGGTCCTGTGGGACATAGGCGATGTGGCGCCGCAACGAGTGCTGGGTGACTCGTGAGATGTCTTGCCCGTCGATCTCAATGGCGCCGCCGTCGCGGTCGGCGAACCGCAGCAGCAATTTGGTCAGCGTCGTCTTGCCCGACCCTGAGGGTCCGACCAGACCGACGTGCTCGCCCGGCTCGATGCTCAGGTCGAGTCCCTCGAATAGCGGTGCGCCCGCTGGGTAGGCGAAGCGCAGGTCGCGGAACTCCACACGGCCGCGCGGCACCGTCAGCTCGGGCGCGCGGGGGACGTCGACGATGTCGGCGTTCGTGGACGCGATGCCGGCAAACTTCGCGCATCGCCCGATGGCCCGGGATATCAACCGGATGAACTCGAAGGACTCCTCCAGGCCGGTGCCGACGAACGTGGCATAGAACAGGATCAGGTACACGACTCCCGCCGCGGCGACGTGGTGCAACGCCAGCACGACCCCAACGGCCACCGACGCCCAGTTGAAGAACGCCATAGCCGACTCCATTTGGACCCGCGTCACCGTAAAGACGCGACGCGCCCGGAAGTCGGCCGTCATCGAGTCGGCCACGAGCGCGCCGACATGGCCCATCTCGCGGCCCTCGGCCGCCTGGGACCGGACGGTGGTCAAGTTGGAGATGGTGTCGGCGATCACCCCGGTCGCCCGGGAGTGGGCGTCGGAGAACTGCTTCTCTGCTGCGACCACCCGGCTCATACGTCGAGCTAGGACCAACACGAACACGGCGATGAGGCCGAGCATGACCAACGCGACCGGCCAGGCCACGATGCCGAGGACCACTACGGCTCCGAGCGAGGTCACTCCGATGCGGAGGATGCCCCAGACCATGGCCTCGATCAGGTCGACGAACGCCCACGTCGATGTCTCGAGCGTGGCGATCACCTCGCCCGACGGTCGGTCCGTGTGCCACCCGTGACTGAGCCCGATGAGGTGGTCGTATCCGTTGGTGATGGCGCGACCGAAGGAGCGCAGGGTGGCGCCCCAAGCGAGCCAGCCACCGATCCGCCCGAAGACGGTCGCCGCGACCAAGATCACCGCATACGCGACAATGAGGGGCCCGTAGGTGGGCCAGAGCCCGCCGTGGTCGCCCATGTTTGCGATCCTCCCCAGGAGGTCGGCGAACACGAGCGGGGCGGCCACCGCGTTGGCCAGGGTGCCCAGGACGATTGCCGTGGCGCACCCAGCGAACGCGGCGCGGTCGGGCTGCATCTGGCGCCAGCAGTAGGCCAGAGTCTCTCTCGTCGATGCATTTGGAAAGAGGGTGCGTTCACCCATGAAAATCTCCTGGTGGGAGCGTCGAAAGGAATCGGAAGGGACGGCGGCGTACGCGGTCCCAGGGGGAGGGCGGTGCTGCGAGCGGGCCGCCGGGGCGGGCCGTCCTTTGGGCTCGGAAGCGCCGCCGGGCCGTTGGGCCCGGCGGCGATCGGCTACCTCTTCGGCGTCAGTGGCCGCCGATGAGGTAAAGGGCGGCTCCCGACACGGCGAGCCTCCCTCCACCGGCACCCGGGACGGACAGCAGGCCCACGACGGTAAACGCCGGCAGCTTGCACTGGGTCGTCATTCCTGCCATCGGATCACCTCGTTTCGGCTCTCGGGTGCGATCTCCCCACGGTAACGCATCAAACCAATGCCGCGTGAACAAACGCAAGGTTCACGCGCTCGCAATGCCGGGAGCGGGGCCACCTGCACCGGATCAGCGGCCGCTCAGCGCCCGTCCCAGCGCGCGGTCGACGCGGGCTCGGCACGCGTCAGAACAGAGGTGGGGTGCGTGACGCGTCGGGCGCGGTCGGGGGAATGTCGTGACCCAGATGTGCCCAAGCCCGCCGGGTGGCGACCCGACCCCGGGCCGTGCGCTGGATCAGTCCACTCTGCAACAGGTAGGGCTCGTACGCGTCCTCGATCGTGTCGGTTTCCTCCCCGACGCATTGCGCCAGCGTGGTGAGACCGACGGGCTGTCCGCCGAAACGGGCGCACAAGGTGGTCAAGATGGCGCGATCGACCTTGTCGAGACCGAGCTCGTCCACTCCGAAGAGCTCGAGCCCCTCGCTGGCCGTCCCGCCGTCGATGAAACCGTCGCCCCTGACCTCGGCGAAGTCACGCACCCGCCGCAGCAGTCGGTTGGCGACGCGTGGTGTGCCTCGGGAACGCTCCGAAATCCGCGTCGCTCCCTCGTCGTCGACCCGCACCTTGAGAATGCGGGCGGAACGCTCCACGATGGCTCGGAGATCCGCCGCGTCGTAGAGGTCGAGCCGGCCCACGAAGCCGAAACGATCCCGCAGTGGGCCGGACACCAGGCCAGTGCGCGTTGTCGCCCCGACAAGCGTGAACTTCGGCAACTCGAGCCGAATGGAACGGGCGGTCGGGCCCTTGCCGATCAGGATGTCGAGTCGTCCGTCCTCCATGGCCGTGTACAACATCTCCTCCACCGACCGGTGGAGTCTGTGGATCTCGTCGATGAAGAGGACGTCACCGTCTTGCAGGTCGGTCAGGAGCGCCGCGAGGTCGCCGGCCCGGGTCAACACCGGCCCAGCAGTGATCCTGAGACCAGCGCCCATCTCTGCGGCGACGATGCCCGCCAAGGACGTCTTGCCTAACCCGGGTGGTCCGGCGAAGAGGATGTGGTCCACCGGCTGTCCGCGCTGGCGGGCCGCCTGGAGCACGATGCCGAGATGCTCGACGAGCTGCGGCTGGCCGATGAACTCGACCAGCGAACGGGGTCGGAGCCCGACCTCTTCGAGCTCCTCCTCGTTGTCCGACGGGGCCGGATCGACGACCCGTCGCCCCAGGACGGTGTCGTCGCTTCCGGACCCATGCTGGTCATGGAGACCGTCTGCGTCTGCGTCGACCGCCAAGACCTCGCGGCGACCGCGCGGGCTCACCGGGCAGCCAGCTCGCGCAGCGCCAGGCGGAGCATCTCTTCCACACCGACATCGTCGCGCAGGCCCTCGAGCGCGCCACGGATCTCGTCGGGGGCGTATCCGAGCTCGCTGAGGGCGGCCCGCGCCTCCGCACGGGATGTCGGGCTGGTACGTGTCGTCGGGTCGCCGTCCCCGTTGGGGGAGACTCCGGCGACATCGACGGAGAGGTCGGGGAGGCTGAGCCGGCTCTTGAGCTCAATGAGCAGGCGGGCGGCCGTCTTGCGACCGACGCCGGGCACCGAGCACAGCGTCTCGACGTCGTCCTCGAGGACCGCGGTGGAGAGCGCCGCCGGCGAGAGCGCAGCCAGGATCGCCAGCGCGAGCGCGGGGCCGACACCGTGAGACCCGAGCAGCACCTCGAAACACCGGCGCTCGTCGTCGTGGACGAATCCGTAGAGGACGATCGCGTCCTCGCGCACGTGCGTGTGGACGAACAAGGTCGCGACCTCGGTCGACCCGGCGCCGACGAGGGCGGCCGCGGTTGCCGGAGTCACCGACACGCGGTAGCCGACACCCGCGACGTCGACGATCACCTCGCATTCGCCGCTCCGCAGCACGACGGGCCCTCGTAGCAGACCGATCACGACCCACTCCTCCTTCTGTTGCCGGCCGGGATCCTGTCGTCGGCCGGGATCGAGGCGGCGTCGGCTCTTCTTGCGGCGTCGCCTCTTCTCGCGGCGTCGGCTCTTCGCTCAGCGTCCGATGCCGTGTGCAACGCCCCATCCCCGCCCAGGACCGCG
>JBPYFR010000040.1:0-32536 GCA_051985685.1 Acidimicrobiales bacterium
TTTGGTTTGTCACCCCCGATATGACTGGTGCCGTCAGCGTCCGCCTCTCCGCTGCGAACGTCAAGTGAAACGTCGCGTCACACGCCGGCCCGCTGCAAGTGGTTCCAGAACGTGGTCAGTCGCAGCCTGCGTTGCACGGCTTGGCTCAGTCGAACGAGTGCCTAGTACGTCGATGTCGGGGTCCGGTTGGCATGAGACCAGGCGCTGACCCCCTTGACGATCAGTGCCACGAGAACGACGAACGCGGCCACACAGACCACGAATGTCAAGAACGCGATCGCGTAAAGGCCCACGACCATCAGTGCAAATGCCTTCATTGGTTCCTCTTTCGGTCCGTAGCCGGTCCGTGAAACCCACGGACCGGGCCTATTTTTGACATATCGTCAGGGAACCCAAACGAATGAGGGTGCTGCTCAGTTACCGCTTCGACGGAGTAGCACGGACGAAGTGCCAGTACTCGGGGAACAGGTTGGCGAAGGGGTTCTGCGGGACGACGCCGCGCAGGTTGTGCGCGACCTCGGTCAACTGGTAGTCGGCGTTGGGCTCCCAGAGCACCGGCAATTGCCGGGCGATGTAGTTCTGATACGCGACCAGCTTCGTGTTGGTGTCGTTGGTCGCCTCGATGAGGCGATTCGCCTTCTTGTTGTCGTAATTGCTCGAGTTGTACGCGGCTCCCGTCGAGAACAGCAGCTCACCAGACGGGTAGTAGTCGGGGCTATAGGCCCACCCGCTGCCCCACCAACCGGCCTCCAGGGTGCACGGAGACCCTTGCTGGCACGGGGGTGCGTAGTTGCTCACCACGGTGTTGAAGGATTCCGGGGTCAGGTCGACGTGGATGCCGATTGACGACCAGGCGGCCTGTTCCACCTGCATCACCTCCTGCTGCCAACTGGGCCCCGTCGCGTAGGCGAAGTCGAAGCTCAGCGAGGCGCCCTTGGGGATGCCCGCTCCGCACGCACCCGCACCCGCGCCCGGTTTCCGGCACGTGTCGGTCCCGTTCGGCACGACCCTCCAGCCGTGCGACTGCAGCAGCCGCTTCGCCCGGGACGGGTCGTACGGATACGGGTTCGTCCGCCCGGTGGAACCGGTCAACGCATGGTCGGGCAGGACCGGCACGGGGCCGTAGGTCGGGACGCCATAGCCCTTGAGGAACTTCTCGATCATCGAGGTCTGGTCGACCAGCTCCTGCATCGCCTGGCGGACGTAGAGCTGGGAGAAGACGGGACCCGCCGCACCCCCGTTACCGGTCGAGAGGAATTTCAAGACCGCGTAGTCGTACCCGAAGAGCACCCATGGGGTCAGGGAGAAGTTCGACAACCTGGGGTCGTTCGGTCCCGACTCGGTTGCGTTCGAGGTGGGCGCCGGCGCGTCCTGGTGGGGGAGGAAGCCGACGTCGAGCTTCCCCCCGAGCAGTGCGTCGAGCTCCGCGTCGTCGGTGGGGTAGACGATTTCTTGGAACTGCGAGAGCTCGGGCTTGTGACCAGAGTACGAGGCGTTGGGCACGAAGGTGACTGCTCCGCTGCTGTCGAACGACCCCCCCTGGGAGGAGGCAATTGTCCAGGGACCGTCGACGACACCCCACACCGGGTTCGTCGAGTAGCTGGTGGGGTCACTCGCCAGGCCGCTCAGGTAGCCGTAGACCTTCGCGCAGGCAGCATCCGTCGCGGCGGCGCCGAAGGGCGCGCCCGAACAGCCCCCCGAGCCGGGTGCACCGCCCGCCGCCGACACGTCCCACGCGGCCGGGAGCGGCGTGATCTGTGAGAACTCGTTGTACGTGAACCACGTCGGGTTGTAGGAGCGGCTGAACGTGAAGGTCAGCTGCGTCGGGCTGTTCGCGACCACGTTCGTGATGTTGTCGGGGAAGAGACCCGGCACGTACGCGTACCAGTTCGCTTTCTCGGCGTGCATCATGTTCATCCAGAACAGGACGTCGGTGGCGTTGACCTCTTCTCCGTTCGACCACTTGAAGGACTTCATGGTGATCACCGCGGACCTCTCGCTCTTGTGGTAGTCGGGCACCGCGGCCAGCGACAGCTGCGTGTCGAGGGTCGGCGCGGTGTTCTGCGGGTGTCCGAACATGTAGAGAGGGCGAAACATGAGGTACTGGAACTGGCCGATGTTGTTCGTGGTGCTGAACTGCGACGAGGCGAACGGGAAGATGTAGTTCGGAGTGGCGTCGGGCGGTTCCGCCCAGGTCGCCGTCCCGCCCCGCACCTCGGTGCCCGCGGAAGATTTGCCGCTCGCTGGGCCTGCCCCGCCGGAGTCCCCGAGCGGCATCAGTCCCGCTGCCGCCACCATCGCCGTGGCCAGTGCCGCGGACCCCCCAACCTTGCGAAGCACCTCGAGTCCCTTCGCTCCCTCGCTCGTCGGCCCTCCCGGCGACGGCCGACACACCCCTTCCGGCGTTCCTGGTGCCGGAGAAGGCCCGAACGCTACCGAACCACCCCGTTGAGAGCGGGCGTGCGCTCAAAGAACGTGCGGGAGAGCCCGGGCGGGATTATCGGACCGGTGCGCCACGCCGCGTCACACGGGTTTCGTGCGTCGCCGCAGCGACCCAGCCGCGGGGGTGGGCACGGAACCTTGGGCCCAGCTGAGGGCAAGCTGCACTCTCTGTGACAGAGCGCCGGTAACATTTCCCGTCGATCCGATGGTTTACGTCCTCGCCGTCGCGGCCGCCCTCGCCAACGCGCTGACCAGCGTGTTCCAGCGAATGGGTGTCGAAGACGCGCCCGAGGAGACCACCATGAGGCTCAGCCTGCTCGCCTATGCCGTTCGCCGTGGCGTCTGGCTCCTCGGTTTCGGCTTCATGGTCTGCTCGTTCCTCATGCAGTCTTTCGCACTGCATATCGGCCGGCTCTCCGTCGTGCAGCCGATTCTGACCATGGAACTCCTGTTTCTCGTCGCCATCCTCGGCGTCTGGTTCCGCTTCTCCATCTCGCTCCGGGAGTGGGCCGGTGCGTCGGCCATCGCATTCGGTCTGGCCGGATTCCTCTATTTCGCGGCACCCGGCGGCGGGACTGAGGTGCCCACCAACCTCGGGTGGGCCGTCGTGGGCGGCACGACCGTCTTCTTCATCTGCCTCACCGTGGTGGCGACTCGGTGGGGGCCCCGGTGGTGGAAAGCCGCCATGTTCGGAAGCGCCGCCGCCATCTCGTACGCGTTCACCGCGGCGCTGATCAAAACCGTGAGCAACTACGCGGCCTCCGACTGGGTGACCATGTTCTGGCACTGGCAAACCTACGGCGTCGCTGTGTTCGGGCTGCTGGGTCTCTTCTTCACCCAGAACGCGTTCCACGCGGGACCGCTCGCCGCGTCCCAGTCGACACTCGTCCTGGTCGACCCGCTGGTCAGCATCTCCCTCGGCATCGCCCTCTACGGGGACACCCTGCGGACGTCGGGTCCCTATGGGCCCCTCGAGGCCATCTCTCTATTGGTCATGTTCATGGGCGCGGTGTTCCTGTCCAACTCCCCGCTCATCACCGGCATGAAGAGCGAGGGCACCGGAGTGGAATACGACGAGATGCTGAAGCGTCGGTTGAAGCACCCTTCGCACGACACTGCCGTCCACGACAGCGGCCTGCCACCCTTTTCTTCGGCCTGAGCGCTCTGCTGTTCGAGCCGGGGTCGAGAGCTCGGGTCCCTCGGCGACCTCCGCTCTTCCTCGTCGCTCACCGTGATGGTGATGAGGTCAACTCCCGAACTGCGACCCGCTTGCCCGCTCGATCACGCGACGGGCCATGTCGGCGAAATGGTCGGGGTGCGAGAGGTGGGCCCCGTGCCGCGCGCCCTGAATCTCGTACACCTCGGCCCCGGGGACGTGCGCAGCAAGCCATTGCACGCTGCGCCTGTGGTGCGGCCGCGTCGTGGCACCACCCATCCCGAACACCGTCGGCACCTCCAGGAGCTCGACGTCGAAAGGCGCCCCCTCGCCGTGGATGCCGCGCATGTCCGCCACCAGCGCCGGGCCGTCCGCCCGCCGGGACTCCCTCCCCGCGTCGCTAAGACGAGCCCACGCCGCCGGGCTCACCATGCGCGAGAAGAATGCTTCGGCCTCCTCGGCGGGGTCCTCCGAGATCGGGCGCCGGTTGGCTCGGCCGCCTCCCGGCCGGTGGAAACCCAGCCAAGGCATCGGCGGTTCGTAGGCACCGATCGCGCCAAACGCCTGGGGGTCGGCGAGCGCGGCGCCGACGACGACGTCGCCGCCCAGGCTGTGGCCGAGAGCCACCACCGGGCCGTCCCGGCGCGTGTGTGACTCATCGGCAATGGCCAGCAGATCGTCGATGTGGCCGCCGAGACTCGCGGTCCCCGCGCCCCGTGATCCCTGATAGCCCCGCCGGTCGTACGCGAGAGACGTGGCCTCGGGCAGGCGGCGCATCACGCGGCCGAAACTCTCGCCGCGGTCGAGCGAGCCGTGCACGAGGATCACGATTGGGCCATCGGGCGATGAGCCCGGCCGCGTGATGACATTGAGTGCGGCCGGAGAGCTCATGGGCAGGCACGACGCTACCGGCTCGCCCCGACACCCCGGGCGCCGCCGGTAGGGTGGGCTTATGTCCCAGTTCGGCGGGGCCGGAGGGTCCTTCGGTCCCAACGCATGGCTGGTCGACGACATGTACGACCGCTTCTTGGCCGACCCCGAGTCAGTCAGTGAGAGCTGGCGGGAATTCTTCGCTGACTACCGCCCGGCTCCGGTCCCCGCACCTCCCGCGCAAGTGACGCCGGCCGCCGCTGACGTCACCGCGCCTACGTCCCCTTCCCAGGTCGCCACCGCCCCACCGCCGGTGGGCACCGCCGCCCCGGCCCCGGCCCCGACCGTTCAGGCGGGGAGCGAAGATGCCGTCGTGCTGCGGGGCGCCGCCTCGCGCATCGCCGCCAACATGGAGGCGAGCCTCGGAGTGCCGACCGCGACGAGCGTCCGCACGGTCCCGGCCCGGCTCCTCGAGGTCAACCGGCTCATCCTCAACAACCAGCTCGCCCGCACCACCGGGGCCAAGGTCAGCTTCACCCACATCATCGGGTACGCCGTGGTACGGGCGCTGCGCGACGTGCCGGCCCTCAACTCGGCGTTCGTCGACGACGCCGACGGGACCGGGAAAGCCGGGGTCGTCCACCACAAGCACGTCGGGCTCGGACTGGCGGTCGACCAGGAGAAGAGCGACGGGACCCGCACTCTGCTCGTGCCCTGCATCAAGGACGCCGACACCCTCGACTTCCGCGCGTTCGTGCTCGCGTACGAGGACCTGATTCGCAAGATCCACACGAACAAGATCGCCCCGGACGACTTCGTCGGGACGACGGTCTCGTTGACGAACCCGGGCACGCTCGGAACCATGCAGTCGGTCCCGCGCCTGATGCCCGGGCAAGGGGCGATCATCGGCGTTGGGGCGCTGGGCTATCCGCCCGGGTTCGAGGCGGCCGACTCCAGGGTGCTGGCCGAACTCGGGCTGGGCAAGGTGGTCACGCTGACCTCGACCTACGACCACCGCATCATTCAGGGCGCGGAGTCCGGCCTCTTCCTCGGCCGCGTCGCCGCTCTCTTGACGGGAGCGGACGGCTTCTACGACGACCTCTTCGAGTCGATGGCCGTGCCGTACGAGCCCGTGCGCTGGGAGACGGACCGCAATGCCGGCGACGGGACCGGCGAGGGGGAGCACCAGCGCCTCACCAAGCAGGTGCGGGTGCAGGCACTGATCAACATGTACCGGGTCCGCGGCCACCTCATTGCGCATCTCGATCCGCTGGACGCGGAGCCGCCCCACATCCATCCCGAGCTCGACCCCCTGACCTACGGCCTCACGATCTGGGACCTGCCGCGCCAGTTCGTCGCGGACGGGCTCGCCGGCCGCGACGTCGCCACCCTGGACGAGATCCTGCACGTGCTGCGCGACGCATACTGCCGAACGCTCGGGATCGAGTACATGCACATCCAGGACCACGAGCAGAAGATCTGGATCCAGCAGCACGTCGAGGGACAGCCGACGACGCTCAAGCTCGACGAGCAGCGTCACATCCTCGACCGGTTGAACGCCGCGGAGGTGTTCGAGCGGTTCCTACACACCCGCTACGTGGGGCAGAAGCGTTTTGGTCTCGAGGGTGCCGAGTCGACGATCGTCCTGCTCGACGCTCTCCTCGACGCAGCCGCCGGCGCGGGCGTGGACGAGGTCGTGATGGGCATGGCCCACCGCGGCCGGCTCAACGTGCTGGCCAACATCGTGGGCAAGTCCTATCGGGAGATCTTCGAGGAGTTTGAGGGCAACCTCGATCCCGAGTCCGTCCAGGGCTCCGGCGATGTGAAGTACCACAAGGGCGCACGCGGTGTGTTCGTCGGCAGCGCGGGGGAGGAGCTCCCGATCACGCTGGCCTCCAACCCTTCCCACCTCGAGGCGGTCGATCCCGTGGTGGAGGGCATGACGCGGGCCAAGCAGGACCGGATTTCGCCACCGACCGACGGCACCCCCGCCGCGGCCGAAGGCGCATTCGGGTTCCCGTGCATGTCAGTGCTCGTCCACGGGGACGCTGCGTTCGCGGGCCAGGGTGTCGTGGCCGAGACCCTCAACCTGTCCGGGCTCTCCGGGTACCGCACGGGGGGCACCGTGCACGTCGTGATCAACAACCAGCTCGGTTTCACCACGGCACCGGCGTCGGCCCGCACGTCGGTCTACCCGACCGACGTGGCCAAGATGGTCCAGGCGCCCATCTTCCACGTGAACGGTGACGATCCCGAGGCCTGCGTCCGCGCCGCCCGCCTCGCCTTCGCCTTCCGCCAGACGTTTCACAAGGACGTCGTGATCGACATCGTGTGCTACCGCAGGTACGGACACAACGAGGGGGACGACCCCAGCTACACGCAACCGTTGATGTACCAGCGCATCGACGCCAAGCGCTCGGTGCGCAAGATCTACACCGAGACGCTCGTGCGTCGGGGCGACATCACGCTCGAAGAGGCCGAGTCTGCCCTCGAGGACTTCAACGCCAAGCTGCAGACGGTGCTCGACGAGGTACGCGGAGAGCCCTCGTCGGCCCCGACGGAGCTTCCGCCGCCGGAATTCGGACGCGAGCTCGTCGCGCCGGAGACCGGGGTCTCCGGTGACGTGCTGCACGCGCTGACACGCGTGACCCATACCGTTCCAGACGGCTTCACCCTGCACCCCAAGCTCGGGCGTCAGTTCGCCCAGCGCGACGAGCTCGTCGCCAGCGGGGAGGTCGACTGGGCCCTGGCCGAGGCATTGGCCATGGGGTCGCTCCTCTACGAGGGGATCAACGTCCGTCTGACCGGCCAGGACACCCGGCGTGGGACCTTCAGCCAGCGCCACGCGGTCTTGGTGGACTACTCGAACGGCGAGGAGTACGTCCCGCTCGCGCACATCGACCAGGGTCTGGTCCGCGTGGGCGAGGGCGCACTGGTGCCCGAGACCGCCCTCGGCAGCTTCACCGTGCGTGATTCGTTGCTCTCCGAGTACGCCGCGGTCGGCTTCGAGTACGGCTACTCCGTCGAGGCGCCAGAGGCGCTGGTCGCCTGGGAGGCCCAGTTCGGCGACTTCGTCAACGGAGCACAGATCATCATCGACAACTTCCTCGTCGCGGCGGAGGTCAAGTGGGGACAGGACGCCGGGCTCGTGTTGTTGCTGCCGCACGGGTACGAGGGTCAGGGTCCAGAGCACTCGTCGTCACGGTTCGAACGGTTCCTGTCTCTCGGAGCGCGGAACAACATCCGCGTGGCGATTCCGTCCACCGCGGCGCAGTACTTCCACCTGCTTCGATCCCAAGCTCGGCTCGAACCGAAGCGGCCCTTGGTCGTCGTCACCCCCAAGTCGATGCTGCGGGCCAGGGCGTCCCGATCGACGTTCGCCGAGCTGGAGACGGGTTCGTTCGCCACCGTCCTCGACGACGGGTCGGTCGAGGACGCCACGACCATTGGACGCATCGTGCTGTGCAGCGGGAAGATCGCTCACGAGGCCGAGCAGCACCGGTCCGAGCTCGCTCCAGAGGAAGCGGCTCGGGTCGCGATCGTGCGGGTCGAGGAGCTCTATCCGTGGCCGGTCGGCCGGCTGACGGGCATTCTGGATCGGTACGACCGGGCCTCTGAGGTCGTGTGGCTGCAGGAAGAGCCCGAGAACATGGGTGCCTGGTCCTTCGTCCACGCGCGCCTGCACGCCTGCCTGCCCGAGCGACTGAGGCTCCGCCACGTGAGCCGAGCCGAATCGGCCAGCCCAGCCATCGGGAGCGCCGCCCTGCATCAGCTCGAGCAGGCCGATCTCTTGCGGCGTGCCATTGGCTAAGTCGCATCACGTCGTCGTCGACGGTTCGAACCTGGCCACCGAGGGACGGTCGTCCCCAAGTCTGGCCCAGCTCGATGAGGCGGTGCGGGCCTACGCCGCGGAGGATCCCGCCGCGAGCATCATCGTCGTGGTGGACGCGACCTTCGAGCATCGGGTCTCTGACACCGAGCGCGACGAAGTGCGCGACGCCATGCTCAACGGGGAAGTGGTCTCGCCACCGGCCGGTGCTATCGGCCGGGGCGACGCGTTCGTGCTTCGCATTGCGGAACGCACGAACGCCGTTGTGTTGTCCAACGACTCCTTCCAGGAGTTCCACGGTGAGCACCCCTGGCTGTTCGACGCGGGACGCCTGATCGGCGGAAAGCCGGTGCCGGGTGTCGGATGGATCTTCACGCCGCGGCTTCCCATCCGGGGGCCAAAGAGCCGGGCCGCCACGGCCGAGGCAAAGACGGCCCAGGACCCGGAGTCAGCGCCGGCCAAAGCGGCCGAGTTGGCCCGTGCCGCGAAGAAGGCGGCCAAGAAGGCGGCCAAGGCCACGAAGAAGGCGGCCAAGAAGGCGGCCCCACCCGTCGAGACCACGTGGCCGATCACGCCGGCCACTCCGCCCCCCGGCCGGACCAAGGTCGACCCGGTGTTCTCGAGCGCGGTCGAGGAGGCCGTCGAGGAGGCGCTACACCCGCCCGATGCGAAGAAGGCGAAGGCCGTCGCGAAGAAACATGTGGCGGCAAAGAAGGAGGCACCCCAAAAGCGCACCAAGGCCACGAAGGATGCGAGCGGCAAACACGACACCAAGGAGACGAAGGCCGCCGAGCCATCATCGTCAAGGGTGCGCCGCTCGAAGAAGAAGCGATCGTCCACGCCTCCGCCCGCGGTCAATGAGCCACTGGCCTTCATCCACTTCGTCGCCGCATTCACCGTCGGCAACACCGTTGAGGGCGAGGTCGTCTCGTTCACGTCCCATGGCGCCATGGTGGACGTGTCGATGCCGGGTGGCGGAGTGCTGCACTGCTACATCCCGCTGACCGCCATGAGCACCCCGCCCCCGACCAAGGCGCGTCAGATCCTCAAGAAGGGCGAGGTCAGACCCTTCGTGCTGGCGGGCTTGGACCCGCCCCGACGCGTCGCTGAACTGGCGCTGCCCCAAGCCGCTCCCCGCAAAAAGCCCGCCGCGCGCGAGAGGGCGAAGAAGAAGGCGGCGAATGCAGCGGCGATCCAGCCGGCGAAGGCGCCGGCGACCGTCAAGAAGGCATCTGCGAAGAAGACGACCAAGAAGGCGGTGACGAGGGCGCCGGCAACGAAGGCCGCGCCCGCCAAGAAGAAGGTCTCGGAGGCCAAGAAGACGGCCTCTGGCGCCAAGAAGACGGCCTCGGGGGCCAAGAAGGCCGCTCCCGTGAAGCAGGCGGCGAAGTCCAAGAAGGCGCCCGCCGCGAAGAAAGCCAAGCCGAGGGCTCGCTAGACGCGCTCAGGCGCCGGGCGTCCGAGCGCTCGATAACCTGCCTCGCTGATGGTCCTTCCCAAGCCGGTCGACGTGCTGCCCCATCGCTCACCGTTCCTCTTCGTGAGCGAGGTCACCGCCGTTGAGCCCGGGGTCTCTGCCCGAGGAAGTTGGGCGTTGACCGGCGACGAGCCTTTCTTCGCCGGCCATTTCCCCGGGCGACCGACTCTGCCGGGTGTCCTGATGGTCGAGTCGCTGGCCCAGTTGGGAGGCATCGCGGTTCTCCTCGATCCGCGCTATGCGGGCAAACTCCCTCTCTTCGGAGGAATCGAGCGGGCGCGGTTTCGCCGGCAGGTCGCCCCCGGCGACACCCTCGAGCTCGACGTCTCCATGGACCGGTTGTCCTCCCGGGGCGGCAAGGGCCACGGGGTGGCTTCGGTCGGAGGCGAGACCGCGTGCGAGGCTGACCTCCTGTTCGTCATTGTCGACGGAGGCGGCGGCTGATGCGGTTGGCTACCTGGAACGTCAACTCCCTGACGGCTCGGATGCCCAGGGTCACCGATTGGATCGAGTCCAACCAGCCGGATGTGCTCTGCATGCAGGAGACGAAAGTGGCGGACGAAAAGTTTCCCGAAAAGGAGTTCGAGGCACTCGGATACGAGAGCGCCCACAACGGGGACGGGCGGTGGAACGGGGTGGCCATCATCAGCAAGGTGGGGCTCGATGACGTGACCCGCGGCTTTGGCACCTCGGACGACGCGCACGGTCGCCGTCTCGTGTCGTGCAATTGCGGTGGGACCCGCGTCTTCTCTGTCTACGTACCCAACGGACGCGCGTTGGACAACGAGTTCTACCAAGTGAAGTTGGCCTGGCTGGACCAATTGCGTACGACCTTGGACGAGACGTGTCCGGTCGGATCGTCCGTCGCCGTTTGCGGCGACTTCAACGTCGCACCCGACGACGGCGACGTTTGGGACCCGGCCGCGTACGTGGGTGCGACCCACGTGAGCGAGCCCGAGCGCGCGGCGTTGCGCAAGGTCGAGGAGTGGGGACTGGACGACATCTTCCGTCGTTTCAACGAGCCCGGCACCTTCACCTGGTGGGACTACCGAGCGGGGGATTTCCACGAGGGCCGCGGCATGCGCATCGATCTGGTGCTGGTCAGCGACGACCTGGTCCGCCGGGCCACAGGGGCCTTCCGCGATCGGGATGCCCGGAAGGGGAAAAAGCCCTCCGACCACGCGCCCGTCGTCGTCGACTTCGCCGATCGCTGACAACGCCGTGGAGAACACGCCGTCGTTGGATTCCTGCCCGAAGGTTCCCTGGGTCGACGAGCACGTGATCGTCGACCATTCCTCGATCTCCGGCCGCGGTTTGTTCGCGAACACTCCGTTGGACGCCGGCCGGATCGTGATCAGACTCGGCGGACGGTTGGTCGCCACGGCCGAGTTGGAGCGGCTCATTCGCGAGTCGGCCGCGTACGTCGACACCTTGACCGTCGTTGAGGACACCCACTTGGTGCTGCCTCCTGGGACCATGGTGCATTTCGGGAACCACAGCTGCGACCCCAACCTGTGGCACGTTGGGAGCTACGAGATCGCAACCCGACGAAGGGTAGAAGTGGGGGAGGAGCTCACCATCGACTACGCCACCAATACTGGTGCGCCCAACTTCTCCATGCGCTGTTCGTGCGGCGCCCTGGGCTGTCGTCGGGTCATACGCAGCGACGACTGGCGACTGCCCGAACTTCAGAATGCCTATGCGGGGCACTGGGTCCCGGCACTGGAGGAGAGGATCCGACGGCTGCGCGGGCCGTGAACCGAAACCGTTCTTACAGAGGTACTTCGATCAGCGTCGGCCCTGCTTCTGCAAACCCGGCTTCCAAAGCGCCGGCGAGCTCTTCGGCGTTCTCGACCCGCTGCGCCGGCACACCCATACCGGACGCGAGCGCGCAGAAGTCAAGGTCGGGGTCGGAGAGGTCGAGGAGGCGGCGCGCCAGTGGCCCGCCGGCGTCGGCACCGACACGATGGAGCTCGATGTTCAAAATGGCGTAGCTCCGGTTCGAGAGGACGACGGTCGTCACGTTGAGCCCTTCCCGAGCCTGGGTCCACAAAGCCTGCAGCGTGTACATCGCGCTGCCGTCCGCCTGCAGGCACAACACCGGCCTGTCCGGTGCCGCCACCGCGGCACCCGTTGCCATGGGCAGGCCGATGCCGATGGCCCCGCCGGTCAGCGTGAGCCAGTCGTGGGGAGGCGCACCTGCGGTCGCAGCCGCGACGAGGAGTCCCGACGTGTTTCCCTCGTCGGCGACGATCGCGCCCTCGGGCAGCGCGGCACCGACTGCGGCCGCCAGCGTCTCGGAAGAGACGGCGCCTACAGGCCGCTCCGGTCGCCCGGCCGGGGCAGGCTCAGCGCCCTCCGCTGGCGCGCCAAGCGCATCGGCCAGCGCCTCCAGTGCCCGGGCGGCATCCTCTCCGGGGCGGGCCAAGGTGTGCACGGTGCAGCCGGGTGGAACGAGGTCGCTGACCTTCCCTGGATACGCGAAAAACGAGACCGGGGACTTCGCGTCGACCAAGACGAGATGGCGGACGCCGTCGAGCTGGGCCTGTGCCATCTCGGAGAAGTAGCCCAGGCGTTCCACGGCCGGGATCCCGGCGCCGCGCTCGAGGTTGGCCGGAAAGGTCTCCCCGAGCAGCGCCGCTCCCGCGCGGACGGCCACCCGGCTTGCTGCGTGGAGACCCTGCGCCCGGAGGGCGCTCCCCCCGAGGAGAAGCGCGGTCCGCTCGCCGGAGCGCAGCGCCTTCGCCACCTCCTCGACGGTGTCGGCGGGGACGTCCGCGGCCCTCCCCTGAGGTCTGGGCGCGCAGGGCCCGCTTGCGGACTCCGACCAGGAGGAGTCGGCCGGGAGGACAAGCGTGGCGACGCAGCCGGGTGGGCCCATGGACGCCGCCACCGCATCCGCCGCGTCGCCCGCCACGTCGTCGGCCCGCGCCGAGCTGCGGTACCAGCCCGAGACCGCACGCGCGATCGACGCGATGTCGGACTCGAGTGGCGCGTCGTAGCGGGTGTGGTACGTCGCGTGGTCGCCCACGATGTTGACCATGGGTGTCCGCGCCCGCCGTGCGTTGTGCAGATTGGCCAGCCCATTGCCCAGGCCGGGGCCGAGATGCAGCAGCGTGGCCGCCGGACGACCGGCCACGCGGGCGTAGCCGTCCGCCGCGCCCGTGGCCACACCCTCGAAGAGGCACAAGACCCCCCGCAGGGAGGGCACGTCGTCGAGCGCGGCGACGAAGTGCATCTCGGACGTACCCGGGTTGGCGAAGCAGACGTCGACGCCGGCGTCAACCAGGGTCGAGAGCAGCGCGCGGGCGCCGTTCATGTGTCTTCTCCCGTTCGCGTCGTGCCCAGCAACCGGTCCGGTCCGAGGATTCCCTGTGGGTCGAACGCCTGCTTGATGGCACGCATCAACCCGAGCGCGGCGGGATCCAGCATCTCCAAGAAGTACGACATCTTCTCCGTCCCGATGCCGTGCTCGCCCGAGATGGCGCCCCCGGCGTCTACCGCGGTCCGGAAGATCTCGCGCGTCAGCGCCCTGCGCTTCTCGGGATCGGCCTGGAAGACCGCCAGGTGGACGTTGCCGTCGCCGACGTGGCCGCAGCCGCTCACGAACGCCCCGTGGGTTCCCGCCAGCTCGGCCACGGTGGCCAGGTAGTCGGGAATGGCGGCACGCGGTATCACCGCGTCGATGATGTCGTCCGCACCCGCGGCCTTCGTCACGAAGAACAAACGCTCCCGTGCGACGATCAACGCCGCACCCGCCTGTGGGGGCAGGACGTACACGTCGAGAGCGCCTAGCTCGACGAGCAGGGTTCCCAGACGTTCGACGTCCTCGTCCAGCCGCGAGTCGGACGACTCCTCCAGGACGACGATCAGGTAGGCCAGCGCGGCCTCTTTCACGTCGTCGGGGATCCCGAGGTCGAGCCCTGCCGCCCGGGTGATGCTGCTCAGGACGAGCGCATCGGCGTATTCCAGGATGGTCGGGTTGATGCCGCTCGCGACCAGGCGCGGCACGGCGTGCGCGACCTCGGCCAACGTCGCGAATGGCGCCAGGACCGTCGTCGTCTCGCTCGGACGAGGCTGGACCTTCACCGTCGCCTCTGTCGTCACGGCGAGCGTGCCCTCGGAGCCGATGAGCAGTTGGGTGAGGTCGTAGCCCGACGAACACTTGACGAATTTGCCGCCTGTTCGCATGACCGTCCCGTCGGCCAACACGACTTCGAGCCCCAGGACGTGATGCCGCGTCACTCCGTAGCGCACGGCTCGCATGCCGCCGGCGTTCGTGCCGACGTTGCCCCCGAGCGACGCGCTCTGCTCGCCGGGGGAGACCGGATAGACGAGCCCGAGCGGTGCCAGCTCCGCGTTCAACTGCTCCAAAGTGACACCCGGTTCCACGACGGCGACTTGGTTCTCCGTGTCGATCTCGTGGATCCGCCTCATGCGGTCGAAGGCCAAGAGGATTCCGTCCGACACTGGCACGGCAGCACCGGACAGCCCGGTTCCGCTGCCTCGCGCCACTACCGGCACCGAATGCTCGGTCGCCACCTTCAGGACCTCGGACACCTCCCCGGTCGATCCGGGCAGCACCAGGGCCAAGGGGAACACCGGCGTGACCCTGAGTGTCTCGTCATGGGTGTAGTCGGCATGGACGGCCTCGCCGACCAGGACGTTGGGTTCACCGACCGCCTTGCGGAGCTGCTCGAGAAGTTCCGGCATTCTGCGGCCACCCCCAGGTCGGATCGATCGGGCGCAACTGACCTTACAGCCGGGCGTCGATCAGACCGTCGCTCCACCCGGGGCCGCCGCGGGTCAGGTATCGGTCGGCCCGGGCTCCGCCCCCTCCTCCAACCGGCGGCGCAGCTCCGCCACGCGGGCGGACACATCGGCGGCCGGTGTTGGTGCCGCCTCTTTTTCGAGTTCCGCGATGACGTCCTGAATGCCCCCGAGCCACCGGCTCGGTCCTCGACCCAGCGCCGTCCCCGGGGGCGATCCGTCACCGGGCCTTTCGAACCAGCTGCACCACAGCTCTTCCTCCGACCGGGTGAGCGCCACGTAGAGGAGGCGGCGTTCTTCTTCCACGGCCGCCGGAGTCTGCGCCGAGGCCAGTGGCATGAGCCCGTCGTCGAGCCCGAGCACCAGGACGGTAGGCCACTGGAGACCTTTGGCGCGGTGAAACGTCGACAGCACCACGTTGTCCCGATCGAGGTCCACGTCGAACGTCCGCTCCTCATGCGCCTCGGAGTTGCGGCGGTCGGGGTCGCCGCGCAGGTCGCTGGCCGGTCCGAGGTCCGATCCCGCGACCGCGCTCGGCACGTGCGCCGCGTCCATCGCCGCTTGCACCTTGACGAGCTGGGCGTTGGTCCGGGTCAAGACGGCGATGCTGGACCACCGTCGCCCAGGAGCGCGCGACACCTTGGCGCGCGCCGCCGCCCATGCCGCCTCGTCGTCGTCGGTGGTGTGGGACACGACGACGGGCACTGGTCCGTCGATCCGTGACGTGCGGGGCCGATCCATGTCACCGAGACGATCACCTTCTCGCAACACCGCTGTGGCCACCGCCACGACCTGGGGCGTGCAGCGGTGATTCTCGTCGAGGCGGATGACCCTTGTGCCGCGCAGGATCTCAGGCAACCGGTTGAGCAAGGTGGGGTCGGCGCCGTTGAACCCGTAGACGGACTGGTTGGGGTCGCCGACCACGAAGAGGTCGGGCTCGTCGGTGAGGAGCGCCGTGAGGAGGCGGAACTGCGCCGGGTTCACGTCTTGCATCTCGTCGACGAAGAGGTGACGGGTCCGCCACCGGATCTGGTCGGCGAAGCGGCTGTCGCCGGCCAAGGTGTCGCCGCAGGCCACGATCAGGTCATCGAAGTCGAGCATCCGGCGGCGGGTTCGCTCGGCCTCATAGCGGGCGTAGGCCTCTGCCACCTGCTCGACGTGAAGACCGCTGCGCCGGCGGTGCCGCCTGGCCTCGCCCTCGTAGTCACCCGGTGGGACGAGCCGTGCCTTGGCCCAGCTGATCTCGCCGTCGAGGGCGCGGGCGCGGCGGGGGTCGCCGGTCGTGACCTCCGCCAGGAGGCGGCGGCGGTCGGGAAGGAGCTGGGGTTCGGGACGACCCCTCAGCTCGCGGTGCTCGCGGAGGATTTGCAGTGCGGTCCGGTGGAAGGTGCCGGCCTTGACCCCGGCGACGCCAAGCGACCACAGGCGCGTGCGCAACTCCTCGGCTGCCTTGCGGCTGAAGGTGGTGACGAGGGTGCGGTCGGCTTCGATGGACCCGTCGCGGACTCGCCGAGCCACCCGTAGGGTCAGGACGCGCGTCTTGCCTGCTCCCGCGCCCGCGACGACACAGAGAAGGGGCTCGTCGGCATGGATCGCTTCTTGTTGGGCCACCGTGAGGCGGCCGGTCCCCGGGAGCGCCTCCCAGGTCTCGCCATCGAGGGTGGTGACCACACACGCAGGGTACAGAAGGGCTGCTCGGGATCCCAGTGTCGCCGCCGTTCTCAGAACGCCCGAGGTGCTCCGCCTGGCCACGACCATGCCTCAGACTGCAGCCGAGCTGGAGCTCGAGTGCGCGGCGGAGGCGCGAACCCGGCGCCAGCCCCTCCGCCCAGCGTCACACCACGCGGTGGGTGCGGAGCATGCGCCGACGAACTTGACGGGACCGCGCCAGCTTCACGAGCTCCTCGACGACGCCGTGGAACGGCACGCCCTCCGCCTCCCAGAGCATTGGGAACATGGAAATCGGGGTGAACCCCGGCATCGTGTTCACCTCGTTCACGACGATCTCGCCGTCGTCTTGAAGGAAGATGTCGACCCGCGCCAGCCCCTCGACCCGCAACGCCCGGTACGCAGCCGACGCCACCCGACGGGCGTGCGCTAGCTCCGCCTCGGTGAGGTCCGTGGGCGCAATCGTCTCTGCCCGCCCCAGCACGTACTTGTCGTCGTAGTCGTAGAACTCGCGGCTGGCGATGATCTCGCCCGCCTTCGAGACCCGGACGTCCTCGTTCCCCATCAGGGCCAGCTCGAGCTCGCGACCTCGGATGTACTCCTCCAGGATCACGTGGTCGTCGAACTCGAACGCGCTGAGCACGGCGTCGCCGAGCGCCGGCGCGTCGGAGACCTTGGCGACGCCGATGGAAGAGCCGAGGTTCGCCGGCTTCACGAAAAGCGGGACGCCTAGTGCGCCCAGCGCCTCCTCCATGAGCTCGGCCGACCACGAGGCCCGTGTGACGACGCGCCAGGCGGCAACCGGAAGCCCGCGATCGTGCAACACCGACTTGGCAATCCCCTTGTCCATGCACATGGCAGACGAGAGCACGCCGGCGCCGACATAGGGAACCCGCAGCGCCTCGAGGTGTCCCTGCATCACGCCATCCTCGCCGAAGGGCCCGTGCAGGACCGGGAAGACCACGGGGTCTGGTGGCAGGGCCTCATCGAGGTGTGTGATCTCCGTTTCGGGATGATCGCGAAGCAGCGCGTCCGGAGAAGTTAGGGCATCGGTCTCTTCGACGTCCGCCAGCACGTGGCCGGCGTCGACCCACTGCTTGTCGTGGGTCAATCCGATAGCGCGGACGATCCACCCTCCCTGGAGCGCGGTGTGCACGATCCGGCGCGCCGAGATGCACGAGACCTCGTGTTCGGCCGACGGGCCCCCGTAGATCACCGCCAACACCCGGGGCTCTGGCATCGACCGAGGCTATACAATCGCGGCCGAGGACCATGCGTGCGATTCTCAACAGCTGAACTCGCTGTCCAGCTCCGCGGTGAGTTGGTCGGGCCTGACGTCACCGTCGACGGTGTGAGTATCGATTCGAGGACCACGACGCCCGGTCAGCTCTTCGTCCCGATCGTGGCCGAGCGTGACGGGCACGACTTCATCCCCGCCGCGCTCGACTCGGGCGCTGCGGCATACCTCACATCGAGGCGCCCACACCGGGAAACCGCGATCGTCGTGGACGACACCGCAACAGCCCTCATGAACCTCGGTGCCCTCGCGCGCGGCCGTCTTGGTGGTGTCGTGGGGATCACCGGCTCGGTAGGCAAGACAACGACCAAGGATTTGTTGCGAGAATGCCTGGCCGCGTCCTACCGGACGGTGGCCAGCGAACGTTCCTTCAACAACGAGCTAGGCCTCCCGCTTACCCTGGTCAACGCGCCGGACCGCGCCCAGTGGGTGGTCGTGGAGATGGGCGCCCGCGGCCTCGGCCACATCGCACGGTTGGCTCAGGTGGCGCGGCCCGAGGTCGGCATCGTGACGAGCGTCGCCATGGCCCACGTGGAGTATTTCGGGGACCTCGAAGCCGTGGCCAGGGCCAAGGGCGAGCTGGTCGCGGCACTGCCCGAGTCGGGTGTGGCCGTCCTGAACTTCGACGACCCCCGCGTGGCGCGCATGGCAGCGGGTAGTCCGTGTCCGGTGCTCGGCTATGCGCTGGCCGCCGACGCCGAAGTGCGGGCCGAGGAAGTCGAGCTCGATGGCGAGCTCCGACCCATGTTCCGTCTCGTCACCCCCTGGGGGAAGGGCAGCGTGCGCCTGGCCCTCCATGGTGTCCAGCAAGTACCCAACGCGTTGGCGGCGGCGTCGGCCGCGCTGTGGTGCGGCGTGCCGCTCGAAGTGGTGGCAGGCTCGCTCGAGCAGGTGACCGGTTCGCCCCTGCGGATGGAGGTGCGGCGTCCCGCCGATGGTCCTGTCCTCGTGGTGGACTGCTACAACGCCAATCCGGCCTCGACCGAAGCGGCCCTCCGTTCTCTCGCCGCCCTCCCGGCGACCCGGCGGGTGGCGGTTCTCGGGTTCATGGCCGAGCTCGGCGAGGAGACCGAGCGCCAACACGCCAAAGTGGCGGCGCTCGCCCGGGAGCTCGGCGTCGAGGTGGTCGGCTACCAGACCGATCTGTACGGGACGGACGCGATCACTGGCGTGGACGCGGCGGCGGCGCTGTTGCGGACGCTGTCTCCCGACGAGGCCGTGTTGTTGAAGGGCAGCCGCGTCGCTCGCCTCGAAGACGTCGTCCACGCGTACGGATCTGCGGTCGGCGGTCAGTCCCCCGCAGTTGGCGCGTAGCGTCGCCGCTCCTCATCGTCGTTTGCGCTCACGAGCACCCCGCGGGTGAGCTCACCGTAGAGGGACTCGGTACGCGTCGAGGGCGAACTGCCTGGATCGAGAGCATCGACGCGGCGTTGGCACTCGCGCCACTCGTGACGCAGGCGGTCCGCGTCGCCCTCCGCTGCCGCGACTCGCATGGCCGCTCTCGAGAGTGCCTCGCTGTAGGGCTCGACCAGGAGCGCCCGATCGATGCCGAAGCGTGCCAGATCGAACTTGCCGGCCTCCGTCGCCAGCGCAGCCAGGGAGCAGGCAGCGTCGACGAGGACCGAGCCGATTCGCCCCCCATGACCCTCGGATTCCCACCACGAGTAGCCGGAGAGCGCGTTGGCCAGCGGCTCGCCTTCGACAAGCTCGAGGGCGGCGTGCAGGTGCGCCCCGGCCAGCTCGGGGTCCTCGCACGTCCGGGCCTCGGTCACGAGCACCGCGGCGCGACGCACGTCGACGGTCACCCTCGGTGAGACCTGGTAGAGCCCGTTCCTGGTGCCGGCGGGAAAGAGGGCTTCACCATTCTCGTCGAGCCCCATCGCTCGTCGCGCCGCGTGGGCAGTGTTGAACAGCGTCTTTGCTGCCGCGTCGGCATCGGACGATCCCAGCACGCGCGTGCGCAGGCGGTCGCTGGTGATCTCGTCGGGGTGGTGGAGGGCCAGGTAGGCGACGAGCTCGATCGCTCGTCGGGAACGGTTCGGCGGCAACTCGTCGACCAGCCCATCGATCCTCGGTGTCGGCGTCAACAGCCGCACGTCAACCGGCCCTGGCACTCGTGCCACCGAGCCCGACCCGTTCGCTGCGAGGGGGCGGGCGAGCGGTGGGCGGGGCACGGCCTCCGCCTTCCTCACCGCTTCGACCGGTGTTGCAACCAGCTCATCGATGGCGCAGGATCGGTCCGCGCACAGAACGTGGGGCCGAACGATCCGTCCGAGCGGATGGATAGAAGCGCCATGCCGGTCGACCAGCACGGTGACGCCACTGCCGGCGACCATCGACGTCGTCACCACGGTGACCCCGTGCAAGACGTCGGGTTGTAGACGATTCGGGTCACCGAAGTAGAGGACAGGGCCCTCCGGCGCACTCCGGCCACGATGCAAGGTGAGCGACGGGTCTTCCGGGTCGTCCGTCACGAGCACGGCGTCCGACCACGACCAGGATTCTTGCGCGGTTCGTGCGGCACGGCAGAGATCGGCGGCCCATTCACCGAGGACGGGCAACACGCCTCCAGAGTCCAGCGTGACGAGCCAAGTGCCCTCGTCGTTGTCGCCGATGGGCAGTGCGATGGGAGCGTAGGGCTCGCACACCTCGACCGTGTCGAGCCGGTGGTGGTCGACGTGCCAGGCCGATCCGTTCGCCAGGGATTCGAATCCGACGGGAGGATCGGGGTCGGCTGACGCGAGCCAGAAGGTCACCCCTGACGGTCCCACGCAGATGGCTCGCACGCGAGGCGCCAGTGTTCCTCCGTCCGCCCGTGACGCCATCAGATAGCCCAATTGGCAATTGGCGGCCTCGAAGGAGCGCAGTGCCGGGATGTCCGCGAACCGATTCACGAGCGTCGACATGTCGACGGCTTCCTCCGATGGCACCGGGAGGCCCAAGTCACCGCGGAACCTTTCGCCGCGGCGGGATCGCTTGCTCCGGCGGGCGATGGCGGCGCAAGTCAGGGAACCAAGACCGAGCACCAGCAATTCCGGCAGGTGACTGGCGAACGAGGCCTGCGAGTGGCCCGCCGCCTGCTCGCGCGAACCCGATGGCGCCGCCGATTCGGGCAACACGAGACGCCAGCCAGCTCGCAGCTGATCCGGATCGACGAAGCGGGCGCCACCGCCCATCTCACGGCCGAGATTGAGCGCCGCCACGGCGGTCCAGTCGGCGCCATCGTCCGTCCGCTCGTCCGCGATCCGCCATAGGGTCTCCCCGGCCTTGACCACGTGCAGCGGCGTCGTGACGCCGGGAGAAGAGAAGGATTGGAGCGCCAGGCCGGCCTGCTGGGCGGGGACCCCCGTGTCGCCGCGGGTCGGCAGAGTGGCCCCGGCACCGGTCGGGTACGTGAGGGTCGTGCCCAGGCTCGTGCAGGCCAGGACGCCGAGCGCGATCCGGGCCGCGAGGCGGTCGAGAAGCGACGAGGACGGCACCGTCACCCCGCCGCGGCGCACCTGCATCGCTACCGCGCGGACGAGTTGGGCACAGCAAGCGAACCATGCGACCCAAGCCGCAAGCAGCAGCACGCACAGGGCGTCACGGTTCGCGGGCCGCCAGGCGTGTCCGAGGCCGCCTGCCAGTGGGTTGCCCACCACCAGGAGCAGCACCGCGGGCACGAGCGAGAAGGCGAGGACGGCGGCCAGAACAGCGCCGGCGACGTCGGCGACCGGCCCCCGCGTACGCACGCGACGCCTACGCACCCGGCGGCCCGATCGTGATCGTGTAGGCCAGCGCGACCGACTCCGATGCCGGTTCGGTGACGGTCGCCCGACACGGACCGGCCGCATCGGGAAGGGTGGTCGCCATTGCTGTCGTGCCTCCGACGCTCTGGCTCTGGCCGGGGCACCCTACGACCAGCGTGAGATAGATGGGTGTGGACCACACGACGGACACCTCCGTCGCACCTGCTCCCGTGAACGCGTAGGTGATCGAGGGTGTGCCGGGTGGGTCGAGGTACTCGACCGCTTGCTCGGACCGGGCCGTCGGCTGCGACTGAACCGGGGCGGGGGTCGTCGTCGGTCCGGTCACGGGTCCAACCGTGGCGGTCGTCGTGGTCGACGGAGCCTGCGCGCCAGGGCTGTTCGTGCCAGAAGGCGGCGACACCGAAGACGAGGACGCCGTGCCCGAACTGCCGGGTCCGGTCGGTGGCATGGACGCCGCCTCGGGCGGGAGGGTCGTCGTTGCCGCTCTTGCCGGCGAGCGCGCGGCTGTGTGTTCCCCCGTCGACGTGCGCCCATCTGGGAAGGGCGGGAGTGCGATGCCAGCAGCGGAGCGGGCGCCCGCGTGCCCGCGGGGCCTCGCGGGTCGAGAAGGGTTGCCGGCGATGGCCACGAGGAGCGCCATCAGCGCGAGCGACACGGCCAAGATGACCCACCAGCTGGGGCGAACGCGAGGGATGCGCGCGCGCACCACCCCGAAGGCCTCGCCTCCACCTCCAACCATCGGCACACCATATGCACGCGCCACGCCATCCGCACCGGAGACCTTCAGGCGCAGAGGCGCCGTCCGCCGCGATCGCGGCGGGCATAGAGGGCGCGCCGGTCGCGTCCCATGATTGAGGAAAGCTCGGCGATGGAGTACCCCAAGACGTGGTGGGCGTAGAGGACCTGGACCTCGTCGGAACGGACGCCGTCCCGGCGCAGGTCGATCAGGAGGCGGGCCAGCTCCTCCAGATCCGTCTCGGAGCGGAGGGAGGGCGGAGTGAACTCCTCCGGCTCCATGGAGACGGCGCGCGCACCCACCTCCTTGGAGCGGAAGAGCTGGCGGCGCAAACGGCAACGGATTGCCGAGAGCATGTCCAGCACCGCATACGGTCGGTCTTGACCCGACCATTCCGTCAGCACCAGCCAGGTCGTGGAGAGCACCTCGCCGAAGAACTCGGATCCGTCCTTCCACTCACCGCCCTCACCCCAACGAAGCTTCCTTGCCACCGTCACGAGGCCCGGCACCAAGGCCTGAATCAGCATCCTGCGGATGAATGGATCCGTGCCTGCCTCACGCAGCAAGACGCGGAAGAGGCGCGCCGCCTCCTCCCGTTGCGCTCGTCCCGAAGGGCGTCGCATGTGCTCGACCAGGTCGAAGGGCGTCGGGCAGGCGGGCGGCCCGGTGGAGGATCCATGGACGAGCCGTTCGAGCTCCGGGTCCCGTCCCGCGACGGACTCGAGTGCCCGCACGGCGCCGCGGGTGCGCCCGAGGGACTGCCACTCGGCGACGAGCTGATCGATCAGGGCGACACGGGATGTCGTAGCGGGAGCGCTCATGGCCGCAGGGTCGCGGCGACGCCTCCCCCAATCCCTCCCCCGCGAGCGTCGCGGAGCAGGCTCGCATTCCCACCGTCGGGCTTTCCCAGGCCGGAGATAGTGTGCGGCCGGTGGACATCGACGAGTTCTACGAATCTGACCCTCGCCGGCGCCCCTCAGCGGAGCTCGAGCTCGGCACCCAGTGGAAGGACAAGGACGGGGTGAACCACGAGCTCAACTACGTTGAGGACACCGGAGAGCTCTACGTGCTCCGAGAGCCGGCGCCTCATGTGAGCGAGGACCCGTTCGGGGGCCTCCACATCTCCACCGATCCGGGATTCGACAGCAAGATAACGGTCCACATCGTCGCCAAGATCGATTCTGTCGACCGCTTGCACGAGATCCTCGAGGGCTGGCAGGAGGCTATGTCGCGAGACGACGGCGCAGAGTGGCTGGGGCAGCGATTGCGGTCTGCAGGCGTCGCAGTGGGTGCAGGAGGCGACCCAATTGAGGATGAGCCCGATAGCTGAGTGAGCGCTCCGATCAGGTGGCGCCGAGCGAGCCCGGAGGTTCCAAGTCCAACAGCGTGGCCAGGAACTGTGTGGCCAGATTGTTGGTGCCCATGTCGGAGTCCTGGGGAAGGATGTCGCTTCCGACCAGCAGGTCGGAGAGCCGAAGCATGATGACGGCGAAACGGAAGCCGGCGAACACCTCGTAGAAGAAGAGGTCCCGCATCGGCCGGCCGATCATCGCCGAGTAGCGAGCGACGGTGTCTTCATGGGAACCGAAGCCGGGTGGCCGCGGCACTCCCAGCCCCTCCGAGAACTGGCGGTCGAAGTAGAGCCACCAGCCGAGGTCCATCTCGGGCTGCCCGAGCGAGGCCATCTCCCAGTCGAGGACTGCAGCACAGCGGAAGTCGTCCCAGATGATGTTGCCAATGCGGCTGTCACCCCAGTTCAGCACCACCTCGCCCTCTTCGGGAGGACGGTGGTCGGCCAACCACCGCCAGGTGGACTCAATAACGGGAACCCGAAGGCCACGCGCGGCCCAATCGAGGAAGTCTCGGTAGTAGGACATCTGTTGCTCGAGCCCAGGACGGCCGCGGCTGGGGTCAGTGAGCCACTGCAGCCCGAGCCGCCGCCAGTCGGTGCGGTGGACGTCGGCCAGGGCGTCGATCCCGCTCCACCACATGGTCGCTTGCTGGTCGGGCGTCGCCTCGAGCACCCACCCGTCCATCGTGTAGGGCAGGTTGTCCGCCGGCACCTCTCCGTCCACATGGTCCATGGTGAAGAACGGCACGCCGAGGTATTGCGGGTCCTCCTCGTACCAGCCGAGGGTGGGGAGCGGAATGCCGGTACCGCCCTCGGTCAGCGTCCGCATCACCCGGTACTGGGTCGAGAAATCCGCATCCATGAACAGGAGGTGCTTGGTGGGCGCAACCCGGACCACGAGGCGCCGTTCCTCGCCGTCCGAGGAGCGGGTGCGGCACAGAATCGTCTCGTTGGAGAACCCATTGGACGCTGGTGCCTGCACGTCGAACACCTCGGGACCGGCCGCGTGGTCGGACTTCGTGGCCAGCCAGCGGGTGAGGACTGCGGCGACTTCGTCCGGATCTCGTTGGTCGATGTCGGGCACGGCGCGGCAGTGTAAACCCGTGTAAGGACGCGCCCGGTTCCCGAGTCGTGGCCGAAGGGCACGCTGACTGATCCAACCGCCGAACCGTTTGAGGGCATCACGGCCCGAGCAGCGCCAGGCCCCGCTACCCTGGGGCCGCCGGCCGGCCCGACCGGCGGCGGGGGCCGCGAGGCTCCGCACTGACCCGGGGAGGACGAATGGCAATTCGGGACTATGACCGCTTGTTCATCGGCGGGGACTGGGTGGCGCCCGAGGGCACCGAGACAATCGCCGTGGTCTCGCCATCGACCGAAGAGGTGGTGGCCCGAGTGCCGGATGGCACCGAAGCCGACATCGACAAGGCCGTCGCCGCAGCGCGTACCGCGTTCGACCACGGCCCCTGGCCGCGCCTGAGGCCAGCCGAGCGAGCCGCCATCCTGGCCAAGGTGGCCGCGCAGATCACGGCGGAGATGGGCGACATTGCCGAGATCATCACGCGGGAGATGGGCTCCCCGATCACCTTCTCGGGCATGGGGCAAGTGCTCGCGCCGACGATGATCTTCAACTACTACGCCGACCTGGCCCACACGTTCGCGTTCGACGAGGTACGAGCGGGCGTGCTGAACCCTCAGGTACTCGTCACCAAAGAGCCCGTCGGCGTGGTGGGGGCGATCGCACCCTGGAACGTGCCACTGTTCATCGCAGCGGCCAAGCTGGCACCGTCGTTGGCGGCGGGTTGCACAGTCGTCTACAAGCCTGCGCCCGAGACGCCGCTCGATGCGTTCCGGCTGGCCGAGATCTTCACCGAATGCGGGTTGCCCACGGGCGTGCTCTCCGTGGTGCCGGCCGGGCGCGAGGTGTCCGAGCACCTGGTCACCCACCCCGGTGTGGACAAGATCTCGTTCACCGGCTCCGGCGTCGGGGGGAAACGCATCGGCGGGCTGTGCGGCGAGCGTCTCAAGCGTTGCACGCTCGAGCTCGGCGGCAAGTCAGCCGCCATCATTCTCGACGACGCCGACCTCGCGACGACCATCCCGTCGCTCATGCCCAACGCCATCATGAACAACGGACAGGCCTGCATCGCGCAGACCCGAATCCTGGCGCCGCGGGCGCGCTACAAGGAGGTCGTGGACGCTGTCGTGTCAGGCGTTTCCGCGATGACGGTGGGTGACCCGATGGACCCGGCGACCGAGGTAGGGCCGGTGGTGGCGGAACGACAGCGGACGCGGATCGAGGGGTACCTCGCCAGCGGACGCGAGGAGGGGGCATCGGTCGCGCTCGGCGGCGGCCGCCCGTCGGGCTCGGAGTACGCGAAGGGCTGGTACGTGGAGCCGACGGTCTTCTCGGACGTCGACAACAAGATGAAGATCGCCCAGGAGGAGATCTTCGGCCCGGTCCTCGTGGTGATCCCCTTCGACGGCGACGACGACGCAGTTGAGATCGCAAACGACTCCAACTACGGATTGTGCGGCTCCGTCTGGACGGCGGACAACGACCGCGGCTTGGGGGTGGCGCGGCAGGTCCGTACCGGGACCTACATGCTCAATGCGCCAGTGCCCATCGACTTCGCGACTCCGTTCGGGGGCTTCAAGGAATCGGGCGTCGGCCGTGAGTTCGGACCCGAGGGTCTGGAGACCTTCCTGGAGATGAAGTCCATCGCACTCCCTGCGGACTACACCCCGGGGACCTGAGGCCGGTCCGGGCGCTCCGGTCAGGACGTGCCGGCGGCTGCGGCCAAGGGCGAGACGTAGCCCGACAATGGTGCGCCGTTGCCCTTGACGTCGGCGGAGGCCTGGTGGAGCCCGGCCTCCACCATGCTGAAACCAGTGCGGTCACCGTCACCGTTGACGACGTCTGGCGCCGCGGCATCGCCCGTGCTCGAGGTGACGACGGCGACGTGGACGGCTGTCACCGCGCTGGTATCGAGTCCGTAGACCGCGACATCACCAGGCTGAGGCGTATACCCCGACCCGACAGGGTGCCACGTGCCGTGGTCGACACCCCACACATAGAAGCTGGCCGTGTTTGAGTTGAGGTACCCGGGCGCGAGCCGGTAGTCGACCTGTGCACCGGCCTGCTTCCAGACCCAGGCAGCGAAGTCGGCGCACCACTCTTCGTCGAGGTTGCCGTTGCCGCACTCGTTCGTGCCCGCGTCCCAGTACGCACTGAACTTGTTGCAATAGGTATCAGCCGGATCGGTGCTGTAACCGAGCTGGCCCTGGGCGATGGAGACGATCTGGGCTCGCAGGGGGCTGAGCCCGCCGTTGTTCAGGCGTACGACGACCACCGCAACAACAGCAGCGACGACGGCCAGTAGGAGGAATGGCGCCACGCGGCGGCGCCGCCGCGGACGAGGGTTGCGGGGGGGTGATGCAGCCAGGGTGGGGGCAGTACGCAGGGAATAAGGGTACCGACGCACCGTCGCCGCGGGGGCGCGCCTCTCGGAGTCTGCGACAATGGCTGATTCCCCGGAGCGACCACGGGTGTCGCCACGAGCTGATTCGGGAGGGACATGCGCTGATGCGGGACGACGAGAGCGAGGTTTCGCACCGTCGTTTGGCGTATCTGGCCCCGCTCGACGGCGTCCGGGCCTTCGCGGTCGTCGCCGTGATGATGTACCACGGCGGCATTTCCTTCATGACGGGCGGGTTCATGGGGGTGGATGTCTTCTTCGTCCTCTCGGGCTTCCTCATCACGTCGCTCCTCGTCGGCGAGTTTCGCGAGTCGCTGACGATCAAGCTCGGCGCCTTCTGGGCCAGGCGGGCGCGGCGCCTTCTGCCCGCGTTGTTCCTGATGCTCTTGTTCGTGGCGTTCTTCGCGTCGGTGATCGTTCCGAAGGGGACGTATGGCGCGCTCCGCCTTGACGCGCTCTCCACGCTGCTCTATGTGAGTAATTGGCACTTCATCCTGGTCAATTCGAACTACTTCAACGAGACCGCCGCGGCCTCGCCTCTCCTTCACACCTGGTCGCTGGCGGTGGAGGAGCAGTTCTACCTGGTTTGGCCCCTGGTGGTGCTCGGTGTCCTCCACTTCACGAAGAGCCTGCGTGCGCTCTTTGCGCTGTGCTGTGCCGCGGCTGTCGGCTCCGCACTGTGGATGTACGTCCTCTTCGACGGCGCCGCCTCGACGAACCGGGTGTATCTCGGTACCGACACACGGTCACAGTGCCTGTTCATCGGCTGCGCGCTGGCGGTAGGCCTGGTGCTTATGACCCAGCACAGCCACGCGGAGGGACGATTGCGGCAAGGCGAGCTGTGGCGCCCGGCGGGTCGGCGTGGCCGCTGGTTGTGTGCGAGCGCGGGAGTCGCCGGCGCGGTCGGCGCGGGGGTCATCTGGGTGCGGACGAACCAGACGACTCCATTCCCCTACCGGGGCGGGTTCTTCCTGATCGGCATCGCTACCGCGGCGGTGATCCTGTCAGCCGTCGGTGCTCCCCGCAGCGTCGTCCCCCGCTTCTTGGCTCTGCCTCCCGTTCGATACGTGGGTCAGATCTCCTACGGCCTCTACATCTGGCACTGGCCGCTCTTCATTTGGATCGATCACGCGCGCACTGGATTGTCCGGCGCGGCGCTGTTCGGGGCGCGGGTGCTCGTCACGTTCGCAGTGTCGGTGGCCTCCTTCCACCTGGTGGAGCGTCCCATCCGAAGTGGCACCTTCCTGCGCCGGTGGAGAGCCTGGGTCGCCGTGCCTACCGGCGCCGCGGTCGTCGTCGCTGCCCTTGCCGCGGCGACCACGGGGACCAGCGCGGTGGCGAGCACCACCGTCCCGGGCGGTCCGACGAACACGAGGACTACCGCTCCGAGCAACGCCGGGCCACCGGTGCACGTCCTCCTCTTCGGTGACTCGATCGCGCTCACGCTCGGGATCGGCCTCAGCGACCCGCCGCTCCGAGCCAAGTATGACTTCGTCCTCTCGAACAAGGGCATTCTCGGGTGTGGCGTGGTGGACGGGCCCGCATACGAGCTCATGGGTGTGCGTTACCAGACCACGGCGGCCTGTGACGGCTCGCCGCCTGCGCCCGGGGCTTCGCCCCAGGACCAGCCCTGGCCGTCGCAGTGGCTCAGTGCCCTCAACCAGCTCCACCCCAACGTCGCCGTGCTCTTAGCGGGTCGATGGGAGGTCGTGAACCGCGAGTACAGGGGGCAGTGGACGAACATTTTGGACCCGTCCTTTGCGGCCTACGTGAAGGCGCAGTTGGCGTATGCCTCGAACCTCGTGACCTCCACCGGGGCACACATGGTGTTCCTCACCGCCCCTTGCACAGACGAAGGAGAGCAACCCGACGGCGCGCCATGGCCTGAGGACGACCCGGCTCGGCTGGCCGTCTACAACAAGCTCGTGCGCGAGGTCGCGGCCCAACATCCTAAGACGGACTCGGTCGTCGACCTGAACAAGGCCGCCTGTCCGAAGGGTATCTACACCAACACAGTCGACGGCGTGGAGATTCGCCTCGCTGACGGCGTTCACTTCACCATCGTCGGGGGAGAGCTGCTCGCCTCCGCGCTGATGCCGCCGATCGTGGCGGCGGGACGGTCGCAGATGGCGCAGGCCGCGAGCCAGACCGCCGGCACCGCGTCAAGTGCCTCGGCTACCTCACGTGGGGGGTGACTGCGGATTGACGTTCTGGTCTTGGTTGGTGTCAGCAACGGCGCACTGAGCACGGAGTGACGGGATCAGGTGGGTCTCGTCGACTGTGGCGCCTTCCGAGATCACTGTCATGAGGGAGTTCCACGAACCGTCGTCGGAGTTGGCGGCGGCCGCCAATGGCAGCGCGGCCCGCAGCTCCCGTGCCGCTTGGTCCTGGAGCCGGGTGACCAGCGCAGGCGGCGTGCCCGCGACCGTCGAGCGCGAGAAGTCGCGTACCGACTGGTGGACGTGGACGCAGGCCTGCTGGGCCAGCGCCTGACCGCTTCCTCGCGAGTCGCACGCGCTCGCCGCCACCCCGGTCAGCGTTGCGAGGACGGCAGCCACGACCATCGGGTGTCGGCTGGCGTGGGCCCGGCGCACCTCAGGCCAGCCAGCTGTCGGCCGACTCGAGCAGAAAGCGGCTGACGGCGAGCGCGCGATCGAAGACCTCGCACAGAAGCTCCTCGCCGCTCAGAATGCGAGCCAACGACACGGGATGCCGGGCCACGATGCTCAATCGGCGTTCGGAGCCGTCGGTGGCGTTGGCGAACGAATCGATGGCGGAGACCTCAAGGGGCAACTCGATCCCGCCGACGCCGGCCAGGTCGATGGCCAGCCGGAGGAGGTCCGGACCGCTAGGGAGCGGGGGGAGGGCCCAGGTGAAGGTGAGCGGGAAGTGGAACTCGTCGGGCGGTTCCTCATCCTCGGATAAGAGAACAACGGCGTCCTCAAATGAGAGCAGCACGCGCGGGTCGACGTCGAGGGCAAGGTGAAGATCGAGCGGTCCGCCGCACCCTTCCTCGGGGTGGAGGTCGACCTCCCAGACTTGTCGAAGCGAATAGGTCTCGACGAAGTGGCGCTCGTCGTGCACGTGGAACCCATGGTCTACAGAGTGATCCTTCAAATCGGCCACGTAACCGGCGACGTCAATGGCTGCCACGAACCAGTCAGCCTAATGAGTCCGGGAGAGGTCCTGGCCGGTAGGGTTCGTCTTCCGTGGACGACCTTGGCCTTTTGGGGGTACTCGATGACGCTGTCGGCGCGATTCGACGGGCGCTCGAAGCGCTGGCCGACTGGGGGCCGTCTGGTACGCGCCCCGGCCAGTACCGCCTCGACCTCGCGGCGGACGCCGCTGCGCTCCCAATTTTGCACGACGCGGGTCTGGCGGTGCTGTCCGAGGAGTCCGGCGCGACCGGCACCAGCTCCTCGGGTCTGCTGGCTGTGATCGATCCGGTCGACGGCTCGACGAACGCCCACCGGGGCATCCCTTATTACGCGACCAGTATCTGCGTGCTGGACGACGAGGGGCCGCGGGTCGGCCTCGTGGTCAACCAGGCGACTGGTACCAGGTACGCCGGCGTCAGGGGGCAGGGAGCCGAAAGGGACGGCGTGCCCGTCGCGACGTCGGGCTGCGAAGACCTGGCCGACGCGGTCGTGGGAATTTCGGGGTTCCCCGGTCGTCATCCGGGCTGGGCGCAGTTCCGAGCGCTCGGCGCGGCATCGCTCGAGTGCTGCGCCGTCGCCGAAGGAGTGCTCGACGCGTACCTCGTGGCGGGTCGCAGCACGCTGTACGGCTGGGATTACCTGGCCGGCCTCTTGATCTGCGCAGAGGCGGGTGCCGCGGCGGCGGAGCGTGACGGTGCCAGCCTGGCGGTCCGCGACGCGGCGGCGCGACGACCGGTGGTGGGGGCAACGGCCGCGCTGGTGGAGCGACTACTGAAGGAGGACGGGGTATGAGCCACGATGGGAACACCGACGGTGGTGCGCTCCGAGCGCGCAAGACATGGCGGACCTTGGAGCCTGTACACGGAATGATCTACTTCGTGCCCGAAGCGGCCGAAGCGTATGCGCAGCTCGGCGTCACGGGACAGGCAGGGTACTTCGCCTCGAGAGCCGCACCGATGGGTGCGGTGTGCTCCGAGGTAGTGGTGTCCGCGTTCTTCAACTTCAACCCGGAGCTGGTACGCGCCGCCATCCCGAGCTCATGGGAAATGGCGTCCCCCGGAGACTTCGTGGCGGCGCGGTTCGGCGCCGTCGACGCAGCCTTCCGGCGGGTGCTAGGCGATGCGAACGTCGGGTCCGAGCAGATGCAACGGGCGGCCCGGCTGGCCAAGACCGCCGCCGAGGAGGCGGCACGTCGTGTCGAAGGCCGGCCTCTGGCGGCAGCCCACGCGGAAGTTGCATGGCCCGAAGTGCCCCATCTCGTTCTGTGGCACGCCCAGTCCATCCTGCGCGAATACCGCGGCGACGGCCACATCGCGCAGCTCGTGACGCACGGGCTCTCGGGGCTCGAAGCGTTGGTGACCCATGCCGCGGCTGGCGACGTGCAGGCGGAGGTGCTGCGCTCGACCCGGGCGTGGTCGCACGATGCGTGGGAGGGCGCCGTGGAACTTCTACGCGAACGTGGGTGGCTCGACGACAGCGACGCATTGCGCTTCACCGAGGGGGGCGCGGCCCGGCGCCAAGCGATCGAGGACGCGACCGACGAGCTGGCCGCGGCCCCGTACGACGCCTTGGGCGAGGAAGCCTGCGCCGAGCTGCGCGCCTTGGTCCGCCCCTGGAGCAGGTCCTTCGCAGATGTTCTCCGTTAGGAGTGCTTGTTCGACGGCGAGTGGTCTTTCGGGACGGGTCGGGTCCGACCGAGGGGAAACGGGACGAGATTGGTGATTGGCTCGTTTCACAAAATGGGCGGCGTTCTGGGGATCGGACATTGCTCGGGCCCGAAGGCATAATTGTCTACCGGCGTTTCGGGCGCTTAGCTCAGTCTGGTTAGAGCAGCTGGCTTACAACCAGCAGGCCGGGGGTTCGAGTCCCTCAGCGCCCACTTCTGTGTGTTGGGCAAGGAGGACAGACCCCTCCGGACCGGTCAGAAGCGCACACCGGAGATGCCGGGTGGGGGGTAGTCCCGGTGGGTCGGGGTGTGGGCGGGTGCGAGAAAGAACCCACGCGGGTGAAGGGGGGGACACGCGAAGCCCGGGGGCCTAGCCCCGAACCGGCGTTCGGGCTGCGAGAGGACCCTGACGGTGGCAGGCAGTTGTGCGAGGGGCATCGGCCTTCGTGGTCTACTCGGCTACCTGCTCAAGGTTGCTGCGCCGGACGCAGGACCCGCGACTCATGTGAGCGCGGGTTCGAGGTAGCCGCCGTCCGTCTCGAGCAAGCCGACGAGCAGCCGATCCGGGCGCCAGTCTTCGAACCGGTCCTCGGTCCGGTCGCGGCCGAGCCAGATCTCGAGGTCGCGGAGCTGGTCGAGCACCGCAGCGCCTAGGAGCAGCGCGCGACCGTGGACTGGGTCCCGTTCACGAGCTGCGATGGCGAACGCGGCCGCGCCGGAGTCGTTGTTGGACCGCTGCCCATCCTCGGACACGAGGGCCTCGCACACCAACCGGCACAGGTCGATCTCCACCGGGCCCAGCACGGCGAACTCGAAGTCGAGGAGGGCGACCACCTCGCCGTCCCACAGCGCGTTCATCAGCGCGAGGTCGCCGTGGTTGACGACCTGCTC
>JBPYFR010000041.1:0-4275 GCA_051985685.1 Acidimicrobiales bacterium
CCAGACGTGTTCGGGATCTCGCAGGTCGGCACGATCTACACGGGCGGCTCGAAGATCGCCGAGCACGGCGGCGCCAACCCGGGTGATCGTGACGTTCCGCTCGTCGTCTATGCGCCGGGCACCGTCCAGTCTGGCCAGTCGAGCAGTGGGGTGGAGACGACCCAGGTGGCTCCGACGATCTTGAAGCTGCTGGGACTCTCTCCGAGCTCGCTTCAGGCTGTCCAGCAGGAGGGCACGCAGGTTCTGCCCGGCGCGGAACAAGATAACCAGAACGGCCAAGGTCAGTAACCAGGATTGATCGATCTTCCCTCTTAGGAGGGTTGATCGGCTCGCCGGGCCGGGGTGTGGTCACTCCGGCCCGGCGAAGTCCATTCGGAGCCGCGTCAGCGTCAAGGTCCTGATCCGCCATTCGCCGTCGACCAACGCGTAGACCTCGTGGTAATGGCCGTAGCCAGTCATCTGTGCACCGTCGGGCCACTTGAGGAGGTCCTGCAGAGCCCAGATTCCCGTCGCCGTCGTCGGTGAGGTCAAGGTGATCTCGGGCATGTGGCCCTGATGCACGGTGACGACGTCTGCCAGGGCGTCGCGCAAGAAGGCAACGAACTCGTCGGCGCCGGTGACGACGTCGCCGCCGGACTCGGTCGTGTCGACGACGACATCGTCGGCGAAGAGCAGGCGGAACTGGGGCCAGTCCTTGGTGTCGAGGGTGCGGAAGTACCGCGCTTTGAGCTGCTTGATCGCTTCGATGTCGTCCACTCGGGCACTCCTCGCATCGAATACCACCTCGCCGCGGACCCCTCACGCTTCGGCGTGTCGCATATAGGTCAAGGTCGGTGCTTGCCCTCGCTGAGGCAGAGTATCTGCGTCACCGAGGACGGAGGAGGACCCGATGTACATCATGCGTTTTGACTTGCGCCTGGCCGAAACCGGGGCACCAGCCCGCGAGATGTACGAGACCGCCCTCGACATGATCGAATGGGCCGACCATCACAGCTGCCTGGCGGTGGTCTTCTCCGAGCACCATGCCTCGCCCGACGGCTATCTGCCCGCTCCACTGTTGATGGCGGCAGCGGCCGCCGCTCGGACGCGGCGGGTGCAGATTCAGGTGGCGGCTCTCATCGCCACGCTGCGAAACCCGGTGCAGACCGCCGAGGAGCTCGCCGTGCTCGACATCATGAGCGGCGGACGCACTTCTGCTGTTCTCGGAATGGGCTACCGCCAAGACGAGTTCGACCTCTACGACGTTCCAATGCAGGACCGCGCCGCCCGGATGGAGGCGGCGATTGGTGTGTTCCGGCGGGCCTGGGCCGGCGAGCCGGTACGCGTCGACGGCGCGACCGGGGACATACGGGTCACGCCATTGCCGCTCACCCCTGGGGGCCCGCCCCTGTTCCTCGGCGGCGGCACCGCAGCGGCCGTGCGTCGGGCGGCGCGGCTCGGCCTGGGCATGATCACGGAGCGCGGCGGCGACCTCGAGGAGTTGTACGTCAGTGAATGCCGGGCACTGGGTAAAGAGCCCGGGTTCTTCGTCAGCGGAGGAGACGACACCGTGGCGGCTGTCTTCGTCGATCGTGATCCCGACGCCGCATGGGGTCGGCTCGGGCCGTACCTGCTGAGGGACGCCCGCACCTACGCGGACTGGCATGTCGGTGCCGTCAAACCCCGCCCCGGCTTGGTGGTCGACGTCGCCACCGTGGAGGATGTCCGGAGGGCGGGGCGATACCGGATCTTCACGCCGGGGGAAGCAGCGGATCACATCCGCTCCCACGGGACGTTGGCCCTGCATCCCCTCTGCGGCGGGGCTCCGCCAGAGCTCGGCTGGTCGACCCTGCGCCTGGTAGAGGAGGAAGTGATTCCGAGCCTGGTTTGAGGCGCCGGAGCGATCCGCGCGCGTTCCGGTTCGGCTCGGTGGCCGCGTCGAGCCGTGGCTTTAGGCAATTCAACGGAATGGCTAGATCGATCAGCGTCTTCAGACAATGCCGTCATGGTCATCCACTCCCGCGTTGTTGTCTGCGTCGTGGTCGCCACCGTTGCCCTGCGGAATGCCGCTCGAGGGCACTGGAGTCGGCGGAGGTGGGTGCGACATCGCTGGCGCTGGAAGCGTCGTCGTGGGCGGTGGTGGAGGTGCTGTGACAGGCGGCGGCGCCGTGGTGGTCGTCGTTGTCGGAGGTGCGGACGTCGTCGTTGTGCTGGTGGCCGAACGAGGGGAACCGGTTCCGGCCCGGGCATGTGTGACGTGGGTTGGCGGGGTCGTGCTCGCGCGCGAACCACCCGTGAGGGTGACGGTCAGCGCGATACCGGCGGCGGCGATCGCCGAGACGGCGAGGATCATCTTGAATCGCTTGGTCATTCGAGGTCCTTCGACAGGAGTGGTCACAGAGAACCTGTGCTTCACATGCGGATGTAGGCCCCGGCACCCAGCAGTACGGACGACAGCACGAAAAGGTTCATTTCGCACGAAATCGGTCGGCGGCGTGAGGTTGTCGCGACGCCGGCGATCGATCCAAAGGGGTGCGGCGACGGTTCAGGGAACCGACGTCACGCAGTGTTCAGGGTGTGCTCGGCTCGCCCACCGCGCCGTACGGCCATACCCAGTCCGCAACCTCGGGGTGATCGTCGCCATGCGTGCGGGTCCACTCCCTCGCCCGCCTGCGCGCGTCCACCATGGCCTGACGGGTGCTCGCCGCTCGCGCGGCGAGGCCGGGGACACGATCGATCACGTCGGTCACGAGGTGGTAGCGATCAAGGTTGTTCATCATCACCATGTCAAACGGGGTCGTCGTCGTCCCCTCCTCAATGAAGCCTCGGACGTGGAGGTTGTCGTGGTTCACCCGCCGGTACGTCAAGCGGTGGATGGTGGCCGGGTAGCCGTGCCACGCGAAGATCACTGGTCGATCGACGGTGAAGAGGGCATCGAACTCCGCGTCGGGCAGGCCATGTGGGTGAGTCGAGTCAGGCAGGAGGCGCATGATGTCGACGATGTTGACGAATCGCACCTTGACTTCAGGGAGGTGCTGACGGATGAGGTCCGCGGCGGCCAGTGATTCCAAGGTAGGGACGTCCCCTGCGCAGGCCAGAACGACGTCGGGCTCGTCCTCGTCGGACTCGGTCGACGCCCAGTCCCACACGCCGATGCCGCGGGTGCAATGTGCCACCGCCTGATCCATGTCGAGGTAGTCCAACGCCGGCTGCTTCCCGGCGACGATCACGTTGACGTACTGGCGGCTCCGAAGACAGTGGTCCGCCACGGACAGAAGGCAGTTGGTGTCCGGGGGCAGGTACACCCGTGCGACGCTCGCCTTCTTGTTCATGACGACGGTGAGGAAACCGGGGTCCTGATGGGTCGAGCCGTTGTGGTCCTGGCGCCACACGTGCGAGGTGAGCAAGTAGTTCAGCGAGGCCACGGGACGCCGCCACGGGATCCTCGATGCCGCCTCGAGCCACTTGGCGTGCTGGTTGAACATGGAGTCGATGATGTGGATGAAGGCCTCGTAGCAGGTGAAGAGGCCATGACGCCCGGTCAGAAGGTAGCCCTCGAGGAGGCCTTGGCAGACTTGTTCGGAGAGCACCTCGATCACGCGTCCGTCCGGACTCAAGTGGTCGTCTATGGCCTCGGTCTGGGCGAGCCACTTACGGTCAGTGACGTCGAACACCTCGCTCAGGCGGTTGGACACCACCTCGTCGGGACCGAACAGCAAAAAGTTGTCGGGATTGGCTGCGATCGCATCGCGCACCCACCCACCGAGGACCCGGGTCGCCTCGTGCTGTGTCCTCCCTGGCTGCTCGACTGGGACGCCGTAGCCGCGAAAGTCGGGAAGTTCGAGGTCCACGACTAATCGACCACCGTCGGCAACCGGATTGTCGCTCATGCGCCCAGTGCCCTTCGGCGGAAGTTTGAGCAGCTCGTCAACCGGGCTGCCCCGGTCGGTGAAGAGCTCTTCGGGCCGGTAGGACCGCATCCACCCCTCGAGGGCCGCCCGGTGCGCGTCGTCGGTGCGCGCGGCGGGGATGGGAACTTGGTGCGCCCGGAACGTCCCCTCGACCTGTTGACCGTCGACGATCCGTGGCCCGGTCCAACCCTTCGGGGAACGAAGCACGATCATCGGCCACCTCGCCATGCGGTGTGGTTCACCGCGACGCGCCGCAGTGCGGATCTCGTCGATGGCGTCAAGGCAACCGTCTAGGACTCCTGCATACGACTGGTGCGCTTCGGCCGGGTTCTCGTCGATGTCGACGCACACAGTTCGAGGGTCGTAGCCGTAGCCTCGGAGCAGC
>JBPYFR010000042.1:0-9886 GCA_051985685.1 Acidimicrobiales bacterium
AGTACTCCGGTCATAACCCCGGTAACGGTGGGAACACCGGTAACTCTGGGTCCACGTACGGGTATTAGAGCGGAACAGGCGGATTCAGTGTTGAACACCAGCGATCCGGCCGCGTCGACGCGAGGTAGGCCGCCACCTCGGCGCCTGTCATCGCCTGACTAGCACGTCAGTCGGGTACGCCGCCGCGGGCCGTGTATGCCTTCGTCCACGCCTCCAACATCGGCCCGAAGGCAGCCGGGTTGTAGGCGTCTTCCTCGAACGAGAACCGCATGTCTCCGGCATAGTGCAGCACAGTGATGTTGTGGACCTGGTGAACAGACCCGTCACCGGGGTCCTTCATACGGTTCTCTATGCGACAGATCCACCATCCGCGCTCTTCATCGCAGACGCACCACGTGTGAGGGAACGAGGTCATTGCACGGTTCGGCCATTCCGCCATAAGCGGAGCGATCCACCCGTAAATCTCCTCCCGACCATGGAAGGTGCCGAACGTGTGCTCGACGTACTCGGCGTCGTCCGTGAAGAGATCCGCCCAGGCTCGCCAGTTCCCACTGGTCGCGCACCGGCGCGCGGTGTCGATGTAGTGGGTGTGGGCCCGCTCCAACTCTTCTCTACTCCACCGCGGCGTCACGACTTGAGGATCCATTCGCTCATGGTGACACTGCGGAGCGTGCTCAGATCGACAAAGGCGTCGATCTCCTCAATCATCTGGCCGACGTGGGCGTTCATCCGCTCTGGGTCGCCGTTGGCGCAGTAGAAGAGCATCGGGTCCGCAACGTGGCTCAAGGAGGGCCACGCTTCCTCGACGATGCCCCGAAACGGTGGCGCGCCCGGCGTGACGGGCCGGAAGACGGCGTTGCGGACGTAACGGCAACGAGGCTGGATCGCCTCGGTGATCGGGGAGATCCGGGTGTGCCACCTCGTCATCCATTCCTCGAACGTTTGTTCTGGAGGCTGTTGGAGAAGAGCCACCGTCAGGACACCGGGTGAGCGCTCGCCATCGGGCCAATTGCGGGCGCGGGCCCATGCGTTATCTCCGTAGTCGCGGTAGAGAGACTCCACGACCGAGTACCCCGCCAGGCGCCTCGATGCCGCGGCGAGCACATCCTCGAACGGCTGGCGGTAGTCGACGGCGTCGACCCAGACCGAGATCAGCGCGTGCAGCGGCGTCTCGCCCTCGGGTGTGGGTACCGGGGCCGGGACGTCGCTGTCAGGATCCCAGACGTCCATGGACAATCGGAGCGGTCGAAGGCGCAGGAGCTGCTCCGACACCGGGCCGAGCATCACGTCGGCCACGTCCGCCCTGGTCGCATCGGGTTCGAGCCAGGCCAGGTACATCAGCTTCTCCACGAACCCCTCCCGATGGGCCTCACCACGTCAAGTCCAGTGCCTCGCGCACGGCTCACGACTCCTGATGCGAGGTGAGGCCGACCAACTCCTCGCTGATCTGCCACAGGCGCCGGGCGGAATCGGGGTCGCGCGCCCAGCTCTTGGGCTGAGCCGGTTTGCACTTCACGAAGTACTGCCCGCTGACCCCGTCGACGTCGGGCGATGACGCGAGGTAGACGGATGTGCGCGCCCCCTGGGCCGGCGTCAGAAAGAACGGGCTGCCGGCCTTGATCCCAAATGCGAGAAACCCGCTGGTGTCGCCGTCGGCGCCATAGCCCGTCCGCACGGTGCCGGGATGCAGCGAGTTGGCCGTGACCCCGCTCCCCTGCAGGCGTCGCGCCAGTTCGAGCGTGAAGAGGATGTTGGCCAGCTTCGACTCTCCGTAGACGCGCATGCCCCCGTAGCGTTTCTCGGATTGAAGATCCTCGAATGGCATCCCCTTGCGAGCCGACCTGTGTGCGCCGGACGCCACGTTCACGACGCGCGAAGGCGTCGACGCCCGGATGCGCTCGAGCAGGAGGTTCGTGAGGAGGAACGGACCGAGATGGTTGGTCGCAATGGTGGTCTCCAGCCCGTCGACGGTCTCCCGTCGCTCGCTCAGGACGATCCCGGCGTTGTTGACCAGGACATCGAGCCGGTCGGTCTGCTCGAGGATCTCTTCAGCGCCATGCCGCACGGACGACAGGCTTGCGAGATCGAAGACGACGAGCTGCGCGCGACCCCCCGCTGCTGCCGCCTCGGCGCGCTCGGTGATGGTTCCCACTGCCGCCCTGCCCTTGTCGGCGTTGCGGGCGGTCACGAGCACGCGCGCGCCCATTTGGGCGAGCGCGGCGGCCGTCTCGAAGCCGATACCGGAATTGCCGCCGGTGACGACAACCGTCTTTCCTTCCATATTCGGCACTGCCTGCGACCTCCTCTGCGACCTGTTCTCCTCCGCAACCCGAACGTGTCAGCATTCCATACCCGTCCCGTCAACAGCGTCCTCCCGAAAGACGGGCGCAGGACCCTCAGCGCCAGGCGTCACGGGCTTGCACGAGCCCACGCTCTGGATGGAGGAAGCTCCCGCTCAGGGTGCGCTCGGCTGAGCGCATGTACCACTGGACGAGCTCCTGCGACGCGCTCCACGCTGCTTCGTTGCCCACTCCGCCCTCTCCGCCCACTCTCCCCTCGCCTCTCCGGTCCTCCCCGAGAAGATCGTGCACCTGGCCCGGGTCTGTGGGCAGGTGGAACAAGAGGGGAGGAAGTAGATCCGGTGACGCCGCAAATTGCACGAACTTGTATTCGGGGCCGCGTGAGACCGCCAGGGCGCAGTGGCTCATGGGGATGCCGAACGCCTTCTCCGCCAGCTGGTTGGCAGGGTCTGAGAAGCTCCACTCGAAGTGGGCGGTGCTGCGCCAGTGCTCGGGAGCAGGCTCGCCACGAAGAAACGGCGAGAGCGACCAACCGTCCACCTGCAACGGGACGTCAGCCTCAATGAACTGACAGATCGTGGGGAAGACGTCGACGGACTCGGTGACCGCTCGCACCATCCTGCCCCGACCGGCATCCGCTTCCGGACGTGGATCCACAACGATGAGCGGGACGTGGTAGCTCTCGTCCCAGTAGCCCAGCTTCTCGAGCAGCCAGTGATCACAGCCCATTTCTCCGTGATCACTCGTGACGACGACCAAGGTCGAGGCGGCCAGACCGGACTCGGTCAGATAATCGAGGAGCGGCCCCAGCCCGTCGTCCACCTCGCGCTGGGCCCCGTAGTAGGTCGCACGGATCTGGCGACGCTCGCGCTCGTCGCGGGGCGCGCCCACGCCTGACACTCCGTGAGCGACCGCGGGCAGTGCGTGGATCGCCGCCTCCTGCTCTGGGGTCGCGCACCCTGCGAACCGGCCGACCGCGTCGGCGGGGTACAGGTCGTGGTAGCCGATCGGGTTGCGCCGCGGGGGGTGCGGCCGGATGAACGAGGCGTGGATGAAGAAGGGTTCTTCACCATGCCGCTCCAGCCATCTCGTCACTTCTTCGCGGATGAACACGGTCTGGGACAGCTCGGCGGGGAACCTCGCGGGCGCCCACGTCGAGCCGTGCGCGTCGGCGCCGGGAAACCCTTGAATGGGCTCGTACAGCTCGTGGGGGTTCGACGGCACATCGACGCCCCGAGCAGCCAGCCACTTGCCCCACGCGGGGCTCCCCTGCTCCCAGGGATCCTCGACCACTGCGGTGAACCCGGGCAACACGCCCTCGTAAGTGAAGAGCCGCGGGTCGTCCGGCGGCACCGTCCGCGGGTCGATCGACGTGTCCGTGTACCCAAAGAGAACGGGCTCGTAGCCCATGTCCTTGGCCACCAGTGCGACGTTCGTGAAACGGGCGTCGAGAGGAGTCCCGTTGAGAAGGGAGCGGTTGCGATGGAGGTAGGTGCCTGTGTACAGACAGGCCCGCGATGGACCACACGGGGCAGCGTTGGCCCAGTGGTTCGCAAACAGGACGCCGCGGCCCGCCAACGCATCGAGTGCCGGCGTCTCCAGGACGGGATGCCCAAGGGCCGACAGGCAGTCCCCACGCCACTGGTCGAGCGTGATGAACAGCACGTTCCGCCCGGCCCGCATTCCACCACTCTTGTCGATGGGCGACCGAGCCCGCGAAACGGCTACGGAAGATAGACGATGGCCTGCCAACCCCCGGTCATCTCGGCGCGGCACAGGGTGGTTCCCGCCCGGACCGACCACTCGATCACGTCGGGACCGGGCACGTCCGCGGGAACGCTCAACAGAAGCCCGCGTCGCGCATGGTCCTGGCGCACCACCCATCCTTCCGGTACCTCGACCCCCTGCTCGGCCAGTCGGGCCACGGCCTTGCTCCCTGTCGGGTGCATCACGCCGACCGTCAGGTCCTCCCTTGACCGCCGGTTGAGCCGCACCGGCATGAGCGTCGCCATCGTGACCGGGGGCTGGCGGCTCCCGAAGACGGAGAACAGTCCTGTCGGCGGCTCCAGATCCGGTGCGTCCTCGGGCACACCGGGAAGGAGGTTGATCCAGCCGTCTCTTGCCGCGCGCACTTCAGCAAGCCGTGTCGCGACCTCACCGTCATCGGGTGGGACGAACTCGATGGTGAGCGTCTGCCGCTTGCGCCGCGTTCTCATGGCTCCAATCTTGACACCAACCACTCGACCGCCTGCGCGACCGGGACAGCCTGAGCGCTCCGGAACGCAGTCCCGCCGTAGAGGCTCATGTGGTCGGCATCGCCGGCTGCAGCCGCGGCGGCGCGCAGGGGTCGGGTGGCATTGTTGATCTCTGGGTACGCGGCCGGCGTACTGGTGTGCTCGCGCATCATCGCGTTGACGAGGCCTCGGGCGCGGCGGCCGCTGTACGCACGCGTGACACCCGTCCCCGCGAACGCGGGATCGGCCAACGCAGCCTTGTGAACCGGATGGGCCCCGCTCTCGGCGCACCGAAGGAAGGCGGTGCCGATCTGCACCATCGCGGCACCTGCCGCGATGAGCTCTCTCACGTCCTCGGGCGTACCCACGCCGCCGGCCGCGATCAACGGGGTCAGCGTGCGTCGACGCACGGCCGCCAGCAACGAGCGCACCGGGCGGTCCTGGTCGGCACGGTCGTCGTTGACGAAGCTGCTCCGATGCGCGCCTGCCTCGGCACCCTGAAGACATAAGCAGTCAACCCCGGCGCGCAGCGCAAACATCGCTTCTTCCGGCGTGGTGACGGTGACCGCAACGAGCGAGCCGCGGGCCTGCAGCGATCGGACGGCCTCTCGAGCGGGGCAGCCGAACGTGAAGCTCACCATGGCCGGCGGTTCGTCGTGCATCTCGTCGACCTTTGCGCTGTACTCGTCGTCGTCCCAGTCGGGACGCCCCGGTGTCACACCGAGTACCGAGGCCTCGCCCTCGAGCGCCGCGACATAGGCGGTGACCGCCTCGGGTTCCTCGGTCGGCCGGCCGGGCATGAAGACATTGACGCCGAAGGCGTCGACGCCGGCCGCCCGTACCGCCGCCATGTCCCCCGCCAAGGCCTCGGCCGTTTTGTAACCGCCGGCGAGAAATCCGAATGCGCCGGCCCGAGCGGCGGCCACCACGAGATCGACGGTGGTCGGTCCACCCGCCATGGGCGCCACCACGAGGGGCCAGCGCGAGAGGTGCCGCAGTGGGCCTACCGGCGCCGGGTCATTCGCGACCACACCCCACTGTTACCCACCTCAAGCTACGGTGAACATTTCGTGGACCTCGACCTCTTCGACACGCTGCGCACGACCGGAGCCGTCCGCCAGTTCCATCCCGACGCCGTACCCGACGAGGTGCTGCAACGGGTGCTCGACACGGCCCGGTTCGCCCCCTCCGGCGGAAACCGGCAGGGCTGGCGCGTGATCGTGGTGAAGGAGCCGGCGCTCCGAGCGGAGTTGCGCGATCTCTACGTGTCGGGATGGTACGAGTACCTGGCCATGGTGTCGGCCGGCCTTGTCCCTTGGGCCCCGGTGACGGACCGCACCGCCGAAGCGGCGGCCATCGCCAACGCCGAACAGTTCGCCGAGGCGGGCGCATCCGCACCCGGCTTCGCCGAGGCGCTCGACCAGGCCCCTGCGCTCCTGCTCGTGCTCGCGGACCTGGAAGCGTTGGCGGCGGTCGACCGCGACCTGCCTCGATACACGTTGGTCGGTGGCGCCTCCATTTACCCGTTCGTGTGGAGCGTGCTGCTCGCCGCCCGCGGCGAAGGCCTTGCCGGCGTCATGACCACGATGCCGGTGCGGCGGGAGGCCGACCTGCGTGGGCTGTTCGGCATCCCCGACAGCGTGGCCGCTGCCGCCCTGGTGGTCCTCGGCCGGCCCGTCGCCGCTCCACGCCGGTTGAGGCGCGCCCCGGTGAGCTCCTTCGCGTGGCTCGACCGCTACCAGGGTCGGCCGCTCACCGACTCGTAACTCAGGAACATGCCGTTCGTTCAGAACGCGTCGCTCAGAAGACCGCTGCTCACCGACTCCTCGCACTCCCGCTGGCCGTGATCAAATGGGACATGGCACAGAACGTCCTCGGCGAGGAGCTCCAGCCCTGCAACCTCGACCCGCTGACCGGCTTCTACCGCGACGGCTGCTGCAACACCGGCGCCGAGGACATCGGAGTCCACACGGTTTGCACACGGGTGACGGCTGAGTTCCTCACCTTCTCGAGCTCCGTCGGCAACGACCTGTCGACACCGCATCCGGAGTTCGGGTTCAGCGGGCTCAAGCCCGGGGACCAGTGGTGCCTGTGCGCGGCGCGTTGGCAGGAAGCTCTGGAAGCAGGCATGGCACCGCCCGTCGTGTTGGCGTCGACGCACGCCGCAACCCTGGAGTGGGTCAAGCTGGACGACTTGCGGGCACACGCGCTCTAGTCTCGGCCCCTAGCCTCGGCGCGGTAGGACCGAGACGGGAGCACAGACGGGTCAGACAAGAATCGAGACGAGACCGAGAACTCGGAGGTCGCAGCATGGGAGACACCGTCGTCAGCGTCCAGCGTGTGATCAAAGCACCCGCCGCCCCGATCTTCGCGATACTCGCCGACGCGTCACGGCACCCTGAGATCGACGGATCCGGCGCGGTGAAGCAGTGCAAGGGCGATGTGCCCGAACAGCTCTCCCTGGGCTCCACGTTCGCCATGGCGATGAAGCTGGGCGTTCCCTACACCATGTCCAACACGGTGATCGAGTTCGAACCCGACAAGCGGATCGCCTGGCAGACCGTCCTCGCCGGGCCGCTCGGCCGCGTGATCGGCGGGCGGATCTGGCGTTACGAGCTCGAGGTGACCGAAGGCGGGACCAAGGTGACCGAGACCTGGGACATCAGGAAGGACAAGCAGCAGTACTTCCTCAAGATGGGCAAGGTGGGCGAGCAGACGGCGGGCAACATGTCCAAGACGCTCGACCGCCTGGCCGAGCTCACCGAGCGGGAACCACCGGCCAACGGGCAAGCCGCGACCGGCTCATGAACCACGTGAACCACGTGAAGCACGTGAACCTCACGAACCACGCGTGACCGACCTCACGACCGCGATCGACGCCGCGTGGGAGGAGCGGGTATTGCCCACGCTCAGCGACTACACCCGGATTCCGTGCCTCTCTCCCGCCTTCGACCCGGACTGGGCCGAGCGCGGCGCGCTGCCGCAGGCCGCCGAGCTCCTCCGTGACTGGGTGCTGGACCAGGACCGTGCGCTGCACGCCGAGATCGTGCAGCTGCCCGGGCGCACCCCGGTCCTGCTCATCGACAACGGTGGTGCCGGAGACCCCGTCGTCGTCTACGGACACATGGACAAGCAGCCGCCTCTCGGCGAGTGGCGGGATGGGCTCGGACCGTACGAGCCCGTGCGCGAAGGCGACCTCCTCTACGGGCGGGGCACGGCGGACGACGGGTACTCGACGTTCGCCGCCGTGACGGGTCTCCTGGCGGCGGGCGGCGGCCGCGGCCGCGTCCTCGTCTTCATCGAGGCGAGCGAGGAGAGCGCGAGCCCGGATCTTTCGGCGTACCTGACGCACCTGCGCGACCGCATCGGCAGGCCGCGCCTCGTGATCTGTCTCGATTCGGGTGGGCTCAGCTTCGATCGCCTCTGGCTCACCTCGTCGCTGCGGGGCAACCTCGTCGTCACTGTCACCGCGGAGGTGTTGACCGAGGGCATCCACAGCGGCGCCGGCGGCGGCGTGGTGCCCTCGTCGTTCCGGATCCTGCGGCGCATCCTGTCGGGCATCGAGGACGAGGCGAGCGGCCGCATCCTCTTGCCCGAGCTTCGCGGGGCGGGCATCCCCGAGGCCCACCTCGAGAACCTGCGCCGCATCGCGGCTGAGTTCCCCGACGGCGCTGCACCCGTGGTCGAGGGGCTGCGCCTGCTCGGCGCCGACCCGGTCGATCGCCTGGCCGCCCGCACGTGGGGCGCGGCGCTGGAGGTGACGGGTGCCGCCGGCCTCCCGGCCCCGCGTGACGCGGGAAACGTGCTGCGCCCGTCGACCACACTCAAGTTCTCGCTGCGCCTGCCGCCCGACGTCGACGCGAGCGCCGCCATGGACGTTCTGGTGGCCGCCATCGCCACCGACGAGGGCGCGCACCTGACGATCGACATGGAGCCGCCCGCCCAGGGCTGGATCGCGCCACCGCTCGACGACGGCATCGCGGCAACGCTGGCCGCGGTGTCCAAGGAACGCTTCGGACGTGAGCACGGCTTCGTCGGCGAAGGCGGCTCCATCCCCTTCTTGGCCGACTTGCAGACGGGCTTCCCCGGGACCCAGTTCGTCGCCACCGGCGTGCTCGGGCCCCATTCGAACGCGCACGGCCCCAACGAGTCGCTGCACATCCCGATGGCGAAGGCGGTCACCCACGCAGTCGCAGAGCTGCTGCGCTAACCACTAGCTTGCCGTCGGTGGAATCAGCGCGCGCGGCCGAGACCGAGAGGCCGCTCACGGGGAAGGTCGCCCTGGTCACGGGCGGCAGCCGTGGGCTCGGGCGGGCCATGGTGCTGGCCTTCGCCGGCGCGGGGGCCGACGTGGTGATCGCCAGCCGCAAGCTGGACAACTGCAAGGCGGTCGCGGCCGAGGTGGAGGCCCAGGGCCGGGACGCGCTCGCGGTGGCGTGCCACGTGGGCCACTGGGAGGAGCTGGACGGCCTCGTCGAGCAGGCCTACGACAGGTTCGGCCGGGTGGACGTCCTGGTGAACAACGCCGGCATGTCGCCGCTGTACCCAGACCTCGCGTCGGTCAGCCAAGAGCTGTGGGACAAGGTGCTCGGGGTCAACCTGAAGGGCCCGTTCCGCCTCACCGCGCTGGTCGGCACGAGGATGGCGGCCGGCCCGTATGGTGGGTCGATCATCAACGTCTCGAGCACAGGCTCCATCCGCCCGGCCCCCCACATGCTGCCCTACGACGCCGCCAAAGCAGGGCTGAACGCGCTGACCGAGGGGTTCGCCAAGGCGTTCGGGCCCACGGTGCGGGTGAACTGCATCATGGCGGGGCCGTTCCTCACCGACATCTCGAAGGCCTGGGACCCCGCGGTCCTGGAGCGGGGCATGCCTCATCACGCCCTCCAGCGGGCGGGGCAACCCGAGGAGATCGTCGGCGCCGCACTGTTCCTCGCCACCGACGCCTCGTCCTACACGACGGGCACCATCCTGCGCGTCGACGGAGGTATCCCATGACCAACACGGCCGACTTCTGGTTCGATCCCCTCTGCCCCTGGGCCTGGATCACCTCGCGCTGGATGCTCGAGGTCGAGCAGGTGCGTGACATCCATACCGAGTGGCACGTGATGTCGCTGGCGATCTTGAACTCAGACCGGGAGGGCCTCTCCGACGAGTACAAGGCTCGCATGGCATTGGCCAAGGGGCCGGTGCGCATCTGCATCGCCGCCGAGCAGCTGAAGGGGCGCGACATCTTGCTCCCGCTCTACACGGCGCTGGGCACCCGGCTCCACGTGCAGGGCCGAGGCCGTGACGAGACCGAGCGGCCCAAAATCGTGCCCGAGGCGCTCGACGAGCTCGGTCTGCCGGCGT
>JBPYFR010000043.1:0-2258 GCA_051985685.1 Acidimicrobiales bacterium
CTTCGGCGCGAGCAGCTCCAGCTGGAGGATCTCGTGGCGCTTCTTCTCGCCGCCGGAGAAGCCCTCGTTCAGGTTGCGCCGGGCGAACTCCGGGTCGATTGACAGGCTCTGCATCGCATCGGCCAGTTCCTTGCTGAACGCCCGCAGCTTGGGGGCCTCGCCGCGGACGGCGGTGATGGCCGTGCGCAGGAAGTTGGACACCGACACCCCGGGCACCTCGACCGGGTACTGCATGGCCAGGAACAGCCCGGCGCGGGCGCGGGCGTCCACGCTCATGGCCAGCACGTCCTGGCCGTCGAGGGTGATCGATCCCTGGGTGACGAGGTACTTGGGGTGACCCGCGATCGCGTAGGCCAGGGTGGACTTGCCCGAGCCGTTCGGCCCCATGATCGCGTGGGTCTGGCCGGCCGACACGGTCAGATCGACGCCGCGCAGGATCTCACGAGCCTCACCCGCGCCGTCCGTCACGCTGACGTGCAGGTCGTGGATCTCCAGAGTTGCCATGAAATGTCTCCTGAATCAGCTCAGTCGGCCGCTTTGGTCTGGTCGCCGGCGCCGTGGTCATCGGCACTGAGCGCGACGTAGACGTCGTCGCCCTCGATCTTCACCCGGTAGGTGGGCACCGGCTTGGTGGCCGGCGGGCCGGTGGGCTTGCCGCTGCGCAGGTCGAAACAGGACCCGTGCAGGTAGCACTCCACCGTACAGTCGTAGATGTCGCCTTCGGACAGCGGCACTTCCTCGTGCGAGCACACGTCTTGCAGGGCGAACACCTCGCCACCGGCGCGGACCACCGCCACCGGCACGTCGCCGATGTCCACCCCGATCGCCCCCTCGGCGGGCAGGTCGGACAGGGCACAGGCCCGGACGAACTCGGTCATGCCCGTGCCTCCTGCGCCTCCGGAACGGCCAGCTCCGCCTCAATCGATTCCGCGATCCTCTCCCGGAGCTCCGGGACCCCGATCTTGGCGATCAGCTCGGCGAAGAAGCCGCGGATGACCAGCCGCCGCGCCTCGGCCAGCGGGATGCCGCGGGCCATCAGGTAGAACAGGTGGTGGTCCTCCAGCTTCCCGCTGGTGCTCGCGTGCCCGGCCCCGATCACCTCACCGGTGAGGATCTCCAGGTTCGGCACCGAGTCCGCCCGCGCCCCCTCGGTCAGCAGCAGGTTCCGGTTCCGCTCATAGGTGTCGGTCCCGACCGCCTCCGCCCGGATCAGCACGTCCCCGATCCACACGGTGTGCGCCCCGTCCCCTTGCAGCGCCCCCTTGTACTCGACCCGGCTCCGGCAGTGAGGTTGCCCATGATCCACGAACAGCCGGTGCTCCAAGTGCTGCCCCGCATCGGCGAAGTAAGCACCGAGCAACTCGGCGTCTCCCCCAGGCCCCGCGTACCGCACCGAAGGCGACAGCCTGACCACACCCCCGCCCAGCGTCACCGCAGTGTGCTGCAACCGCGCATCCCGACCCAGCGTCGCGTAATGATGCGACACGTGCACCGCATCGTCTTCCCAGTCCTGGAAGCTCACCACCGTCAGCGAGGCCCCATCCCCCACGACGATCTCGACATTGTCGGCGTACGTCGCACTGCCACGGTGATCCAGCACGACGGCGGCCCTGGCATTAGCTCCTACCTCGATGAGCGTGTGCCCGAACGCCGTCCCCTCGGAGCTCTCGCCCCGTACCGAAACGACAGCCGGCTCGTTAACCTGAGCCTCCGGTGGAACCGTTACGACCATCGCCTCTTCGAAGGAAGCAAATGCCCTAGCACTGACGCGGTCCGCCGGCACAAAAGCGGCGCCGAGTCTCCGGTCGGAGCGTTGCGCCAGCACAGCGGAGACCGGAGGCACGGCGTCGCCCCCCACCGCCACCTTCCCGGAGGGGGCCAATGTATCGGAGTGGAGCCTGCGCAACCGACGCAGTGGCGTGAACCGCCACTCCTCCTCCCGCCCAGAAGGCACCGGAAAGTCATCCAGCGAGAACGACTGGTGCTCGTGCAACCGAGACACGGGGGCCGCAGACTCCACGGCCCCCTGGAGCGCCGCCATCAGCCGACCGCCCCCTCCATCTGAAGCTCGATCAGCCGGTTTAGCTCGAGCGCGTATTCCATCGGCAGCTCACGCGCGATCGGCTCGACAAAGCCGCGCACGATGGTGGCCATCGCCTCGTCCTCGGTCATGCCGCGGCTCATGAGGTAGAACAGCTGGTCCTCGGAGATCTTGGAGACGCTGGCCTCGTGGCCCATCTCCACGTCGTCCTCGCGCA
>JBPYFR010000044.1:0-13902 GCA_051985685.1 Acidimicrobiales bacterium
CTTTCGGGCGCGCAAGACGAAGCGGGCCGTCGCCTCTGCGGGGACGAGGGCGGCGGTGACGTCGCCGTCGGGCCCGAGGTCCTCCGCCAAGGCGCGATCGACGGCCTCCGTGACGGCGGCGGCGTAGTCCTTGCCGCGCTCCATGGCGGCCACCGCGCTCACGGGGACACGCCAGTCAACGGATTCCCCGCGCACCTGGGATTCCGATCGAACCGTGCACCAGGCGCCGGCGCCACGACTCCTCGGTCTCGGGGTAGTCGCGCCGCGCGTGGGCTCCCCGGCTCTCGGTCCGGGCGAGCGCGGAGGCCAGCAGCGCGTCGGCCACTTGCAGCAGATTGGCCAGCTCGCCGGCCGCCACCGACGAGGTGGGGTCTCCCAGCGCGGTGGCGGTCTCGTCGACCAGCGCCCGCGCCTCATCGAGTGAGCGGGCGCTTCGGACCACGCCTGCACCGCGGGTCAGGGCCCGCTGCAACGAGTCACGCAGCTTGGTCACGTCCACCGCCGCGTCGCCCGTGCCGTGCCACCATCGGGCACCCTCTCCCGACACCGGACCGACGTCGATGCCGTCAACGGGCGCGCCCCCGAGCACGGCTCGCAGGACGCCGCTGGGTTCGGGCCCCTGCCCGGCCGCGATGCTCTCGGCCAGGCGCGCCCCGAACACCATGCCCTCGAGGAGCGAGTTGGACGCCAGGCGGTTCGCTCCGTGCACGCCGGTGCACGCGACCTCGCCGACGGCCCACAGCCCCGGCAGCGCGGTGGCGCCCCACAGGTCGGTGACGACGCCGCCCGAAAGGTGGTGCGCCGCGGGCGCGATCGGGATCCAGTCCCGTTGGGGATCGATGCCGATGGAGGACAGCGAGCCGGCAATGGTGGGGAAACGCTGCGGGAAGCGCTCCAGGCGGGTCGCATCCAGCCAGAGGTGGTCGACGCCCTGCTCGGCCATGACGGCAGCCATGGCCCGGCTCACCACGTCTCGGGGCGCCAGCTCGTCGACGAAGCGCTCGCCCGTCGTGTCCCGCAGGATCGCACCGTGCCCACGCAGCGCTTCGGAGAGCAGCGGCCGCGGCATGGCCGGATGGTGCAGCGCGGTGGGGTGGAACTGCACGAACTCGAGGTCGGCCGTCGGAATGCCGCTCCGCAGCGCCATCGCGACCCCGTCGCCGGTTGACTCGCGCGGGTTGGTGGTCACCGAGTACAGCTGGCCCGCGCCACCCGTCGCGAGCACGACGTGCTCGGCGCGGATGTCCAGCGGCTCTGCGCCCGCCTCCCCCGGGGGCCGCGCGCGTACCCCGGCACAGCGCCCGTCCTCGATGAGGATGTCCAGGGCGAACCAGCCCTCGAGCACGGCGCTGGCCGAACGGTAGGTGGCGTCGACGAGTGCCCGCTCCACCTCTGCCCCGGTGGCGGCGCCGCCGGCGTGGACGACGCGGGGCCGGGAGTGCCCCCCTTCGCGGGCGAGCGACAGCGAGCCCGTCGCCTCGCGGTCGAACTCGACGCCCAGCGCGATCAGCTCGTGCACGCGTGCCGGGCCCTCGTCGACGAGGATCCGCACCGCCTCCTCGTCGCACAGCCCCGCACCGGCGGCCAGCGTGTCGGCCAGATGCAGGTCGGTGGAGTCCTCGTCGCCCCCCAGGACCGCGGCGACACCGCCTTGGGCCCAGCGGGTGGCCGACTGGGAGAGCGCGCCCTTCGTCAGCACGCCGAGGGAGAGTGCGGGTCCGCCCGCCTGGACCGGTCCGGCCAGGCGAACCGCGACGGACAGCCCGGCGACCCCGCTGCCGAGGACCAGGACGTCGAAGGGACCCGGCGCCCCTTCGCTCACGCCCGCTCTCTCACGCCGGTTTGCTCACGCCGGGTCGATCAGCGCGAGTTCGGCATCGAGGCGGGCGGAGGCCTCGTCGATGGCGCGGTTCCGCCCGTCGACGTGCACGACTCTGGGCACGTACGTCTCGAGCTCAGCGCGGTCGTAGTCGGCGTAGGTGATGAGGATGACCTTGTCGCCCGGCGCCACCAGCCGCGCCGCCGCTCCGTTGAGACAGATCTGCCCACGCTCGCCCTCTATGGCATAGGTCTCGAAGCGGGCCCCGTTGTCGATGTCGAGCACGGCCACCTGTTCGTACGGGAGGATGTCCGCCAACGCCATCAGCTCGGTGTCGATGCTGACCGACCCCACGTAGTTGAGGTTGGCGTCCGTCACCGTGGCGCGGTGGATCTTCGACTTCATCATGCGGCGGCGCATTGGGCTCATCCAATCCTTTCGAGCTGGCGGCTGCGCCGCCGTGAGTTGTTGGTCATGTCGAAGGCAGCGGTCTCGTCGGGAAGGGCTGCCATGTTGTCGATCAGTCGCACCGGACCGACCTTGGCGGCGATGAGCAGGCGCACCGACGACGGGTCGTCGATGACACCGACTTCGGCGAGCGAGGTGGCGTCGACCGCCACCGCATAGTCGAGGTGGACGCCTGGTTCCCGTGCCATCACGTCGCGCATGACCCGCCCGACCGCCTCGCCAGAACGCAGGCCTCCGGACACGGCGGCCTGACCCGCGGCCAGGGCCCGGTGGAGGACCACGGCCGTCCCGCGCTCCCCCTCGGAGAGTCGGACGTTCCGGCTGGAGAGCGCCAACCCGTCGGCTTCGCGCACGACGGGACAGCCGACGATCTCGACGGGTAGCGACAGGTCAGCCACCAGCCGGCGCACGACCGCCACTTGCTGGAAGTCCTTGTCGCCGAAGTAGGCGCGGCACGGTCCGGCTATGGAGAACAGCTTGGCCACGACCGTGGCGACCCCGTCGAAGTGACCCGGTCGCGACGCGCCCTCCCACCGTTCGCTCACAGCGCGGACCGACACCACCGTGGCCGGCGCGTCAGGCCAGGAGGGGTACATCTCGGTCACGGACGGCAGGAAGACCACGTCGGCCCCCGTCTCCGCGCACACGAAGAGGTCCCGCTCGAGCGTCTGGGGGTAGTTGGCGATGTCCGCGGGATCGCCGAACTGCAGCGGGTTAACGAAGATGCTGACCGCCACGACGTCGCACTCCGCCCGGGCCCGGGCGATCAGCGAGACGTGCCCGGCGTGCAGCGCGCCCATCGTCGGCACAAGGGCGACGCTGCGCTCCCCTTGGCGGGCCGCATTGAGCAGGCGGCGGCATTCGGCCGCGGTGTCGACGACATCGACGCCCATCGACCTACACCCCCGCCGGCAAGGCGGCCGGTGCATTCGTCGTGTGAGTCTCGGTCCTTTCCGGGGTCGTCGCCTCGGCCAGACGCGTCGCCAACGCCGCCCCGGCCTGGTAACCCGCCCGCTCCCCCTCGGGGAGCGCATCGAGGTGGCGGCTCAGCGTGGCCCAGTCACCCCGCCGGGCCGGTCCGGTCAGCGCGGCGCCCGGGCCGAGCGCGGCGACGTCGTCGACTGCGGCGCGGGTCAACGGCAGGAACGCCTCCAGTTCGAGCCCCGCCGAGGCAGCGACCCGCTCCACCTGTCCGAGCAGCGCAACCACGTGGTTCGCCGCGATGCAGGCCGCGGCGTGGTAAGCCGCCCGGTCTTCGTCCGCCACTTCGACCACCCGGCCCCCGAGGGACTCGGCGATGGCCCGCGCCGCCGGTGCGCCGGCCACGGCGAAGGTGACGCCCGAGCGCAGCCGGGCCGCTCCGACCGCCCCATTGGGCAGCGGGACGAGCGGATGGAGCGCGGCCCGCTGGGGGTGCGGGGCCAGCGCGTCGAGGCCGAGCGACCCCGAAAGGTGGACGACGGTCGTCGTGGGTACCGGCTCGACCGAGGCCGCCACCTCCGCGACGGCGTCGTCGGGCGTGGCGATCACGAGCACGTCGACGCCGCGCGCGGCGCCGGACGGGTCGTCATGGCGGCCCAGGAACCCGACGAACTCCCAGCCCAGCGACGTCAGTGCCGCGGCAAGGGCCGAACCGGCCCGGCCGGGACCGATGATACGGATGGTCTGCATCTGACCTCCTTCGGCGTTCCGGCCCCAAAAGGGTGCCGTTCGCCTACAGACGATCTGAAAAACGACCTCTACAGACTACCCAGACGAACGACCTCGCCACCAGCCGCGGCCAGCTCTTCTTTCGTGACCAGATCGGGCGCCAGGTCGGCCAGGGGTTGCAGGACGAACCGACGCTCCCAGAGCCGGGGGTGGGGCACCGTGAGGTCGGGTTCGTGCACCTCCGAGCCCTCCACGAGCAGGACGTCGGCATCGAGCGTGCGAGGGCCCCATCGTTCGGAGCGCACGCGCCCGGCGGCCTCCTCGAGGGCTCGGCAGCGCTCGAGCAGGCGGCGGGGCGGGTCCGACGTCGCCAGCTCCACCACGACGTTGAGGTACTGCCCCTGACCGGCTGGACCTCCGACCGGCTCGGTTTCGTAGAGGGGGGACACGGCGACGACGTCGCCTGCGGCGCGCAGGCCCTCCACGCCGTCCTTCAGGTACGCCCGACGGTCGCCCAGGTTCGAGCCCAGACCGATGAACGCCCGGGCCATCAGCGCGCCCGGCGCACCCGCACCCCGGTCGAGCCGACATCGAGCGCCATGGGCGGACGTAGCTTGCGCACCGTCACCTCCACCGCCTCGAGCCGCCGGTCCGTGATCAACAGCGCGCTGGCGAGCCGGCCGGCTAGGGCCTCGAGGAGCCGGTAGGAGCGGCCCCCCACCACGTCGGCCGCCGTCTGGGCCAGGGCTCCGTAGTCGACTGTGTCGGCCAGGTCGTCGCTCTGCTGCGCCGCGGACGTGTCGACCCAGGCCACGATGTCGAGTGCGAAGGGCTGGGCGCGCGCCTGCTCTTCTTCGAGGACCCCGTGCACTCCCATCACCCGGAGGTCACAGATCTCTATCCGGTCGGTCACTTGGGCTGGTCGGTCACTTGGCCGGGTGGGTCACTTGGGCTGGTCGGTCATTGGCCTGGCGGTCACTTGGCCTGGCGGGCAGGCATGCCCTCCAGCTCGGCCAGCAGCTCCCGTCCCGGCCCGCCCATGGCGTGACCCACGACGTGCTCCACCAGTGCCACGGCCTGGGGCTGGGCGGCGATCCGGCCCGACCAGACCAGGTAGCCCGCTACCACGCCCATGATCCGGTCCCCGAGCTCGTCCAGGTGCATCAAGATGCGCAGGCCCGAGGCGAGCGAGTCGTCGAGATCCTGATAGCAGCCGGCCAGCACGGGCCGTGGGTCCCCGGCCCGCTCCAATGGGTAGTGGGCCCAGACGAGCCCTTCCTCGTCGTACGCGGCCAGGTTGTGTGGCGAGGGCAGCAGGGAAACCACGCGACCGAACCCCTGGACCCGGAGCCAGATGATCTCCTCCTGACGGCGCACCCGCCGGTGGTTCTGACCGAAGCCCCCGGGACGCTCGCTGATGGCCAGGTGGTCCCGGATCACCCAGGTGAAGTTCCGCGGGGGGATGCCGGCCGCCCACTTTCCCTTCATGCGGCTGGACCATCCCTCATCCGGCTGGACCATACAGCCGAGCCACCTGCACGGTGGCAGATACGTCGTGGACGCGGACCATCCCCGCCCCGGCGACCATGGCCGCCGCGGCCGTAGCCAGGGACCCCTCCTCCCGGTCTTCGGCTGGCGCAGCCTGCCGGGCGCCACCCGTCCGGCCGGTCCCGCCGGCCGCCAGCACCCCGAGGAAGCTTTTGCGGCTCGTGCCGACGAGCACGCCGGCGCAACCGGCCGCGGCCGCGGCCTCCGCGAGCGAGGACAGGTGGTGCAACAACGCCAGATTGTGCGCGACGGTCTTGCCGAAGCCGATCCCGGGGTCGACCCAGACCTCCCGCACGCCGGACTCGAGTGCAGTGCGGGCACGCCCGAGGACGAACTCGCGCACCTCGGCGACGACGTCGCTGTAACGGGGGTCCGCCTGCATGGTGCGGGGCGACCCTTGCATGTGCATCGCAACCCAGCCAGCACCCGCCGCCGCGGCCTCCTCCCACAGCGATGCCGAGATGTCGTTCAAGAGACTGGCCCCCGCGCGCAATGCCGCCCGCGCGACGTTCGGCTTGACTGTGTCGACCGAGAGGCGGACGCCTCGCTCCACGCGGCCTGTCTCTCCAGCCAGCGCCTCCACGACCGGGACGACCCGGGCCAGTTCGACCTCGAGGGGTACAGGCTCGGCCCCTGGCCTCGAAGACTCGCCGCCCACGTCAATGACATCGGCGCCCTCGGCCATCATCTCGCGGCCCCGCGCCACCGCCCGTTCGTAGGTGTCGTGACGCCCCCCGTCGTAGAAGGAGTCCGGGGTGACGTTCAGCACGCCCATCACCAAGGGGCGTGCCGGCTCGGACACCGGCGCCCTTAGTGGCCCCGGATGAACTGCATGGCCTCGGCGCGTGTCGCGGCGTCGGTCCGGAACAGGCCGCGTACCGACGACGTGACCGTGAGCGTCCCGGGCTTCTTGACCCCGCGCATCGACATGCACAAGTGCTCGGCCTCCAACACCACCAGCACCCCCCGGGGTGACAGCACGTTCGCGATGGCGTCGGCGATCTCGGTCGTCATGCGCTCCTGCACCTGGAGGCGCCGTGCGTACCCGTCGACGAGCCGGGCCAGCTTGGACAGACCCGTGATGCGTCCGTCCTCCGCCGGGATGTAGGCGACGTGCGCTCGGCCCAGGAACGGCACCAGATGGTGTTCGCAGAGCGAGGCGAACGGGATGTCGCGCAGCATCACCATCTCGTCGTGCTCCGCCGCGAACGTGACCTCCAAGTGGCGCGCCGGGTCGTCGTGCAGGCCGGAGAACAGCTCTACGTACATGGAAGCCACCCGGTCCGGCGTCGCGAGGAGTCCGTCGCGGTCCGGATCGTCACCGATGCCGGCCAGGAGCTCCATCACGGCCTTCTTGACGCGATCGACGTCGACACTCATTGATCCATCCCCTTGTAACGGTGCACCCCCGGCAAGTTGCGGAAGCGCTGGGCCACGTCGAGGCCGTACCCGACGACGAATTCGGCCGGAATCGTGAACCCGACGTAGCGCAGGTCGAGCTCCACTCGCTGCTCACCCTCCTTGACCAGCAACGCGCAGATCTCGAGGCTCTTGGGCTGGCGGGCAGCCAGGTAGCGGCGCAAGTAGTTCAGCGTCAGCCCGCTATCGATGATGTCCTCGACCACGAGTACGTGACGGTCCTCCAGCTCCGCGTCGAGGTCCTTCACGATTCTCACCACGCCCGAGGTCTTCGTGGCGCTGCCGTACGACGAGACGGCCATGAAGTCGACGTCGACCGGCAGCGCGATGGCTCGGCAGAGATCGCTCAGGAACAACATGGCGCCCTTCAATACGGCCACCAGCAACGGAGGCTCGTCGGCGTAGTCGGCCGTGATCTGCGCTCCCAGTTCGGCCACCCGCGCCGCCAGACGCCCTGAGTCGACCAGCACCGGCCCTACGTCCGGCTCGGCCCAGGCCGGGACACCCGTACCGGCCTCGTGGTGGGTCACCGGGGTGACATTAGTGGAGCCCATCGGGCCGGCCCGGTGCCGGCCGTGCGAGCGACTGACCCGGCGCCCGCCCGCGAGCTCAGTCGCGACCGAACGTCCCGCGGCCACCGAGAGGACGCGCTCCACCTCGGCCAGCGACGGGGGATACCCCCCTTCGCGCAGCCACCGGCGCAGCGCGCGCCGAGCCAGCGGCCGCGGTGCACCGGACAACGCACGGCCGTCTGCTGGGTCTGGCACCGCGTCGGCCGCCAGCGCGTCCAGGTAGACCGCCTCGTCGCGCAGCACGCCGGCTTGGCGGGCCAAGAGGGGAACGGGGTCGCGCCCTGCCACCGAGGCGCACAGCGGTAACAACTCATGACGCACTCGATTGCGCACGAAGGCGGGATCGTCGTTGCTCGGGTCGCATAGCGGAGCGAGGCGTGCTTCTGCGCACAGCGCGTGCGTCTCGGCTCGCCGCAACGCGAGCAGGGGGTGACGGACGCCCGCCGCCATCGCGGCCAGCCCGTCCGGCCCCGCTCCACGTAGGAGATTGATGAGGACCGTCTCCGCCTGGTCGTCCATGGTGTGACCCGTCGCGACACCGGCCGGCAGGACGCCGAATCGGGCCTCTCGTGCGCGGGCCTCCAGGTTCGGTCCCGGTGTCACCGGGGCCCGCCTGCTTTCGAACCGCGCCCCCAACCTCGCCGCTGCCGACGCCACGACGGCGGCCTCCGCTCCGGAGGCGTCCCGCAGACCGTGGTCGACGTGGATCGCGGTCACGTCGCAGCCCGCCGCGACCGCCAGGGCGACCAACGCGAGGGAGTCGGCGCCACCCGAGACGGCGCACGGCAACGCCGTCCCCGGTGGCGGAAATGTGCAGCGGGCCAAGAGGTCTGTGATCAGGTCAGAGACGGTCTCGCCGTCGCTGTCCGACTCAGCCACCCGCGCGGGCCACCCAGATGGCGGGATCACGGATCTCTTCGAGCGTGGGGAGCCACTCTGGGCCCTCCCACACCCGGGCCAGCAGGGAGGGACCGCCTCTCGCCTCCACTGACTCGACGAAGCGCTCGCCCTCGGCGTACTGGCGCATCTTCGCCTCGAGCCCGAGCAGCTTCGAGACGAGCTTGGCCAGACCGCGCGCCTGAGCACGACGCTCGTGCAGGACGCGGGAGAAGTGGGCGGCGCCAGGCACTTCGGCTGCCCCCGCCCGGTCCATGGTGACGTCGCCGTGTCCCTCGAGAAGGCTCATCATCCCTGAGATCTTCGACAGGGCCAGGCGCTGCTCTGGGGTGGCGAGCATGCCGATGACGCCCTGGTCCCGGGCGGGGTTCCGTCCCGCCCGGACGTCGGTCGCGACACGACGGACCGTTTCGGCGAACCCCATCGGATCGCCCGAAAGAGGGCCGAGCAGCTCGGAAACGAGCCCCACGAAGTGGTCGCGCAGCCAGGGAACCGCGGTGAACTGCAGGCGGTGGGTCACCTCGTGCAACGCGAGCCAGAGACGGAACTGACTCGGCGAGAAGCCGTACTGCTCCTCGACGGCAACGACATTCGGTCCCACATACGAGACGAGGTCCTGGTCCTCTGCCGGCTCGTCGTCGATCAGCAGGTCGTATTGCCCGAGCACCCTCGTCGCCATGTAGGCCAGCATGAGCCCCAGCTGTGCGCCCGCCAGGGCACGGCCCACCGCGAGCATCGGGCCCGACAGCTTGACCCCCCGCCGATGCTGGAGCTCGCCCAGCGCGGGTCCGACCAGGCGTTCCATGGAGCGGACGTTGGCGGCTGCCCAGCCCGGGCGATCGGTGACCTTGGCACGGGCGCGTCCGTGGACCGAATGCCAACCCGTCGACGCGCTCACGAGCTCCTCGGCGCGCGCCGTCAGGTCGTCGAACTGCCCCTGCAGCTTCGATGAGCGGTATGAGGCAGGAGCCGGTTTGAGGATCAGAGCGCCCGCGGCGACGCGCTGGGCCAGCTCCCAGTCGACCATGCCGGCACCGCCGGGATCGCCGGCGTCGGGCGCGCCGGCAGCGCCGAGCACCTCCGGTGAAGAGGTGGCGTGGGTGTCGGTGTCGTCAGTGTTCGCCGTGGTGCTGCCGGCTTTCTTCGTCGATGGCCTCGGCCACCCGGCGGATCAGATTCTCGGGGACGCGGTCTTTGCACCGGTCGGCAATGATGCGGCGCAGTTCGGCCTCGAACGCGGCCGCGCCGCCGCAAGGACCGCAGTAGTCCAGGTGGATCCGGATCTCTACCCGCCGATCCTCGGTTAGCTCGCCGTCGAGATAGTGGTAGAGGTCGTGCACCGCCTCCTCACAATCGACTTGCGGCCCGAACAGCCCGCTGGGGCCGGAACGGGCGTCCGCCGAGTCATCTCGTGTGTCGACGTCCTCGCTCACTTGCTTCTTGTCCAGGTCCTCGCTCATTCGCTCGACCCCCCTGGCACGCTCCCCACCAATCCCCGTGCCTCTGCCACATTGTGCAACGCCTTTTGGAGTGCCCGTCTTCCCCGGTGGATCCTGCTCATGACCGTCCCGATCGGGACGTCGGTGATCTCGGAGATCTCCTTGTAGCTGAAACCCTCGACGTCCGCCAGAAGGACGGCGATGCGGAACGCGTCGGGAAGTGCCTCCAAGGCTCCCTTCACGTCCTCGTCCGTGAAACGCTCCAGCGCCTCGTCCTCGGCGCTGCGCTCGTCGCCCGATCCGGCCAGGCGCCGGTAGAGGTAGAGGTCCTCCACGTCTTCCACGTCGGTCGTCTCGGGGCGGCGCTGGGCAGCGCGGTACGAGTTGATGTAGGTGTTGGTCAGGATCCGGTAGAGCCAGGCCCGCAGGTTGGTGCCCTCGGTGAAGGACCCATAGGAGCGGTACGCCTTCAGATAGGTCTCCTGGACGAGATCCTCAGCGTCGGCCGCGTTGCGGGTCATACGCAGCGCCGCGGAGTAGAGCCCTGGCATGAACTCGATGGCGTCCGCCGTGAAATTCGCCTGGTCTGCCATAGGCCCACCCTATCGACCGCCGGATATCGTGACCGCCGTGACCCTCGCCCCAGACCATCTCGGGATCGACCTCATGAGCGGTTCGTTCTTCGGGCGGGAGCCCCACGACGCCTTCGCCTGGATGCGCGCCCACGCGCCTGTCTACTACGACGAGGGCAATGATCTGTGGGCGGCGGCCAGCTACGCGGCCGTGAAACAGGCCTCCGTCGACACCGACTCGTTCTCCAATGCGGGTGGCATCCGGCCCAAATACCCACCTCTGCCGATGATGATCGACTTCGATGCACCCGAACACGTGCGCCGGCGCCGCCTCGTCTCGGAAGGCTTCACCCCCCGGCGGGTGCGGGCCATGGAGGACAAGCTGCGCCTGGTGTGCGACGCCCTCATCGACTCGGTCTGCGAGCGGGGAAGCTGCGACTTCGTGAGCGAGATCGCCGCGCCGCTCCCCATCATCGTGATCGGCGACATGCTCGGGGTGGCGCCCAAGGACCGCGCCGACCTGCTCCGCTGGTCCGACGAGATGCTCAAGGGCCAGGGCTCACCCGACCCGTCTGCGATCGACAACGCCGCGAACGCCTTCGTGGAGTACACCGGGTACATCCATCCGGTCTTCGAGGACCGCCGCGCGAATCGCAACACCGACGACCTCGTCGGCGTGCTCTGCCACGCCGAGATCGACGGCGACTCGCTGGACGACGACTCCCTCGTTCACGAGACACTTCTCATCCTCATCGGGGGCGACGAAACCACGCGCCACGTGATCAGCGGCGGGGTCGAGGAGCTGCTGGCCCATCCCGACCAGATGGCTTGCCTGGCTGCCGATCCGGCAGGTGTGATGCCCGGAGCGGTCGAGGAGATGCTGCGCTGGGTCTCGCCGATCAAGAACATGGCCCGCACCGCGCGGCACGACGTCGAGCTCTGTGGCGCCGAGATCCGCAAGGGCCAGGAGCTGCTCCTCCTCTACCCCTCGGCGAACCGCGACGAGGCCGTCTTCGAGAACCCCGACACCTTCGACATCACCCGGAACCCAAACCCGCACATGGCCTTCGGCTTCGGCGCCCACTTCTGTCTGGGCAATCAGCTGGCCCGGCTGGAGCTCCGCGTCATGGTCGAGCGACTTGTGGCCCGCATGCCCGACCTGCGCCTCGCTGTCGACCGTGCCGCCCTGCCGCGCCGAGAGGCGAACTTCATCTCGGGCATCGAGGAGATGCCCGTCGAGTTCACGGCCTCTGCCCCAGTGGGCGCCGGACCCATCTGATGCCAGAGAACGACCCGGGCATCGCCGGCTGGTCGATCCTGGTCACCGGAGGTGGAAGCGGTATCGGCCTCGCGACCGCAGAACGGCTTGCGTCGGACGGCGCATCCGTCACCATCTGTGGTCGCACCGAGCAGAAGCTGGCCGATGCGACCGAGCGGATTGCGAAGGCCGCCCGTCGGGGCGCCACCGTCCGCTACGTCGTGGCCGATGTCACCGTCGAAGAGGACGTGGCGGCAGCGGTGGCCCGGTGTGCAGAGGCCACGGGACGCATCGACGGGCTGTTCGCCTGTGCGGGTGGCTCCCTGCACCTCGGCTCGGTGCTCACGGCCGATGTGGCATCCGTGCGCGCCACCATCGACCTCAACCTCATTGGATCTGTCATCTGCGTGAAGCAGGCGGCAGGCGCGATGAAGGCGCAGGGCGGACACGGCTCCATCGTGCTCATGTCCTCTGGTGCCGGCCGGTTCCCACACCCGCACCTGTGGGCCTACGGCGTGTCGAAGGCCGGCATCTGCTTCCTGACCGAGACCGCCGCAGAGGAGCTCGGTCCGCTCGGCATCCGGGTGAATGCAGTGGCGCCGGGCATCATCGACGACGAGCTGATGTCGTTCATCACCGCCGGAGGACCCTTGCTCGACGACTATCTCGCCGAGATGCCGCTCGGGCGCGTGGGCACCGTCGAGGACGTCGCGGGCGCCGTCCGCTATCTCATCGGCCCCGAATCCTCCTTCGTCACCGGCGAGACACTCGGCGTCGACGGCGGCCACCACCTGCGCCGGGGCGCCGACTACTCGTTGCTCTTCGGTCCTTCCTGAGTCTCCTGAGCTCGGCGGGCGGCCTCGGGTCCCGTCCGAGGGGCGCCCGTTCCAGGTCCTGTTCCGAGTCGGGCCTCTCTGCCGGAAGGCAGGGCACATGCTTTCAAAACTATAAACCGTTTTGTGAATAGTTTTGAGAGAGATCGCCGGCGCAGACGCTTGCAACCAGTGCAAATGCAGCGAGCAACCTCCACTTGTCGCGCTTATCTGAAATGGTTACCGTTATGGTTATGTGCCATTCTCGCGGTGCCCGGCGGCACGTCCTCATCCTCGCTCTCGTCGGAGTGGCGATCTTTGCCGGTGCGGTGCTGGCGGTCCCCCCTTCGGCGATGCGCACCGCCTCCGAAGCCTCAGCCGCCCCAACCGCCTCCACCGCACCACCCCCGCACCCGGTCCCCGTCGTCGCGGCCGAGAATTTCTGGGGCAACGTCGCCGCCCAGATCGGCGGACGCGATGTCTCGGTCACCTCCCTCATCACCGACCCCAACACCGACCCGCACCTCTTCGAGACGAACGCGTTCGATTCCGCGAAGCTCGCCCAAGCGCAGGTCGTGATCGAGAACGGGGCCGGCTACGACAAATGGATGGGTGCCCTGCTCGGCGCGAACAACGGACACCCGAGGATCGTCACGGCCGCCGCCGTGCTCCACGTCTCGGGCGGCAACCCGAACCCTCACCTCTGGTACGACATCCCCCGCGTCCCCGCCGTCGCGGCCGCCATTGCGGGCGAGCTGTCCAAGGCGGCACCCCGTGACGCAGCCACCTTCGCGGCCAACCTGGCAACCTTCGACGCGTCGCTCGAACCGCTAAACGCGACCCTGGCCACCATCAGGAAGCAGTTCGACCACGCGCCGGTTGCCTACACCGAGCGCGTGTACGGGTACCTCCTTGCGGACGCCGGCCTGCACGTCACGTCGCCGAAGGGCTTTGCGCAGTCGGTGGAGGATGGCACGGACCCGAGCGCCGCGGACACGCTCGCGATGCAGCGGGTGCTCGGCCACCACGACGTAGACGTGCTCGTCTACAACGTGCAGACGGTGACGTCCGTCACCACGCAGATCCGCGCCCTGGCCAAGAGGAACGGCATCCCCGTTGTGGGCGTTTCCGAGACGCTTCCGTCCGCAACGACGACCTATCAACAGTGGCAGCAGTCCGAGCTCGATGCGCTCCAGCGCGCTCTCCTGGCCAGTCGAGGACCATGAGCGACGCCACGGCATCGAACGCACGGAACGCACGAAACGCACGAAACGCACGAAACGCACGAGGAGCAGCCGCCGCACCCGCGGAAACACCCGTGCCCGGGCCAGCACCCCCCGTCGAGCTCCGCGACGCAGCCGTCCGTCTCGGGTCGCGCACGCTGTGGTCCGAACTCGACCTCACCGTGAAGAGGGGCGAGTTCCTCGCCGTCCTCGGTCCCAACGGAG
>JBPYFR010000045.1:0-2205 GCA_051985685.1 Acidimicrobiales bacterium
ACCGCGGGGACGTCATGGACCGTCAAGACCGGAGAAGCCCGATGACGCGAGCACGTCATGTCGAGGCGCAGCGAGTCGTTGTTTTGGTCAAGCGTTTCCCGCGCCTGTCCGAGACGTTCATCCTGAACGAGTTCCTCGAGCTCCGCAGGCACGGCCTCCCCGTTGAACTCTTCGCGATCATGGACCCCCATGAGCAAAGCTCCCAGCCGGAGGCGCTGGCTCTTGTCCCCGAGGTGACCTACCTACAAACCGGCCGACTGTGGGGAGAACTTCCCGCAGCGCTGCGCACCGCCCGGCGCTACCCGTGGGGAACACTGCGCGCGGCCGGGTGGGCACTCACCCGGCACACCATCGCCGCGGCACGCAATCTGCTGCACGCCCTCGTGCTGCTGGACCGGCTGGCGGACGGGCCGCCGGCCCACCTCCACGCCCACTTCCTGCACAATCCCGCGGCGCTCGCTTTCATCGCGGAAAAGGTCAGCGGCCAGCCGTATAGCCTGGCCGGCCACGCCAAGGACATCTACACCACGCTGCCCGAGAACCTGCGGATGCGAGTCGGCCGGGCGCGTTGGGTAAGCACCTGCACCGAGGCGAACCGCGAGTACCTCACCAAAGAGGTGGGCGTGGCGCCTGAGCAGATCCACGTGAACCGGCACGGGATCGACCTGGCCAGGTTCACCGTTCCTGCCCGAACGCCTCGCCCCGGGCGGATCATGAGCGTCGGTCGGCTGGTACCCAAGAAGGGCTTCGACGTCCTCATCCGGGCCTGCGGTGAGCTCAACCGGCGCGGCATTCCGTTCGAGCTTGTCGTCTTGGGCGGCGGCGGGCTACACGACGAGCTCATAGCGCTCGGGGATGCGCAGGGAATCGGCGACCGGGTATCCCTGCTCGGCAGTCGGCCGCAGCGCGACGTCGTCGAGCAGCTCGCCGCAGCTGAGATATTCGCGCTGTCCCCAGTAATCCTGCCCGACGGCGACCGCGACGGCATCCCGAACGTGCTGCTCGAGGCAATGGCGGCTGGCGTGCCGGTCGTGGCCACCACGGTGTCGGGCATTCCGGAAGTGATTACTGACGGCGAGACTGGGCGCCTCGTGCCCCAGCGACGGCCCGACCTGCTAGCCGACGCACTGGCGCAGCTACTCACGGACCCGGCGATGCGGGCCCGTCTCGGCGAGGCCGGGCAACATCACGTCCAGGAGCACGCATCGTGGACCAGCGCGATCACGCCGCTTGTCGCCTTGCTCGAGGGCGAGCTCGCGCAACCCGTACACGGGCCGGACGAGCTGACGGTGGGCCTCCGAAAGTGAAGGTCCTGTACGTATGCGCCGACCGGGGCATCCCACTGCTCGGCGGCAAGGGCGCATCGGTGCACGTACGCGCGGTGACCTCGGCGATTCAAGCCCTCGGGCACCGGGTCACGCTCGCCGTCCGCCGCGTCGACTCAGGGAACATGGCCCCCGTGGTGCACCGGATCGAACAGCTCGAAGACGACATCGAAGCCGGTACGCGGCAGCTCGCGGACCTCATCACCGAAGAGCGGATCGACGTCGTCATCGAGCGATATAGCCTGCAGTCCGGCGCGGCCCGGCGTGCGACTCGCCGTCACGGGCTACCGCTGACTCTTGAGGTCAACGCGCCGCTCGTCGAGGAGGCCACGCGCTACCGTCGGCTCGCCGACCCGAATGCTCAGGCATGGGAGCACGAGACCCTCCGGGCCGCCGACCGCATTCACGTGGTCTCATCCGAGCTGCTGCGCTACGTGCGGTCGGTCGCGCCCGGTGTGCCCGCGGAATGGATACCGAATGGCTCGCACGTCGCGGCCTTCCGTGGCGCCGAACCGCTGAGCGCGCAGGATCTCGATGGCCGGCTCGTCGTCGGTTTCGCGGGAAGCATGAAGCCATGGCACGGCGTGGCCGACCTGCTCGACGCGTTCGCCCGCACGTCCGCGCCGCGGGGCGGACCAGAACCGGTGCTGCTGCTCGTGGGTGACGGACCTGAGAATGAAGCACTACGGCGACGTGCCACGGCACCGGACCTAGACGGACGGGTGGTGTTCACGGGCGCGCAACCGCACGACTCGATCCCAGCCCTCGTACGTCGCTTCGATGTGGCCGTTGCTCCGTACCGGCCGATGCCGAACTTCTACTTTCATCCCCTCAAGGTCGTCGAGTACCTCGCCGCCGGCGTCCCGGTCGTCTATCCCGA
>JBPYFR010000046.1:0-2060 GCA_051985685.1 Acidimicrobiales bacterium
GCCTGATTCGTTCATCGCGACCGCGGTTTACGAGGACGCTGCTGCTCTCGAACGACAGGAGTCACGTCCGGAGGTGCACAAGGTAATGACGATCCTGCCGGAATCGCTAGCGGCGCCGCTCGAGCGGGCGATCTATGACGCGTCGCTTGACCCGACGCTCACCTAACTCAGCTGCCGCCGGGCACTGTCGCAACGGCATCGAGATAGAGGAGAAACACCATGAGCAAGAGGTTCAAATCAGCAAGGAGCCCGGATGGCTCCGCCGGGGCATTTGACAGCCACGTGCGCGCGAACGAACAGCAGCTGTGGACGCTCCGGATGCGGCCGCCGTCCGAGAGAGAGCAGTGATGTCGGTCGTTTCGCGCGGATTCCGAGGCCGTCGCGCCGGGGACGTAGACCCTGCGCGCGTGCCACCCGGCCAATATGTGACCGCGGACTTCCCCGTCCTCTCCGCCGGACCGACGCCGCACACATCGCTCGAGCTGTGGGACTTTTCGATCGTCGGCGAGCTGGACCAGCCGCGCGTTTGGACCTGGGAGGAGTTCCGCGCCCTCCCGAGCGAGGAGATCACCCGCGACATCCACTGCGTGACCAAGTGGTCGAAGCTCGACACCGTCTGGCGAGGCGTCTCGATCGACACGCTCCTCGAAGGGATCGAGACGTCAGCCGAATACGTGACCCAGTACTCGGACGGCGGCTACACGACGAACCTGCCGCTCGACGACATCACCGGCGGCAAGGCCTGGGTGGTCTTCGCCTACGACGGTCAACCGCTCGAGCCCGAGCACGGCGGCCCCGCGCGCATGCTCGTCCCGCACCACTACTTCTGGAAGAGCGCGAAGTGGGTACGGGGCCTCCGGCTCCAATCGACCGACGAGCCGGGCTTCTGGGAGACCAACGGCTACCACAACTACGGAGACCCATGGCAGGAACAGCGCTACGCGGGAGACTGAGCTGGCAGCTCGCCGAACTCGTCGAGGCCGTCGCCGAGACACCCCGCGTTAAGACGATCGTCTTCGACGTGGCCAGCTGGCCCGGGCACCGCGCCGGCCAGCACGTCGACGTCCGGTTGACGGCCCAGGACGGCTACCAGGCGGAGCGGAGCTACTCGATCGCCTCGACTCCCGACGGCACCCGGGTCGCGCTCACCGTCCAGAGGCTCGAGGACGGCGAGGTCTCCCCCTACCTGACGGACGAGCTCCAGCCCGGCGACAAGATCGAGCTACGCGGCCCGATCGGCGGCTACTTCGTCTGGGAACCTTCTGAGGGCGGCCCGCTCATGCTCGTGGCCGGCGGATCAGGCATCGTGCCGCTGATGGCGATGATCCGAACGCGCACAGCCGTCGGCGACGACACAGAGACGCGGCTGCTGTACTCCTCACGCAGTCAGGACGACGTCATTTATCGCGACGAGCTCGAGCGGCTGAGCGGCAACGGCCTCACCGTCGTGCACGCGCTGACAGATTCGCAACCACCCGGGTGGACGGGCTACGCGCGCCGTGTCGACGCCGAGATGCTCGCCGAGGTCGCGCCCTCGCCTGCCGAGCGGCCGCGGTTCTACGTCTGTGGACCGACACCGTTCGTCGAGGCGGTGGCCGAATCGCTCGTGCAACTCGGGCACGATCCCCTCGCGATCAAGACCGAACGCTTCGGCCCCACCGGACGCTGAGATGGACGAGCTGATGCTGGATGGGAATGCCCTCGCGGGCCTTCTCCAAGAGGTGTTCACCGTCGAGATGACAACGGCTATCGGGACCTGTGGCGGCTGCGGAGCAGCCGGGCCGGTCGGCGCCGCGCACGTCTACCGAGGCGCCGGTATCGTGGTTCGCTGCCCACACTGCGGCAACGTGCTCGCCAAGATCGTCAAGAATGATTCGCGGGTCTGGATCGCCCTAACTGGAATCCGCACTCTGGAAGTCGCCACCTGGATTGGAACGTCACGAGCTGCCGCGGTCGATCGCCTCAAGCTCGCCGATACAGCCGCTTCCGGCGGGGACGGATGACCGCCTCCCCCATTGTCTGTTGCACAGGAGAAGGTAATCGTCACAGCGAGGGCTTTG
>JBPYFR010000047.1:0-36939 GCA_051985685.1 Acidimicrobiales bacterium
GCCGGGAAGCACGAGCGCGTCGAACGACGTCCGCAGCGCCGCGCCCCAGTGCAGCGGCGAACGGAACCGAGCGTCCTCGACGAGCGCCGCGTGCGCTTCCCGGCCATGGCCGTCCGCCCGGAGCGCATGGCCGAACAGGGTCAGGTTGCGCACGCCAGGCACGAGGCCCCACGGGTCCAAGCCGCGCCCGGTCACCATGATCTCGTCTGCTTGCGCGGGCTGGCCGGACGGAGTGGCGAACACGATCTCGTGCCCACGTAAGGACAGCACCTGCCAGCTCACCGCGACCTCGGTGGGGTCGAAGTCGAGTGCGGGCAGGGGCATCAGGACGATCGCCATTGCTAGGGCCGCACACTACCGACGCTTCTAGGACCGGCACCGTGGACGGATGACATGGGCGCACTTGGTGCTTTGAGAGGCCATGCGCCGGATTGACACGGCTCTCCTTCACCAGGCCGCTCGGGCCGCCAAGGGCCCAGCGAGCACCCGGGGGGTATCGTCGGTCACATGAGCGACACCGACACCGACACCAACACCAACACCAACCAGCCCCCTGAGCACACGGACGACCGAACCGCCCCGATCCCGTCGCCGATCTTCTCGGAGGACGCCCCGATCGAGGAGCTCTGGATCAGGGCGTACCAGGGGGAGGTGCTCGGCGAGGCCCTGTTCGCCCGCATCGCGGACCAACTCGACGATCCGGACCGAGCCGCCAAGATGCGGGTCCTCTCCACGCTCGAGCGCCGCACCAAGGAGGCGATCGTGCCCGCAATGACGCGGGCCGGCCTCTCGACCGAGCCGGATCCCGAGATGTTCACCCTGGGCGACAAGCTGGCCCAGGGCGTCACCTGGGAGGACTTCCTCGCCGCGACCGAAGCCGTCACCGTCCAGTTCATCCCGCTGTACCAGCGCATCGGCGAGCTCGATCCGTTGGAGCAAGAGTCCTCGGACCTCCTCGTGGCGCACGAAGCCGCGCTACGTGCGTTCGCGCGCGCGGAGCTGGCCGGCGACACGACGACCTCGCTCGACGAGATCAACGCGCTCGCCCACATGGCCTGACCGCGGCCGACGGCAGGCAGACGCACGCGCACGGCCGACGCGCCCGCCGTTGACGAGCCGGCCGCTGACTGACACCGCCATGCCGCCCGACTTCGCGCGCTTCGATCGCCGTCACTACCCGACGGTCCCGGTGCGCGAAGGGTACGAGGCCTGGGCGCCGACCTACGAGGACACCGTCGATGACCTCATGGACGTCGCGCTGCTCGAGCGCATCACGTCGGTCGACTGGGCCGAGCTGACTCGCGTCGCCGACCTCGGCAGCGGCTCGGGCCGGACCGCGGCCTGGCTTCGCAGGCACGGCAAGTTCCCGATCGACGGGGTCGATGCCACCCCGGCCATGCTCGAACGCGCAAGGGCTCGCGGCGGGCACGAGCGCCTCGTGGAAGCCGACGTCCGTCACACTGGCCTCGATGCGGGTGCGTACGACCTCGTCACCTGCGTCCTCGTCGACGAGCACCTGCCCGAGCTCGCCCCGCTCTACTCCGAGGCGCGCCGGCTGCTCGGCGCCACCGGCACGTTCGTCCTCGTCGGCGTCCACCCCTACTTCCTCATGGCGGTCGGCATGCCGACCCACTTTGAGACCCCTGACGGCGAGCCCGTAGCCATCGAGACCCACCTCCATCTCCCCTCCGAGCACGTCGCCGCCGCGGCCGCCGAGGGCTTCGGCGCCAGCGAGCTGCACGAGGCCCTGGTGGACGATCGGTTCATCGCGCGCAAGCCCGGCTGGGCCGACTACCGAGACCTCCCCTTCAGCTACGCCTGGGCCTGGTCCGTGGGCTGAGCGGACCCGCACCCCCGCTTGGAACCCCGGGACCCACCCCCCCTACCATTGGGGGGAAGGCCATGGCCCCCGTCGTTTCCCTCCATGCCGCCGTCGCTCTTGCCGGCCGTTTCCCCGCCCTCGCCGGGGTCGATCTGTCCATCGAGACGGGCGAGGTCGTCGTCGTCGTGGGCCCCAACGGGGCGGGCAAGACCAGCCTCTTGCGGACCTGCGCGGGCCTCCTGCGGGTCACCTCGGGCCAGGCCACCGTCCTGGGAGTCGACCTCACCGCCGACCACACGGCCGTACGGCGTCACGTCGGCCTTTTGGGTCATGCCGCCCCCCTCTACGAGGAGCTCAGCGCGGCGGAGAACGTCCGGTTCGCCGTCCGCGCCCTCGGCCTGCCGTCGTCCGGCGCCGACCGGGCGCTCGAACGCCTCGGGCTGACCGGCCGCCTGCGCACGACACCCGCCGGCCGGCTCTCGGCCGGGCAGCGCCGCCGGGTCGCCCTGGCCGCGCTGGTGGCGCGGCGGCCGGCACTGTGGCTCCTCGACGAGCCGCACGCGGGGCTCGACGCCACCACCCGTGACCTCCTGGGACGGTTGATCGGCGAGGCGGTCCGCGACGGAGCGACCGTGCTGCTGTCCTCCCACGAGCCCCTGCTCTCGGTCCCCCTCTCCGACCGGGTCGTCTCCATGGCGGGCGGGCGCGTCACCGGCGAGGAGAAGGGCGGGCGCCGCGCGCCGCTGAGCGCGGTGCCGGTCGCGCCTTCCGTGGCGCCCGGCGGGACCAATTCCGCGGAGTCGTCGCATGTGGCATGACGCCGTCCTCGTCGCAGGCAAGGACCTGCGGATCGAGGCCCGCTCCCGCGTCGGCCTCTGGCAGGTCGTCCCCTTCGCGGTGCTCGTGCTGGTGTTGCTCGCCTTCGCGATCGGCCCCGACCAGGCCGCGCTCCGACGCGCCGCGCCCGGCATCTTCTGGGTTGCGCTCCTCTTCTCCACGGTCTTGGCGATCCAGCGCAGCGTCGCGGTCGAGTCGGGCGAGGGCACCCGCGACGGGCTCCGCCTCTCGGGCATCGACCCGGCGGGGGTCTTTCTCGGCAAGGCCGCGGCCGTCGGCTTGCAACTCCTCGCCCTCCAGGTCGTGCTCTGGGCCGGGGTGACGTTCCTCTTCGACGTCCGGGTCCACGTGATCTGGCTCGCCCTCACGGCCTCGTTGCTGGCGACGGTCGGACTGGCCTGCGCGGGCGTGCTCTACGGAGCACTCTCCGCGGGGCTCCGGGTGCGTGACACCCTCTTGCCTCTCCTCGTGCTGCCGGTGCTCGCCCCGGTCCTGCTCGCCGGCTCGAAGGTCTGGCAGGCGGCGCTCAGCGGCAACACGGCGTCGGGCACCCAGTGGCTCAAGATCCTCATTCCCTTCGCGTTGATCTACCTCGTGATCGGCATCGTGTTGTACGGACCGCTGCAGGAGGCCGAATGAGCGCGCGCCGGACGCTGCCGCCGCGCCCACGCTGGCTCGACCCGATCGGTGTGCTCGGCGTCGTCGCCATGGGCTTCACGGTCTGGCTCGGCCTGTGGATCACCCCGCCCGACCGCACCCAGGGTGACCTGGCCCGGCTCCTCTATATCCACCCGCCGATCGCGACTGTCGCGCTGTACTGGGTCGGGGGAGTGGCCGTCGCCGGCAGCCTCCTGTACCTCTGGCCACGGACCCGCTCGTTCTTCTGGGACCGACTGGCGGCATCGGCCGTCGAGGTCGGCGCGGTCTTCTCGGCGCTCACGCTCGTCACCGGTTCGCTGTGGGGCCGTCCCGCCTGGGGCACCTGGTGGACCTGGGATGCGCGGCTGACCTCGACCGCGCTGTTGCTGTTGCTTGAGATCGGGTATCTCGCCCTGCGCCGGGTCCCGGCCGACCCCGCCGTCCGGGCGAAGCGCTGCGCCGTGGCGGCGCTGCTCATCGCGATCGACATCCCGCTCGTGCACTTCTCGGTGGACTGGTGGAACACCTTGCACCAGGGAGGGACGTTCCTCGACCCCGGGTTCAAGATCCATGCCTCGGCGTCCATGGCGTGGACGTTCCTGCTCGGCTTCATCGCCTTCTCGCTGATCTTCGTGTGGCTCCTCGGTGTCCGCTACCGGATTGAGCGGCTGCAGGACGCCGTCGGTGACCGCGACTTCGAGGTCTCACTCACCGAGCGCTGGAGCGAGGGATCGGGCCAGGGGTCGAGCGGTGCGCCCGGAGACGGGTCCGACGATGCGCTCGTCGGTGCCGGGCTCTCCAACGCCCCCCCGGGCGGCGAAGGACGCGGCCGATGAGGTACGTCGACGCCGGGTATGCCGTCGCGCTGGTGACGCTGGGCGCGTACGCCGTCAGCCTCGTCGCGAGGCGGCGTCGCTGGGAGCGCGCCTACGAGGCGTCGGCGGACCCCTCGTACCCGGACTCCGGACTCGACACCGAGGCTCTCGCCGCCGAAAGCGACGATGCCGGCTCCCTCGACGCCGGCTCCGCGTCGGTCCGCCGCGAACGGCCGTGACGGGCACGACGACTCAGCCCAGCCCGCCCCCAACGACACCGAAGTCCGAGGTTCACGCGGGGCCGGCGGTCCGGTCCGCACGTCGTCGCACCAGGCGCCGCGTCCTCGTCGTCTTCGCGCTCCTCGCCGTCGCCTTCGTGTTCCTCCTCGTCGAGGGGCTGGGCAGCTCGCTGAATTACTTCGACACGGTGGAGCAGGCCTACGCGCACCGAACGACGCTGGGCACGACGACTCTCCGCCTGGAGGGCACGGTCGATCCGGGGACGATCCATCCGACCGCCAAGGGCACCGATTTCGACATTTCCGGGGGAGGCCACGTCGTGCACGTGGTGAACACGGGCAACCCGCCGCAACTCTTCCAGCCCAACATCCCCGTCGTGGTCGAAGGCCACTTCACCTCTGACACGTCGAGCGCATTCGTGTCGGACTCCATCTTGGTCAAGCATTCGGCGACTTACATCGAGAAGCACCCCGGGCGTGTGCGCGCCCAGAACGGCACGGTTCACTGATGCTCGACGCGCACATCGGGACCGTCGGCGTCTGGCTCTCCCTGGTGGCCAGCATCACGGGCGCGGCGCTGATCGCGGCCGATCTGATCGCACGCCGCCGTGAAGTGTTCGTCGAAGCGGGAGACGCCTCGGCGCCTCCCGCGGCCGGGCCCTCGCGGTTCGCAGACGGCCGCTGGCTCGCACCGGTGATGCTCGCCGGAGCGGTGCTGGCCGTGATCACCATGGAGCACGCTCTCGTCACGCACGACTTCGCCCTCGTGTTCGTGGCGGAGAACAACAGCTCGGTTACCCCGCTGCTCTACTCGATCACGGGGCTGTGGTCGGCGCTCGCCGGGTCGATCCTCCTGTGGGGCCTCGTCCTCTCGCTGTTCTCGACGATCTTCGTCCTGCGCTACCGCCGACAGGCGGCCGACCCGGTGATCCGCTGGGCCACACTGGTCCTCTACGTCGTCAGCGCGTTCTTCTTCGCGCTCATGGTGGGGCCCGCCAACCCCTTCAAGACGGCGCCCGGGGTGACGTCCGGACTCGGCCCGAACTCGTTGCTCCAGGACAACCCCTTGGTGGCGATCCATCCGCCGCTGCTCTATACGGGCTTCGTCGGGTTCACCATCCCGTTCGCGTTCGCGATCGGGATGCTTGCCACCGGGCGCGTGGGTGAGCGCTGGCAAGTGGAGTGCCGTCGCTGGACGCTGGTCGCCTTCACCTTCCTCTCGGTCGGCATCGTGCTCGGCGCGTGGTGGTCCTACCAGGTGCTCGGCTGGGGCGGGTTCTGGGGGTGGGATCCCGTCGAGAACGCCGCGCTCCTGCCCTGGCTGTGCGGGACCGCGTATCTGCACTCGGTGCTGGTGCAGGAGCGGCGGGGGCTCATGCGCGTGTGGAACCTGTCGCTCTCGATCGCCACCTTCGCCTTGACGATCCTCGGGACGTTCCTGACCCGGTCCGGTGTCATCGCGTCGGTGCACGCGTTCTCCGAATCGTCGCTCGGTCCGCTCCTCATCGGGTTCTTCTTCGCGGTCATCATCGTGGGATTCGGCCTGATCGCCTGGCGGGGGGACCGTTTGCGCTCGCCCGGGGGAATCGACGCCCCGCTCGGGCGCGAGGGAGCGTTCTTGCTTAACAACGTCCTGTTGGTGGGCTTCGCCTTCGTCGTCCTCCTCGGGACCGTCTACCCGTTGCTCTACGAGGCCCTCACCCAACAACAGGTGACGGTCGGTGCTCCGTTCTTCAACACCGTCGCGGTCCCGGCCGGGCTGACGCTGCTCTTCCTCATGGCGGTGGCGCCCGCGTTGAGCTGGCGCAAGATGAGCGGCGCCGCCCTATGGCACCGTCTCGCCATCCCGGTCTGGATCGGGGTGCTCACGGTGGTGCTGTGTGTGATCGTCGGGCTCCGCGGCGGGGCCCCGCTGATCGGGTTCGGGCTCGGCGCAATGGCGGCGGCCACCGCGGTGCGGGCGCTCGTGCTCTCGGTGCGGGCGGCCCAGGCGCGCCAAGCCGGCTGGTGGCGCGGCCTGATGGGGCGGGCCAACGGCGGCATGATCGTGCACCTCGGTGTGGTACTGCTGGCCGTCGGCGTCATTGCCGCCACCTCGTACCGGCACCAGGCCGAGCTCGCCCTGCGCCCCGGTGCTGTCGTCACCTACGACGGGCACCGGTTCCAGTTCGAGGGACTGCGCACCGTCAGCTCGCCGTCGCGCACGGCGAGTGAGGCGGTGGTCAAGGTCGACGACGGCGTGTTCACCCCCGCCACGACCAGCTTCGGCGGTGCCCTCTCGGTCGTCGGGACGCCGGCCATCGACTCGGGGCTCTTCGGCGACGTCTACCTGACCTTCGACGCCGTGGGCGGGTTGGGTGCGACGTCCGGGAACCAGGCGGTCAACAACCTGCCGAAGGGGTCGGTCGCCATCGGCGTGGTGATTGAGCCGCTCGTGGCGTGGCTGTGGGCGGGGGGCCTGCTCATTGGCCTCGGGGGCCTGCTCGCCCTCGTGCCGGGCGCGCGCCGGCGGGCCACCGATCCGGCCTCGGCCCCTTCGGTGCTCGTGGCGGATGCCGGCCATGACGGGCGGCCCGCCCCCGACGCGGCTCCCGAGCCGGTGGGTGCGCTCGTCGCTGGGGGCCCGGGATGAGCGACCGCCGGAACCGCCATCTGATCCGCTGGGTCGCCGGCCTGGTGCTGGTGGCACTCGCCGCCGTCGGCATCGTCCTCGCCACCCGCACGCCCCAGGAGGCCACCGCCGTCCAGAGCCCGCTGCTCGGGCGGACGGCGCCAGCGCTCACGGGCACCGACCTGAGCACAGGTGGCCGTGTCGACTTGGCCGCCCTGCGCGGCCACTACGTGGTCGTCAACTTCTTCGCGAGCTGGTGCGTTCCGTGCCAGCAGGAAGCGCCAGACCTGTCTCGCTTCTCCTACCAACAGTCGCATAGGCCCGGCGGTGCCGACATGGTGAGCGTCGTGTTCCACGACACCACCGCGACGGCGCGCTCGTTCCTCGTGTCGAACGGCGATCTTTGGCCGGCGGTGAGCGACCCAGGCGGAGCGATCGCCGAACGCTACGGCGTGACCTCGCCGCCGACCACCTTCGTCGTCAATCCGTCCGGACGCGTGGCCGCAGTGCTGGTCGGCCCTACCACCGAGTCGAACCTCAACGCGTTCGTGAAGGCGCCCCGGGGGGTCAACCCGTGACTGAGCGAACGACGAAGCGAACGACGAAGCGAACGATGGAGCGAACCGCCCGGCTCCCGCTGTGGGCGCAAGTCCTGCTGCCACTTACAGTCCTCGCCGTCGCGCTGGTGATCGGGACCGGTGCCTTCAACGCCTCACCGCAGACCGCGGCGCAGCGCGCCGCGAGCATCGAGGCCGGGATCCGATGCCCCTCCTGCACCGACGTGTCGGTGGCGCAGTCGAATGCGACCACCGCCATCGCGGTTCGACATCAGATTGAGTCGATGGTGCAGGCCGGCCGGTCGACGGCTTCGATTGAGCAGGCGCTGGTGTCCGAGTATGGCCAGACGATCCTCTTGGTCCCGCCCGACACCGGCGGGATCCCCCTGATTTACGTCGTTCCCTTGGTCGCGGGCGTCGCCGCTGTGGCGGGCGTCGGACTCCTCTTCTGGCGCCGGTCCCGGCAGTTCCAGGCGTTGCGGACCCCGGAGGCGGCATGAGCCGGACGAGCGCACGCCTGGAAGAACGCCGGGGGGAGGATCGCGCCCAGCGACGCGGCGAGCGCCGGACGGGGGACGAGGACCGGGACGAGCGTTGGTACCTCACCGATGAACGCGATTTCCTGCGTCGTTCGCTCGCCGACGCCGATCGCGAGCACGAGGCGGGTGACCTCTCCGACGACGACCATGCCGTGCTGGTGGCGCGTGATGCCGACCGGCTGGTCGAAGTCGAGGCTGCGCTCGCCGCCCTTGGACCCGAAGCACCCGCGCCACCGTCAGCAGACACGACCGACCCGGCGGACTCGACCGAGTCGGCGATCTCGACGGGAGATGCCGCAGCGCAGACGCGCGTGCCAGCGCGGGTGTCTGTGTGGCGGCGGGTGGTCTTCGTCGCCGCGTGCCTTCTCGTCGTCACCGGAGTGGTGATCCTGGTGGTCCACTCGGTGCAGGGGCGCGAGCCCGGCCAGTTCTCGTCGGGCAACGCCACTCTTGATCAGGCCCAGCAGATTGAGCAGCAGCTCTCCCAGGCGCTCACCCTCAACAACCGCGGCGACCAGGGGGGAGCGCTGCAGCTGTACGACAAGGTGTTGTCCGAAGATCCCTCCAACCCCGTCGCGCTGGCCTACGCGGGCTACCTGCAGTGGAACGCCGGCGCGGCCTCCCACGTGACCTCGCTCGCGAGGATCGGTCGTGCCGAGGTGGCGAAATCGGTGAAGGTCTCGCCTTCCTACGCCGAGGGTCACCTCTTCTTGGGTCTCATCGACGAGAACCAGGACCACGACCACGCGGCCGCCGTGGCTCAGTTCAACGACTTCCTGGCCGACAATCCGCCCGCGGCCGAGCTGTCGCAGGTGGCGCCGCTCGTCGTCGGGTCGTACCAGGCTGCGGGCGTCGCCGTCCCGCCGGCCTTCACCGCCGCGTCCACCTCGACCACCCCGACGTCAACCCCGACGCCGAGCTCAACCCCGTAGGGCGCGCAGCTCCCCGACGACGCGCGGGAACGCCTCCGCGAACGCGTCGACGTCGCCGTCGGTCGTGCTCCAGCCGACGCTCACCCGGAGGGAATGGCTCGGGTCGGCACCCATGGCCTCGAGCACGGGTGAAGGCTCGATGCTCTCGGACGAGCACGCCGAGCCCGAGTGCACGGCCACGCCGGCCCGGTCGAGGCCGATGAGGACCGGCTCGGCCTCCACACCCTCCACACCGAAGCAGACGAGGTGCGGGACTCTGTCCTCGGGTGATGCAGGCCCGATCACGGCAACGCCTTCGACTGCACCCGCCGCGCTGGTCGCAGCGGCGATGTGGCGCCGGGCCTCGTGCGCCTCGGTCTGGAGCAGCCCTTCACCTGTCAGCGCGGCGGCTGCGGCTCCGAAGGCCAAGAGCGCGGGAAGGGCCTCCAGCCCGGCCCGGCGTCCGCGCTCCTGCTCGCCCCCGACGAGGAGAGGATCGAAGCGGCTGCCCCGGCGAACGACAAGCGCACCGGCGCCGGGGACCCCGCCGAGCTTGTGCGCGCTCAGGCTGACCAGGTCAGCTCCCAGTGCAGCGAGGTCCATCGCCACGTGGCCGCAGGCCGACGCCGCGTCGACGTGCACCGTGACGCCGGCGTCGTGGCACAGCCCGACCACCTCAGCCACGGGCTGCACCGTCCCCACCTCGTGGTTCGCCCACTGACAGTGCACGAGGCCCGGGCGCTCCAGCGCAGTCGAGGCCAGGCGCTCGGCCAGCGCGTCGACCTCGATGCGGCCTTCGTGGTCAACGGGCAGCGTCTCGGTCGGCGCCAGCCGCGTCGAGGAGTCGCGGACGGCCGAGTGCTCGACCGCGGCACACAACACGGGCGCGCCGGGGTGAGCGCGGGTCGCGCCCCACACGGCGTCGTTGATCGCTTCGGTGGCCCCGGATGTGAAGACGACTTCACGCGCGGCCGCGCCGATCAGGTCAGCCACCCGCTGGCGCGCCATCTCCAAGGCGTCGCGGGTGGTGCGTGCCTCTTCGTGCAACCGCCCGGGGTCGGCCGCGGGGTCTGCGGCCCACTCCTCCAGCGCCGCGATCGCCTCAGGGCGGGGCGGTGAGGTGCTGGCGTGGTCGAGATAGGCGCGAGCCACGGGGGCTCAGGCAGAGGCGGTGCAGGCGTCGTCGCCCCGGGCGCGCGACGAGAGGATCACGGGCAGCGCCCGGCGGGACGCCTCGCCACACAGTCCGGAGAGAAGCCCCTTCACCATGCCGCGGTCGACGGCGCAGAGCACCGGATTGGTGCTGCTGGCGTTGCCGAAGGGGCACTGCTCCGCAATGACGGCGGTCGTCTCGCCCCGGTCCTCGGCGTGCGCCGCGAACCCGTGGGCGGTCAGCGTCTCAGCGATGACATGCATGGCGGCCCGGACCGTGCGCTGGCCCTCACCGGAAGTCATGCGCGCGGCGAGGGAGCGCCCGTAATCCTCGCCGACCTGCGCCGCCATCTCTTCCGCTTCCTCGGGGCCGAGCCGCAGCATCGCCTCGCCGAGGAGGCGCATGAGCAGGTCGTCGCGTCGCTGCATGAGACCGAGCGAGAGTTCCTCCTCGACGGAGAAGTAGCGCTTGGAGGGGCGGCCGGCGCCGGCGGCGTTGCGGCCGGTCTCCACGCGGAGATAACCGCCGTCGACGAGTCGTTGCAGATGGTGACGGGCCACGTTGGGGTGGAGCGAGAAGGTCGTCGCGACCTCGGTGGCGGTCACTCCGGGCGCGCCCCGCACGTGCAGGAAGATGTCGCGCCTGGTTGGGTCGCCGAAGGCCGCCGCGACCGCGGCGACAGCCGCGCTGAAACGGCCGTCGGTCTCCCCGCGCGGCTCGGCGCCGGCGGGCGACTCGTCCTCGACCGTGACGGGGGCGGGGACGCTGCTCACGGTGGGTAGTCTACCTGTGGATCAGCCCCTCGAACTGGGGTGACGCGTCGCGGCGTCCGCCGGCGGAATGCCGTCGGCCGGTCCGGACCCGAGACGAGGGAGTGCATGGCAAGAGACCGATCGTCGCTCGAGGCTGCGCTGGCCGCCGTCGTCGACCCCGAATTGGGCCTGGCGCTCGGTGACCTGGGGCTGCTGCGCGCCGTCTCGCAGCGGAGACGCCGCGCACGCGTCGAGCTGGCGCTCCCGGTGGCGGCCTGGCCAGGGGCTGAGGAGCTGGCCGAGGAGGTGCACCAGACTGCCCTGGGCGTGCCCGGGGTGGAGGAGATCGAGCTCGACGTCGTGGTGATGACAGACGACGAGCGGGCCCTGCTGCGGCAGCGACTGCGGGCCGACATGCTCGGCGACGGCAACGGGAACGTGGGTGCCGACGATGCGCAGATGCTTTCGCAACACGACCACGGCCACGGGTCCGGTCATGCGCACGGTCACGGGACCGAGCCGCTCCCCGCGTTCCTCTCCGCCGAGTCGAAGACGCGTGTGATCGGGGTCTCGTCGGGGAAGGGTGGCGTCGGCAAGTCCACGGTCACGGTCAACCTGGCGATCGCGTTGGCACAGGCAGGGCATCAGGTGGGTCTCCTTGATGCGGACGTCTACGGCTTCTCTGTTCCCAAGATGCTCGGGACCGACCACGACCCGGTGATCCTCGGTGACATCGTGATCCCGACGGCCGCGCACGGCGTGCGCTGCCTGTCGATGGGTTTCTTCGTCCCCGACGACCAGCCCGTCATCTGGCGGGGCCCGATGCTGCACAAGGCGATTCAGCAGTTCCTCACCGATGCCTACTGGGGACTCCCCGACTTCGTGTTGATCGACATGCCCCCGGGCACCGGTGACGTGGCGCTGACGCTGGCCGAGGTGATGCCCCGAGCCGAGATCATTGTCGTGACCACTCCTCAGGCGGCGGCACAGCGGGTGGCCCAGCGCTCCGCCTTCGCCGCGCGTCGTTTGAAGCTCTCGGTGCGGGGTGTGGTCGAGAACATGAGCTGGTTCACCGGGGACGACGGGACCCGCTACGAGATCTTCGGTTCCGGCGGGGGTGCGATGCTCGCGCACGATCTCGGCGTGCCGCTGCTCGGACGCGTCCCCTTGGTGAGCGCGGTGCGGCTCGGAGGGGACGAGGGCCATCCCGTCGCGGCGGACGACCCCGAGAGCGAGACGGCGGGGGCGTTCCGGGACGTCGCCGAGAAGCTGGCCTCGCTCGGACCGGCCCGTGTCTATCGAAGGGAGCTCACCCTGCACTGACGCGGTCGGCCCTCGAGTTCGCTCTAGCCCAAAGACCCAAGCGTTTTGATTGAAGCCGAACGGTCTTCGTTCATGTGCCCTTCTCGATCAGTGTGGCTGCACCGGCCGGCGGTCGGGATGCCCGTAACTAGGTGACGATCAGGTAAAGGCTCTTACCGATAAGCCACAGGCCGACGACAAGAGAAACCAAGATAATCAGTTGATCGGTGTGGGAGTCGATCCAGGCGCGCAGTCGAGCCAGAAAATCCTGGGTCTGCCCCGGCCGGATCATCGCATAGATCTCCATGACGAGATACGAGGCCGTCGCGAGCAGGCAGAAGTAGACCAACGTGAAGTAATCGGCCGCCGAAGAGAGCTTTGCCTGCACCACCGTCGCAGCTCCCGCAGCGATCATTCCCCACGGCTGTGTCAACGGGGCCAACCCCATGGCGTACCACGGGGACATGTTGTCGACACCCGCTTGCCATTTCGGCGTCTTCTTCGGTTTCTTGGGGCGTCCCATCCGACGGAACTGACGCAACGCAATGAGGAGCAGAATCGTCCCTAGCGCGATCTTGGCCGCTAATGCACCGAGAGACGGGGCGGTGTTGCTCTTTGGGGGCGAGTTCCCGGTCGCCGCGACGGTGACCGCGACGACGATGGCGAGGGAGATGATCCACCCCGCGACAAAGGCAGCTCCCTTTCGGCTGCCACGCTGAGAGGCAAGGATGATGATGAAGGCAGTGAGGGGGAGGGGATCGAGGGTTATGGCCAGGCCGATGATCGTCAGGTCAAGGATCACACGGAGGCCTGCCTTCTCGTTGAGGCGGTGGGCCTGTGGTCAGCGCGTTCGCGGCAAGAGAGCGCCGATGATCCAAAAGAGCGGGATGAAAATCCCTATGATGAACATGATCCAGTGCCCTTTGCGGATGGACATGATGCCCAGGGTCACGAGAAGAATGAAATAGAGGACGGCCCACAACCCGACGAAACCGCCACTGGTCACATCGGCTAGCGGCATGACATCTCCTCTCTCGGTGTCCATCTCCGGCGCTGCTGAGCTTGCTGGGACGCTACGCGGATTGCAACCCCCTTTTCCCGATGCGCGGCTTTGCCGTAGCTACCTGGCGATCCGGGGCACCCTGGGCATCCGGCTATTCGTGTAGGAGCAGTACCCTCCGGAGCTCCGAGCGGTACAGGTCGTTGATCCGGTCGTCCAGCCGGGTCATCCCACGGCAATCGTGTACATCGATACGGCCGTCGCGGTCCCGCCGATCGGGCCCAGTACCACCGTGCCGGCGGGGAACGTGTGCGCAAACAGCTCGTAGGTGACGGGGCCCGTACCGGTCTCGGTCAAACCGGTGTCGGTCCAGGTGGCGTCGAGCCACGACGGCCGGCCGGCTCGCGTGTCCATGCCGACATAGACGGTGGCTTGCTGGTTGATGGTGAACGTCACGAGCGGGCTACCGGTGTACGCCTTGGAGCCGTTGGCATCGCGGATCCAGGCGTCGCCGAGCACCTGCGACGGTGCGGCCGTCAAGGTATAGGTGCGGTCGCCATACAGGACGCTGCCCACCTGGAGGTTCGGCTGGACCGACCACTGGGCCACTCGTGCAGTGTCGTTGACCGTGAGGTTGCTGATCACGACTCCCCCCGTGGTCGGGGTGACGAAGGTGACCTGCGCCTGGTTGCTCGTGCGGGTGGTTGCTGTCGAGTCCACGAAGCTGGCTTGGATGGTGTCGGTGCCGGCGGTGGCGCTCGTGTCGGTGTACACCGCGTGGCCGGCGGCGTCGGTGACGGCGCTCGCGCTCTGGCCGGCATCGGGTCCACTGACCACATTGAAGGTGACGGTGGTGCCCTGCAGCGGGTTCCCGGACCCGTCGATCACAGCGGCCGTGACCTTCTGGGACGCACCGGTGTTCGCGCTCTGCGAGGTTGGAGCGAGAGTGACCGACGGGGGCGCTGGAGGCGTTGAAGATCCGCCTGTGCTGACCGAATTCATGACGACGGTCGAGAGCACCCCGCTGTTGTGCGACGTCACGGCCAAGCCAGCCAGAACCGTCGAACCGAGGCTCACGGTGGCTGTCGAGCCGGGGATGAGCGTCCACGTACTCCCGTCTGGGGACGTATAGGAACTGAAGGTGTTGCCCGACCTCGTCACCTCGAGATGGACGGGCGTCGTTCCCGTTGGGTTGGCGATCTTCGTCGTCGTGCCACCCTGGGTCGAGCGAACCTGGACTTTGATGCCGGCCCCGGGCGACACCACAACGGCGTAGTTGGGGGATCCGGGATCGGTGCTCGTGCGCAGCATGATTCCGGCCTTGGCGTTCGAGTCGCTGTTCGTCTGCGAGACCACGTCGGCGCTCACCGTGCCGTCGCCCGTCAGCGATTGCGAGTCGAAGTGGAACTGGTCCGAGGTCCCGGTGATGTCTGAGCCGCCCCCTTGAATGGTCCAGGTCCCCGTCCCAGGGTCGAAGGACTGACTCCCGGCCGGGGTCGGGTTGCCGATGTCGGCGCAGGTCCACGTAGAGGGACAGGGCACCGGTGGGAGAGGAGCGGGTGGCGATGTCCCGAGGACGACCGAGTCCATGGTGGCCGAACTCAATTGGGTGCTGGTGCCCGACGTCACCGCCAAACCCGCCAGGGGGTTCGACCCGAGGTTCGCGCCGGCCCCCGAGCCGGTGATCGGGCTCCACGTGTAGCCGTCGTTCGACCCGAACGTGACCTCGAAACCGCTCGATGCTGCCACCCAGAGGTACGCGGGCGCGGCGCCAGGAGTCTGGACCACTGTGGTCACCGACGCACCCTGAGATGGACGTTGCTGAACCTCGATCCCACCACCCGGCGTGAGAAAGGCACCGTAGAAGGCGGAGGCTGGATTCGTGCTGGCACGCAGCATGACGCCGGCTTGGGCGCCCGGATTCGTGTTCGTTTGTGAGGTCACTCGCGCCGCGACATCCGCCGCGGCACCGGAAATCGTCTGCCACACGTAGTGGAACTGGTCCGAGGTCCCACCAATGGCCGTACCGCCACCCATAAGCGTCCAGGCGCCCGGCGTCGCATTGAAGGCCTGTCCTCCCGCAGGAGTCGGGTTCCCAATGTCGGCGGAACTCCACCCAGTTGAGGAGCCGTTGGCCCAGATGACGTCCGACCTGTTGGACACGAATTGCCCAACGGTGGAGACGCTGGCGGTGACCACATCTTCGCCGTTCTTTGTCCCCGTGTAGGTGAAATTGGCCTGACCGGAGGTATTCGTGACGGCGGTACCGGTCATTCCTGCATCGGGGCCGCTCAGCACCGAGAAGTTCACAGACGTGTTGGGAAGGCCTGTGCCGCTTCCGTCGAGCAGCGTGGCCGTCTCGGTGGTCGGGCGGCCGCTGAAGGCGGTCGCGGTCGCTGGGCCCAGGGTGAGGGTTGCGTTCGTGTTGCCCGTCGCCCCGATGGGACGCCACTGGATTGACTCGTTGTGCTTGGGCGCACACGATCCGGCGTCGATACCACCCGTGTCGAGGACGTGGGTGCTGTCCACGAGCGTGGTGGGAACACCGTTCACGGTAAGCGTCACGGTGGGAGCGACGGTGACCGGCGTGCACGTGGCGGGGTAACTGCTGGTATCGAAGTTGTCGTAGGTGGGATTGTTAGCCGGCGGGTTCTCCGTCAGGATGACGCTCTGGCCGGGCGGGACGCTGAAGGATCCCCAAAGATTGCTGAAGAGCTTTCCCCCCGCCACCGAGGAGTGATCGTCAACGGAGACGTTGCTCACCGAAATGGGGAATCTGCCCGGGTTGTCGAGCCGGATGGCGCCGGCGTCGTAGCACGCGGTGAGTGTGCCGCAGGCCGTCTGACCGGGAACGGTGCCACCTAAGAACGTTGTGTTCGGTGCGCCCACCCACGGTGTCGGAAACGACGCCGGGTTCGGAGTTTGGAACTCCTTGTCCTCCGCGTAGCCGACAAAGACGGACAAGCCGCCTGCGGTGTTCGCAGCCCCAGTCTGCGTGGGGATCAGGAAAACGATCGGAGCCGCGAGCAGTGAAATTGGTACGAGAAACCGCACGAGCCGCCTGAGAAGTCTCACTTGTCACCGCCCTTTCGCACGAAGTGCTGAGCCGGGAAGCGACGACCGCCCGATCCAATTCCTGCACCGTCTTCGCACCTCTCCTCAGGGTGCCGATCCGTTGGGTGCTGCGCAAGCCCTATTTGTAGTAGGTCGCTAGCACTACGTCGTTTGCACTACGACGTTTGCACTAGGCCACGAGGTGCAGGGCATTGGCGCGATGCAGAACGACCCGATCGCGACCCGACTGCTTCGCGTCGTACATTGCGTGGTCGGCCTCGCGTAGGAGCGTTGCGGGCGTCGTCGATCCCTCCGAAGTCACGACCACGCCGATGCTCGCCGTGATGGCGATCTGGCTGCCGCTCACCGCGATCGGCACGCCGAGACCGCTCCGGATGCGCTCTGCGATGTCGACCGCGTCCCGTTCGTGGTCCACCTCTGCGAAGGCGGCGAACTCGTCCCCACCGAACCTCGCCACCACATCGACGCCGCGCGTCGCCTCGGTGAGCCTGTCGGCGACCGCGCTCAGGACGACGTCCCCGGCGGCGTGATCGACCTCGTCGTTCACGCGCTTGAAGCGATCGAGGTCGATGAACATGACGGCGAGGGCACGGCGGCGCCGGCCGACGTGGCTCAGCGCGTCGTGCAAGTGCTCGACGAAAAGCGTGCGGTTGCCCAGCCCGGTCAGGCCGTCGTGCGTGGCCCGGAAGGCCACCTGCTCGGACGCCTGGCAGCGTTCCATGGCCAGGCCTGCCATCCCGGCGAGCCGGTCCAGCTCGTCCAGCTCGTCGGTGCCGAAGTAGCGCAGGTACGGGTCGACGAGCACCGCGAGGTCGTGGCCGGTGCCAGAGTTGGTCCGCACGCTGATGCGGCCCTGGTCAGCCGCATCGTCCGCACCGAAGTCCCATGACACGTCCTGCTCTGGCCCGAGTGCCGGGAACTGCGCCACGACGGTCCCGTCCCGGTCCAGCAGCGCCGCTGTCGACGCACCGACGAGCGCTCCCACGCGCGGCAAGAGGCGCTCCGCGAGATCCACGGGCTCTGCCGCCACCACCAAGTCCGAGACGGCCCGGTCGTACGCCTGGCCCACTTGACGCCGGAGGAACACGCGTAGGAGGGACGACGGGGTCAGCGCGACGAGGAAGAGGGCACCCACCGCGACCATGAGCGCCTGACCGGCGAGGGCCGTCTTCGATCCGTTCAGGCCAACCACCGAGACGCCGACCACCGACGTGACGAAGCTCACTCCGAGCCCTGCGACGGCGACGGCTGACAGACGCATCCGGAACGCCGTGACTCGCGGCTGGCCGGTACTGGCCCGGAAGAGCCGGGTCACCACGTAGGAGGTCAGGAGCGCGAACGAGACGCCGAAAGCCGCCCCGTAGGCGATCAAGTGCGGCGACAACATCCGCGTCGTGGTCACCGGGAACACCGGCACGGAGAGGGGCTGCAGAGCCAACGTCGACGCGATCACGCCCGCGGTCAGCGCGACGGCCGCGAGATTGAGCAGGGGGCTGGTGTCGCGCAACGAGGTGGTGAAGCGGAAGAGGCAGTACGGCACCAGGGCCAACATCGCGATCAGACTCGTGACCGCGGTCTCGTTCGTGAGGACCCCGGGAGCCACCACCGTGATGAAGGAGGTCGCGCCGAGCATGCCGAAGGCGAGCGCGATCCAGCCTGCCGCGTGCAGCCGGTGCCGTCGCCACTGCACCGAGGTCAATACCGCCAAAAGGACGAACTCCACTAGGGAGACGCGCCCGAGGACGTCAGTCCAATATTCCAATGTTCCCTCTCCAACCGCTCGCCAATGCGGTCCCCACACGGGCTCCGGGATCCAATGGACCCGGGGTCCGTGGCAAATAGGTTACCCCCGTTGCCGTCCCGTCACAACTCGGGTGGAATGGCGGTCTTGCGCCAGGACCCCACCAGATGGGCCCGCTGTGGGCCCTCTGTACTGTGAGGGTCCTGGGTGGGCCCACAGGGTCCGTTCGGGGGACGCCCCGGGGCTGATGGGCAGGAGATTTGGAGGTGAAATGGCCCAGGACTGGGCACGACCAGTCGTGCATTGGGAAATAGAGGCCCAGGACCCGGACAAGCAGAGCGCGTTCTACGGGTCCCTCTTCAACTGGAGGATCGGGGACGGGCCCATCATGCAGATCCCGGCCGGGATCGGCGGACCGGAGCCCGGGCCGGGCGGCCACATCCGGGGCAGCGAGCGCTCGGGTGTGACGCTCTACGTGCAGGTGGCGGACCTGCGGGCCTCGCTCGAGAGGTCGGTCTCGCTGGGAGCGACCGTGGTGGCCGAGCCCTTCGACGTGCCCGGCGGCCCCACGCTGGCGGGCATCCTCGATCCGGAGGGGAACCCGGTCATGTTGGTGCAGGCCTGAACGATGTCCGTCGTCGAGGTCACCACGTTCCGCCTGGCGGACGGAGTCTCGGACGATTCGTTCCTCTCCCTCGACCGGCGGGTTCAGACCGAGCTCGTGCCGAACCGGCCGGGATTCCTGCGTCGCACGACGGCCCGTCACGGAGACGACTGGGTCGTCGTCACCCTGTGGGCCTCCGATGATGACGCTGCGGCCTACCAGCGCGCCGTCGACGGCGACCCGCTTCAGGCGGAATTCGAGCATTGCCTGGAAGCCGGGACCTTGCACCTGACCCGCTACGAGACGCTCGACTGAAGTGGATCCGGCCGATCTCAAGGTCACTCGCTACGACGTGCGCGACCGCGTCGCCACGATCACGTTGCACCGGCCGGAGCGGCTGAACGCATGGACGGGGCGGATGCACACCGAGTACCGCTCGCTGCTCGCCCGGGCCGCGGACGATCCGAGGGTACGGGTCATCGTCGTCACCGGCTCTGGTCGCGGGTTCTGCGCGGGGGCGGACGCCCGGGCCCTCGAGGGCCACGTCGAACGGGGTGCGTACGACGCCGGAGTGGGACCGGATATCGCGCAGCCCGGCTACGGAGTGCGGCCCGAATTTGATGCCGACTTTGCGTACCACTTCGGGATCCCCAAGCCCATCATCGCCGCCGTCAACGGTCCGGCCGCCGGCGTGGGGCTCGTGCTCGCCTGTTACTGCGACCTCCGCTTCGCCGCGCGAGGGGCAAAGCTGACCACGGCGCACGGCCGGCTCGGGCTGCCCGCCGAGTACGGGTTGTCATGGCTCCTGCCCCGGCTCGTGGGGACGACGAGGGCGGCCGACCTCCTCCTATCCAGTCGCGTGGTGCTGGCCGAGGAAGCCGAGCAGATGGGGCTGGTCAACCGGGCCGTTGAACTCGACGAGCTGTTACCGGTCACCTACGCATACGCGACCCGCCTCGCGACCGAGATCGCGCCCTCCTCACTGGCGGCGACAAAGCTCCAGCTCTACTGCGACCTGCACGGCGACGTCGCGTCGTCCGTCCGCGACGCCGCCACGCGCTTGGAGTCGATGATGCAAGGGCCCGACTTCGCCGAGGGTGTCGCCGCGCTGAGCGAAAAGCGCCCGACCGCTTTTCGGGACACGGCGCACTGATCACACGCCGTGTTCTGACGAGCCAGGGAACAACCAGGTTGATTTACTGACTCAGTTAGTTATAATGAAAAGGTGCCTCGTCGAACGCCACCGGACCGGTTTCAGGAGGTGGCCCGTGCGGCTTGTCGGGCGTTCACCGAAAAGGGCTATCGCCGCACCCTGATGACCGACGTAGGGGCTCAGCTGGAGCTGAGTCACGCCCTGCTCTATCGCTACGTCGAGAGCAAGGAGGCGCTCTTCGAGCTCGCTCTGCGCTACGCCATCGATTCCGCGGCGCTGTCGACCATCGAGATCCCGCTTCCGACCCCTCCGGCGGGACAGATCTTCGAACTGTTGAAGGGGTGGGCCAAGGACGCCACTCGGTTCCCGGTCTTGTCCCGGGCCCTGAGCTCGCCGGCACCATCCGATGTCATCGGTGAGTTCTCAGCGATCCTCGAGGAGCGTTATCGCTTCATGGAGCACAACCAGGTCCTCTTTGCGCTCATTGAGACCTCGGCGCCGGACATCCCCGAACTCCATGCGTTCTACTTCACCAAGGGTCGCCGCAGGCAGGTTCGGCAGCTGGCCGACTATCTCGAACGCCGGATCACCTCTGGGCATCTGCGCCCGGTCTCGAACGTCGAGGTGGCGGCCCGATTCATCGTGGAGTCGATCGCGTGGTTCGCTTGGCACCGCAAAGCCGATCTCGATCCGGCCACGATCGACGACGACGAGGTCCGCCAGACGGTCTCCGAACTGCTGTTGGCCACCTTTGTTCCCGATGAGACAGCGCGGTGACATGGTGACGTCGTCTGTGTTTGCCCCGCCGCGGGCCACCTTGGAGCCGGCACACCGCCGCTGGTTGCTCCTGAACGCACTGCTGATCCCTGCGGCGGTGAACGCGATCCTGAACGGGGGGATCGCGTGGCTGACCTCGCAAGGAGAGGGGACGGTGCCGCTCGCCTCGCTGCCGCTCGTCGGGAAGCCGAGCACGATGACCGACACGCTCGGAACGCTCTTCATCCTCCCCTTTGTCACCACGATGCTGGTGACCTTGTCGGTCCGGCACGACCAGCGAACGGGCCGCTTGCCCCACTTGGAACCTCCGCTGAAGCTGCGCCAGGTGATGGCCCACCTGTCGGACAACTCCGTATGGAGAGCGGTGGCATTCGGGACCATCTGCCTCTGGTTCATCGGCCCATTGGCCGCGCTCGCCGTTGGCCTGACCGGGTTCGGAGATATCGCCGAACCGAGCTTCGTCTTCTACAAGGTCATCTTCGGGGTTTGCCTGGGCCTCGTGGTCACCCCGCTGATCGCGGTGGCTGCCATGGCCGACCGATCGCCGAGGACTCGTCCTAACTTTGATCGGGCGGACGTTGGGTGGGCGGACACGACTGCGCCGGACTGATTCCCACACTGACTTGAGGGGCACCCTTGAGAGGGACGACCTGGAGCAGGGGCGCACAGGGCCTCGACGTCACGAGTCCCCCGACGACGTTCACGCTGTACCCATTCGGGTACACGGTCGAGGGGACCTCGAAGACGGTGGGTGGGGTGTTCGGGTGAATGCGCTTGCCGTCAGGGGTCTCGGTGGACCAGGCGAAGTCCAAGGCGTGCGTGGAGGATGAATACGAGTAGGCGGACGGCGTTCCCGCGACGGCCACCGGATATGGCTGCACCAGCGACTGCACCGTCGAGGCGACGAGATTGGTCGACGTGGGCGGTTGGGTCTGATCCGACACGACCTCACCGATGGACCAAAAGATCCATGGCAGGAGGGCCGAGTTGAGCTCTCCCGTTTGTCGATCGATCGCACTCGACGATGTCGTCGCACCCCATTCAGTGTTGAGGAGCGCCCCGCCGGTCCGCTGCGACCAGGCAGCCGCATTGACGAGGACCGCAGGCTCCTTGGTCACGTCGGCCGTGTACATGTGAAAGCTCAGTCCTGAGGCGGGGTCATTGCCGGGAGTCGGAATGTTGGTGGTCGACTGCCCGAAGTTGAACAAGACGAACGGCTCCCCGAAGATCAGGTGTCGGTCCCCGGTGGCCCGGATGGCCGACACGGCCTTGGCGTAGGCGGGAGCGAGTTCGGCATTGTCCTGGGCCGGGCATCCCGACGGGTTGGTGAGGCAGGAAGACCAGGTGGTCCCCGGCCAGGGCTCGTTAAAAAGGTCGTAACCGATCACGTGGGGATCAACCGCGAACCTTTGTGCCACCGCGCCCCACATGGCGGCGTAGTCCTCTTGGAGCCCGCGCCCATCGGGACCGGTCGCATCGTCCCAGAAGCTCTGAAAGGCCTGCTGAATCGCGGGATTTGTGACGTAGTAAAGCGGGAAGGTCGTGTGGGTGTTGGTGGCGTTGCCGGTCAGCGTCATCCACGCCGGGAAGCCGTCGTCACCGACCGCCGGACCGAATCCGTCCTGATGAAAATCGATCAGCGAGTAGATCCCGTGTCGGGCCAACATGTCGACCGTCTGGGCGATATGGGCGATGTAGCCGTAATCGATGCGGCCCGGCTGGGGCATCAGTCCTGTCGCGAGGATCCCGACGCGGACCACGAGAAAACCGTTCTGGGCGAGCCATTCGCCGTAGGCGTCGGAGAGCCCGGCTGCGGACGGGTAGTACGGCGCGGTCTTGTTGACGTCGTTGATGCCGTGAAGGAGGAGCACCCGTCCGGTGGCATCGGTCAACCAGCGCCCCTCATGACCGATGGGTCCCTGCGGAAGGAGCCCGCCGTGCTCTTCGGTGCCGATCCAAGGCGAACTCGCACCCGGGCCCGCAGCCAAGACCAGCAACGACACACACGCCAGCATCAGCACCGTTACACGCAAGAACCAGGCCCGACGTCGCATCCGGCGGATGGTATCGGGTACGCCGAGAGGCCGCTCGGTGCAATTCACATCGCACGTGCTCCTGTCGGGGGGAGTCAGCCGTCGACGCCGGCGGGCAACTTCGCCGGGTCCCACCCGATCCTTGCCACCGCCTGCCGGAACGCGAAGCGATCCGTCATGCCGGCGACGTAGGTCACTGCGGCACGGATTGCATCCGGGCTTCCTGCCGCCACGTCGGGCGGCTCGTCGGTGGAGCGAGCGTCGACGTCGAGGTCGGCGCCGCTGTCGGTGATGAGGTGCGGCCGGTCGGAGAAGTGATCGACAAGCGCGCGCAGCACGCTCACGACGGCTTCACCCTGGCGCAACGACGCCTCGCGCAGGTAGATGCGTTCGTAGTTGCAGGAGCGGAACGCGGCGAGCGCCTCGGCGGCGTCCTCCTCCATTCCCACCTGTCCGGTGCGCAGCGTGGCCGAGACGACGCCTCCGATGAACGCGCCGAGCTGCGCGCTGCGCCGCTCACCGCAGCGTTCGCGCACCTCCGCCGGTAGCTGGCGCGACGCCACGATCCCGGCCAGGACGGCGTCCTCCCAGTCATGGCACACATACGCGATGCGGTCGGCCCAGCTGACGACCTCTCCCTCAGGCGTCGACGGCGCCGGACGCGACCAGCTGTGGTTGGCGATGCCGTTGATCGTCTGCGCGCACAGGTTGAGCGAAGCAAGCGAGACGTGGGCTCCCCACGGGGCATGGTCGAATCCGCCAGGAAGGTAGGGGTCGAGTGCGTCCTCGCTGGCGTGGCCCCCCGGCCCGTGCCCGCAATCGTGGCCCAGCGCAATGGCCTCGGTGAGGGCAACGTTGAGGCGGCAGGCGCGCGCGATGGCCGTCGCGACTTGCGCCACCTCGAGGGCATGCGTGAGGCGGGTGCGTTGATGATCCTCGGGGAACACGAAGACCTGGGTCTTGCCGGCCAGCCGCCGGAAGGAGCTTGCGTGAAGGATCCGGTCCCGGTCGCGCTCGAAACAGGTTCGCCACGCGTCGGGCTCCTCGGCCACCGCACGCTCGCCGGAACCCTCCGCCCGCGTCGCGCCCGCGGCGAGCAGCTCGTCCTCGAGATCCTGGCGCTCGGTCCGGCCGGACGCCTCAGCGCGGGGCGCGAGGCCCGAAGGGGTGTCGGGGTCCGGCGGCGGACCGATTCGGGCATAGGAGTCGGCGTGAGCGAGGCGGACCGGCCCCGCATAGCCCGCCATGGTCGAAGCCCAACGGACGCTGCGCTCGGTCTCGCCCGGCTTGGTCGACTCGAACGGCTCAATCGGATGAATCGGCTCGAACGGGTCGATGGGCTCGAACGGGTCGATCGGGTCGAACGGCTCGAACGGCTCGAACGGCTCAATGGGCACATCACCCATGTCATGCAGTCTGCCCCCTCGCTGTAACGTCCAGGGAACCGCCGCCCCGCCCGCGGGCCCACGAGAGGAGTCAGACCAGGTGGACGTGCGTATCGGCATCACCGAGACCCCCAAGGAGATCGAGGTGGATCTGGGCGACGACGCGGACCGCGAGAAGGTGGTCGCCGAGATCGAGAAGCTGCTGAAGACCGGTGACGGAGTCCTCTGGTTGACCGACCGAAAGGGCCGCCGGGTCGGGGTGCCGGTGGTGAAGGTGGCGTACGTCGAAGTGGGCGCGCCGTCTACGGAGCGCCGGGTCGGCTTCGGTGCCCCTCCGGGCGGGCGGTGATCGCGCGACAGATGCGGAGCCGGTGACCGCAGCCCCCGATCTGCTCGATCTGCGGCTGGTCTTCGTGACCGGCAAGGGCGGCGTCGGAAAGACGACGGTGGCCGCCGGGCTGTCCCAGCTGGCCGCCGAGCAGGGCAAGCGGGTTCTGGTCTGCGAGGTCGACTCCAAAGGCGACGTCGCCGCGCTGTTCGGGTCCCCGCCCACCGACTTCACCCCCCGCGAAGTGACGCCCGGCGTCTGGTCCATGTCCATGGACACAGAGGCCTCGTTGCGCGAGTACCTCAAGCTTCAGCTGCGCATCCCGGTGGTGGGGCGGATCGGCCCCCTGGCCAAGGCGTTCGACTTCGTCGCCACGGCGGCTCCGGGCGTGCGCGAGATCCTCACCGTCGGCAAGCTGAGTTGGGAGGTACGGGAACGTCACTACGACCTCGTCGTCGTCGACGCACCGGCCAGCGGCCACGTCATCGGGCAGCTCGCCGCACCGCAGGCGATCAACGACCTCGTGAAGGTCGGCCTCATCCGCACCCAGACGGACTGGATGCTCGACATCCTCTCCGATCCGCGCCAGACCGGCCTCGTCGCGGTGTGCACCCCCGAGGAGATGCCGGTGAGCGAGACGCTCGAGCTGGCCACTCGGGTGCGCGAGGAGACGACCGTGCGCCTGTCGGCCGTCGTGGTCAACCGCGTGTTGCCCGAGCTCTTCGGTCAGCGCGAGGAGGAGATCTTCGAGCAGCTGCGCGCGCCCGAGACGGAGACGGTGCTCTCGGAGCGGGCCGGCGGCACCGTCACGCCGGTCCTCGAGGCAGCACGCCTCGCGGTCACGTTGCGACGCACCCGCTCGGCCCACCTCCAGCGCCTCCAGGCCGGCCTTCCCAAGGGGGTGCCCGTCCTCCTTCTGCCCTACCTCTTCGCCCGCAGCTTCGGGGCCCGGACGACTAGGCAGGTCGCGCACGCGCTTGGCGAGGAGCTCGGACTGTGACGGCAGCGGAACCGGTGTCGCCCAAGACCATCGCTCAGTTGCTCTCGGCCAAGGACATCGTCATCGCCTGTGGTCCGGGCGGGGTCGGCAAGACGACGACCGCGGCCGCCGTGGCAGCGATGGCCGCAGTGGAACAGGGCGGCCGCGTCCTCGTGCTCACGGTCGACCCAGCGCGCCGACTGGCCGACGCGCTGGGGTTGAAGGGGATCGGGAACGACGAGGTCCGCATCGCCGACGATGTGTTCGAGCGGGCGGCGGCCCATCCGAGGGGCGAGCTGTGGGCTGCGATGTTGGACACCAAGCAGAGTTGGGACGACCTCATCCGGGCGCACGCGCCCGACGCCGAGACCCGGGAGCAGATCCTGGCCAACCCGCTGTACCAAAACATCGCAGGCCGCTTCGTGCAGTCGCACGACTACATCGCGATGGAGCGGCTCTACGAGATCCACTCCGAGGGCACGTACGACCTCATCGTCGTGGACACGCCGCCGACGCGCAACGCGCTCGACTTTCTCGATGCCCCGCAGCGCATGGCGGACTTCTTCTCGTCGCGGCTGCTGCGCTGGCTCATCGTGCCGTACCGGTCGCGGCTGGTGAATATGGCGTCGCGGCCCTTCTACCAGGTGGCCGACCGCATCCTCGGGACGCAGTTCCTGGCGGACATCTCGGAGTTCTTCATCCTCTTCCAGTCGATGTACGCCGGATTCATCGAGCGGGCCGAGGCCGTGACCCGTCTGCTCTCCGATCGCCGCACCACCTTCGTCGTCGTCTCGACGCTCGAGGCGACCCCGGTGCGCGAGGCCGAGTTCTTCTCGGCCGAGCTGACGGCGCGCAAGCTGCATCTCGGCGCGGTCGTGCTGAACAAGGTCCTGCCCGAGTACCTGCGCGACCCCAAGACGGACAAGCTCGCTCATTCGGTGGCCGGCCGCGCCGCCGAACTCGCCGACGGGCTGACCGACGACCCGGTCGTGGCGGCCCGGGTGTTGGGCGAGGTGGCGGAGAGCTTCCTCGACTTCGGGGTCGTGGCACGAAGGGAGAGTGAGCAACAGGCCGAGCTGAAGGGCGCTCCCGACGTGCTCGTCACCGTCCCCTTCTTCGACACCGACATCTACGACATGGGGGGGCTGCTCCGGTTGGGCGCGCAGGTCTGGGACTAGCCGGTCGGTGCCGGTCCGTGTCGGTGACGACGACGTCGCCGCGGTCGCCGCTGTGGCCGCCTACGGAGCGGCCATCCTGGCGTTCGCTTACGCGCTCGTGAGTCTCTACTGGGCCTTCGGCGGGCATGGTCTCATCAGCACCGTCGGTGGGTACGTCGAGCGGTTCGCGCGCCAGGGCGGAGCCGGCCCGGTGTTGGCCGCGGCCGCGGTTGCTCTGGCCAAGGTCCTCGGTGGGCTCCTCGCACTGGCGCTGGTCCGGCCGTGGGGGCGCGTCGTCCCGCGTCGGTGGCTGCTGGCGATCGCGTTCTCAACCAGCGCGGTGCTGGTGCTCTACGGGGCTCTGAACGTGATGGCCGAAGCGCTCGTCCTCTCCGGCGCCATCCATCCATCAGGCGGCGTGGACCGAACGGCGCTGCGCTGGCACCTCGGCGTCTGGGACCTGTGGTTCCTGGTCTGGGGGTTGCTGCTGGCCGTGGCCGCCGCGGGGTACAGGCGCCGGACGGCAGACCAGAGCGCCTCGTGACACGTCCGGAACGTCTCATGAGAGGGCGCCGTCCCGCCGACCGGTCGGGTGGGGCGCGTACCATGCGAAGCATGGCCCAGCTCATCGACCCCGAGGTCCTGGTGTACGCGGACGAGCACACCACCGCCCCGACCAGCCACCTCGAGGCGGTGGACACCTCGACCAGGCAGGATTTCGCGGCCTGGGGGATGATGGTGGGTCGCCAGGAGGGGCGGTTCCTCGAACTTCTCGTGTTCGCCACCCAGGCCACCCGGATCCTCGAGATCGGCACCTTCACCGGGTACTCCGCCATCGCCATGGCGGCCGGGCTTTCCAAGGGCGGTGCGATCATCTCGCTCGAGGTCGACCCGCACCACGCCCAGGTGGCCCGGGGCAACATCGCCGCCGCCGGGCTCGAGAGCTACATCAGCGTCATCGAGGGGCCGGCGCTGCGCTCCCTGGGGGAGCTGCAGGGACCGTTCGACCTCGTCTTCATTGACGCCGACAAGGTCTCCTACGACGCGTACTACGAGGCGGTGCTGCCGAAGCTGGCCCCGCACGGCCTGATCGTGGTCGACAACACCCTGCAGAACGGCGGCGTGCTGCCGTCGGAGAAGGACCCGCACGAAGGGGCCCGGGCGCTGCGGGCCTTCAACGACAAGATCGTCGACGATCCCCGGGTCGTGTGTGTGCTCACGACCATTCGTGACGGAGTGACGCTCATCCGCCGGGCAGGTTGAGCGGGGTGCTGTAGTGCTCGACTACCACCTCCACCTCTGGCCCCACCACGAGCACGACGCGCCATTGCGCCTTGAGCAGCTGGCGCAATACTGCGAGCAGGCCCAAGCGGCCGGCGTCACCGAGCTCGCGCTCACCGAGCACCTGTTCCGTTTCCGCCAAGCGGACGACGTGCTCGGCGGCTTCTGGGACGACGGGTCCGTTCCGGCCGCCCTGGCCGCATCGATGAGCGAGTACTGGAAATTCCACGCCACCGTCGACCTCGATGCCTACGTCGCCTGCGCGCAGGAGGCCGTCGAGGCGGGGCTGCCGGTCGTGATCGGCTTGGAGGTGGACTACTACGCCGGTCGCATGGACGAGGTGGCCCGGCTGCTCGACGGGTATCCCTTCGACGTCCTGTTGGGCTCGGTGCATTGGGTCGGGGGCTGGCGCTTCGACGACCTCGACGACCCGGTCTCCATGGCCGAGTGGCCGGCGCGGCGGGTCGACGACTGCTGGGAGGCGTATACGACTGCGATGGAGGAGCTGGCCGCCTCGGGAGTGTGCGACGTGCTGGCGCACCCGGACCTGATCAAGGTTGCGGGGCACGTGCCCGACGCGCCCGAGGAGTGGTGGGACCGTCTCGCGGAGGCGGCGGCGTCCTCGGGCATGGCCGCCGAGCTGTCCTCCGCGGGATGGCGCAAGCCGGTGGGGGAGCAGTACCCGGCGCCGGCGCTGCTCGATCGCTTCGTGGCGCGCCGGGTTCCCCTCACGACGGCATCGGACGCACACGAGCTCGAGCACGTGGCGTACCGGTCGGACGGCCTCCGAGCGTTGTTGGCCTCGGCCGGGGTGGACGAGCTGCAGGCGTACCGTGCCCGCGTGCCGCACCGAGTCGCGGTGAGTGGGGCCGTTGGTGGGGTCATTGGCGGAGCCGCCGGCGGAAGTGCGGAGGGGGAGGCGCAGGACTGAATGGCGACACTGGCCGAGCTCGCGCAGAGCCACACCGACCTCAAACCCGACGAGCTCGAGCACCTGCAGCGGCTCCTCGGGAGCTGGAGCGTGCTGGCCGACCTCTCGTTCTCCGATCTCTTGTTGTTGGTGCCGGTCCACGTGTCCGGCGGAGGGGAGAGGAAGGACGGTGCCGTCGGCGGGGGTGGTGCCGTCGGCGGGGGTGGTGGCGTCGGCGGGAGTGGTGCCGTCGGCGCCGGAGGCGAGAGCGGCGAGGGCGGCGAGGTCGTGGTGGACCCCGAGCTGATCGTGCTGGGCCAGATGCGCCCCAACAACCGGCCCACTCTGGTGGACCAGGACCTGGTCGGCCAGACAGTCAACGAGTCCCAGTGGACGCTGGTCGCGCGGTGCCTGCACGCGGGCGAGATCGTGCGGGGCAGCATCCACCACCCGATCCTCGGTGAGCAGGTGCCGGTCGAGAACATTCCGGTCCGCTTCAACGACCGCGTCGTCGGTGCCCTGCTACGCGTGTCGCTGGCGCCGCTCAGAGGGCCGACGAGCATGTACGAGCGCACCTACCTCGATGTCTTCGAGCGCCTGGCGGACATGGTGGCGCAGTCCGCCTTCCCGTTCCCCGAAGAGGACGTGGGCACGGAGGAGGCGCCGAGAGTCGGCGACGGCGTCGTCGTGGTCGACGCCGACGGTCGAATCGAGTTCGCCTCGCCCAACGCGATGAACGCGTTCCACCGGATGGGGATCTACGCCCAGCCCGAGGGTCGACGGTTCGCCGACCTCGACATCGAGGAGTCGGCGGTGGAGTGGGCGCTCGCGACAGGGCGGCCGGTGGTCGAGGAGGTCGAACGCCGGCCCGACGTCATCGTGCTCGTCCACTGCATCCCGCTGCTCTCCCACGGCGTCGTGACGGGGGCGATGATTCTCTTGCGAGACGTCACCGACGTGCGCCGCCTGGACCGCCTGCTGCTGTCGAAGGACGCGGCCATCCGGGAGGTGCACCACCGGGTCAAGAACAATCTGCAGACCATCTCGTCGCTGCTCAGCCTGCAAGCCCGCCGGATCGACGACCGAACGGCGCGGGTCGCCCTCCAAGAGTCCGAACGTCGCGTGCGGTCCATCGCGCTGGTGCACGAGATCCTCTCGCGTGACCCGAGCGACCAGGTGCCGTTCTCAGAGATCGTTGGGTCGCTCGTCCAGATGGCCGAGGATTCAGTGGTGTCGTCGCGGCCAGTCGTGATCTCGGTGCACGGCGACCTGGGGGACGTGGCGGCTGACGTGGCGACCCCGCTGGCGGTGGCGGTGGCCGAGCTGCTTCAGAACGCGGTCGAGCACGCGTTCGATCCGCAGGCGGTCTCGGAGCAGACCGGCGTCTCGGGGCACGACGGCTCGGCGGGCCTGGAAGGTGCGGGCGGGTCGGCTGGTTACGCCCCAGTCGGCCACGTCGACCTGACCCTGTCCAACGAAGACTCCCACTTGCGCATCGAGGTTCGCGACGACGGTTTCGGTTTGCCCAAAGGATTCGACATCGAGCACCAGAGCACCCTGGGCCTCTCGATCGTGCGCGATCTGGTCGTCAGGCAACTCGAAGGCATGATCACCATGGAGGCCGCTTCGGCGGCCGAGGGAGGTGGTACCCGAGCCGCGATCTCGGTGCCGGTGCGGGCGCCGCGCTAACGGGCATCGCGTTGAGGGGTCTGGAGAGGTCCTTGGTGAGGGTGTCGGAGAGGTCAGGGGTGGGGTCCGGGGGCCCCCGTGGGGATGCCGGGGGTTCCGCGGGGCGGCCAGCCACGTCCAAAGCGGCCACCGGCGGGGGGCGGGTGTGTCTTTCAGAACTATCAACGAACTTGTTGAGGGTCTGCAATCCCGCCCTCTCGGAGCTGCGAGGCGGGCTCGAAGCATCAATCCGCTCGAATGCCCCCAGGAGACCGGGAGCAGGTCGGGGAAGAAGAAACGGAGCTCAGCTGGCGCGTGCCCGCGAGCGGCGGGCGGCCAGCCACGCCTTGCGCAGCCGGCGGCGCTCCTCTTCGGAGGTTCCGCCCCAGATGCCTGACTCCTGGTTCGTCGCCAGCGCGAATTCGAGGCAAGGGGTGATGGCCGCGCACGACTCGCAGACCCGCTTGGCTGCTTTGATCTGGTCGACCGCCGGTCCCGTGGTGCCGACAGGGAAGAAGAGGTCCGGCTCGGTGTTGCGACATGCGGCCATCCGGCGCCAGTCGTCTGCGTCCCAATCGACGGTCCGGTTCCACATGAGAGCCATCTGGATATCGCCTCCACCAGGTGATTGTGATCCTTTTCACATGGCTGGCCACACACGTGCTGCCAGCGAAAAGGTTGACTAAGAAGGAGGCTAATGCGCGGAAGGGTCGCTGGCAAGGAGGTTTTCGTGAATTTTCGGACCGTTCGACGGGGGTTTCGTGAGGGCACGGCAGGCCCGGGCTCGTGACCGAGGTCTTCGCCCACCGTGGGTGCTGCGACGGCTGTATCGAGAACACGCTGGACGCATTCGCCGAGGCTCGCCGGCTGGGAGCTCACGGGGTCGAGCTTGATGTCCGGTTGACCGCAGACGGCGCCCTCGCCGTGCACCACGACGCCGAGATCCCCGGGCGAGGTGCCATCGCAGGGCTCCGGGTAAGCGAGCTCCCACCGCACGTCCCCCTGCTGGCCGACGCCCTGGGGGCCTGCGAGGGCATGACCGTCAACGTCGAGATCAAGAACGCGCCGCAGGACCCGGGCCACGATCCCACCGAGGCGGTGGCCGCGCTGACGGCGGCGGTGATCGACGACGCGGGCTGGACCGACCGCGTCATCGTCTCCTCGTTCCAGGTCAACACATTGCGAGCGGTGCAGGCCGCGGACGGGCGGCTTGCCCTCGGGGCGCTGTGGCCACTCGTCGCCGATCCCGCTTCTGCACTCGCCGAGGCCGTGGCGGCTGGCTTCCGGGCCGTGCACCCGTTCGTGACGTACGCGACCCCCAAGCTGGTGGCAGAGGCACACGAGGCTGGGTTGACCGTCAACGTGTGGACGGTCAACGCCCCCGGCGACCTGCGCGCCATGGTGGAGGCGGGGGCCGACGCGGTGATCACGGACCGGCTTCCCGATGCGCTCATGGTTGCGGCTTCTGCCGGCGGGGGCTGAGGGCAGTTTGCCGGCGGGGGCTGAGAGGAGCTTGCCGGCGGGGGTGCGAGCAGCCCGCCGGACATGTCTCTCCAGACTATTAACAAGCTCGTTGATAGTTCTGGGAGACACACCCCCTCGGCTTCGACCGGCGGCGATCAATTTGCACGGGTGACCAACTTGGTTGCCGATGCGCTCATGGTTGCGGCTGCCGGCGACGGACAGAACGGACAGAGAGGCAGCCCGCCGGACATGTCTCTCGACACTATTAACAAGCTCGTTGATAGTTCTGGGAGACACACCCCCTACGGCCTCGCTCGGCGGCGGCCATCAATTTGGGCGCGTGACCAACGCTCCTCACCGGCCCGAATGGCATCGCGCCACCCCCGTCCACCAAGATGGTCAGCCATGAACATCGCCGTATGCGTCAAGCAGATCCCGGACCCGGCCGCCCCGGGCGAGCTGAATCCGGACACCAAGACCTTGAATCGGTCCGGGAAGCTCATCATGGACGACTCCGACAATTACGGCGTCGAGATGGCCCTTCAGCTGGCCTCAAATGAAGGCGACGAGGTCACCCTCGTCTCCATGGCGCCGGGCGGCGAGACGTCGGGCTTGCGCACGGGCCTCGCCATGGGTGCCGCCAAGGCGATCCTGGTCAGCGACGACGCGCTCGCCGGGAGCGACGCTCTCGGCACGGCCAAGGTGCTGGCGGCGGCCATCGGTCGGGCCAACCCCGACCTGGTGGTGATGGCCACCGAGTCGACCGACGGGTACACCGGCACCCTGCCCGTCCAGGTGGCCGAGCTCATGGGCCTGCCCTCGGTGACCTTCGCCAAGGCGATCTCCGTCGACGGCAGCTCGGTCAAGGTGGAGCGGCAGACTGAAGCTGGATACGACGAGGTCGTTTGCTCCATGCCCGCGGTCGTCACAGTGACCGCCGGCGTCGTCGAGCCGCGCTACCCCTCCTTCAAGGGGATCATGGCCGCCAAGAACAAGCCGGTCGACAACCTGACCGTCGCCGACCTCGGCGTCGACGCCGCACAGGTGGGTGCGGCCGGCGCGGGCCAGGAGATCACCGACGTCTCCGAGGCGGAGGCCCGGGCGGCCGGCGAGATCGTGGTGGACGAGGGCGACGGCGCCGACCGCGTCGTCGCCTTCCTCGAGCAGCTGAAGGTGGTCTGAGATGGCGATCGACAAGGTGTGGGTGCTCGCCGAGGCGGCCCAAGGCGCGCCGACGCCCGTCACGCTCGAGCTCCTGACCGAGGCCCGGTCCGTCGCCGGCGCGGTCGAGGCCGTGGCGTGGGGCCCCGACGTTGCCGCGCTGGCCGGAGCTCTGGGCGAGTACGGAGCCACCACGGTCTACGACATCGGAGACCTCGGCGGCGCGTTGGCCGGCGTGCCCGTGGCGGCCGCCATCGCCGCGTTGATCGAGGGCGGCAACACGCCGGACGCCATCTTGATCCCGGCCACCTATGACGGCCGCGACGTGGCCGGCCGGCTCTCCGCCAAGCTGGACCGACCCGTGCTAACCAACGTCACCGGTCTGGTGGCGGGCGGCGACGGACTCTCCAGCCAGCACCCGCTCTTCGGCGGGAGCCACGTCGTAACGGCGCACTTCACCGGCGCGGGCCCGGGCATCTTCGTCATCCGGGCCAAGTCGTTCGCGGCGGAGCCGTCCGGCGGTGCGCCGGCGGCGGTGGTGGCCGCACCCGCCCCCGACACCGGGGCCACCAACACGGCCAAGGTGGTCGAGAGCCACGTCGAAGAGCAGAGCGGTCCCAAGCTCGACGAGGCCGCAGTGGTCGTCTCGGGCGGCCGCGGCCTGGGCGAGGCGGCCAACTACGCCATGATCGAGGAGTTGGCCAGGCTGCTCAACGGCGCCCCGGGGGCGAGCCGGGCCATCGTCGACGCCGGCTGGGTGCCCTACTCGCACCAGGTGGGCCAGACGGGCAAGACCGTGAAGCCGACGGTCTACATGGCCTGCGGCATCTCGGGTGCGACGCAGCACCTGGTCGGGATGAAGGGTTCCAAGAACATCATCGCCATCAACAAGGACTCGGAGGCGCCGATCTTCTCGGTGGCCGACCTCGGCATCGTGGGTGACGTGCACAAGGTGCTGCCTGCGCTGATCGAGGCGCTCAAAGCCAAGAGCTGACCGGCTGCCCGCCCGGAGAGGGCGGGCCACCGCACGCTCCCGTTGCACCCTCGTCGCGGCGGCGCGCACCGTTCCGGCCCCGGGAGCGGATCCAGCGGACGTTTTCCGCGCGCCGCGGCGCGATTCGCTACGACCCGCAGCGACGGTAGATTTTGTTTTCCCCGACGCGTGACTGATGCTCTTCCCAACCATCGACTTCGCCATCTTCTTCGGCATCGCATTCACGGTGCACTGGCTGCTCAACCCGTACCGGGGATGGTGGAAGCTCTCGATGATCGGGCTCAGCTACGTCTTCTACGGCTGGGTCGGCTGGAGCTATTGCCTGCTTCTCTTCACCAGCACCGTCGTGGCCTTCGTCGGGGGAGAATTCGTGGCTGCGTTTCGCAGCGAGCGGGTACGGCGCATCGCGATGGCAGTCGCGGTGGCGGCGCTGCTCGGGATCTTGGGGTGGTTCAAGTACTACGGCTTCGTCTCGGTGAACCTCGACAACCTCACCCACGCCGTGGGGTTGGGACACGCCGTGCCACTGGTCCAGGTCGCGCTGCCGATCGCCATCTCCTTCTTCACGTTCATGGCGATCAGTTACGTGGTCGACATCTACCGGCGTGTGCTCGAGCCCGCGAAGCCTCTGGACTTCGCGCTCTACCTCTCCTTCTTCCCGCACCTGTTGGCCGGCCCTATCGTGCGCGGCAACGAGTTGCTCCCTCAACTCCGGCGCCGGCGCGATCCGCGATCGGTTGACTACGCGCGGGCCTTCTGGCTGATCCTCGCCGGCCTGTTCAAGAAGGTCGTGATCTCGTCGTACGTCTCGACGGCGATCGTGATTCCAGTCTTCACGTCGCCCCGCCAGCATTCCGCGCCCGAGGCTCTGTTCGCGGCCTGGGGCTATGCCGTGCAGATCTACTGTGACTTCAGCGGGTACGCCGACATCGCCATCGGCCTCGCGCTCCTCCTCGGCATCCGGTTCCCGCTGAACTTCGACGCGCCGTATTCGGCACGGAACCTCCAGGACTTCTGGCGTCGCTGGCACATCACGCTGTCGCGCTGGTTGCGCGACTACCTCTATATCCCGCTCGGCGGAGGCAGGGGATCGGAGGGGCGGACCGTCCGCAACATCATGATCACGATGGTGTTGGGTGGGCTGTGGCACGGCGCCGCCTGGACTTTCGTCGTCTGGGGGACGCTCATGGGCGTCGGACAGAGCGTCGGGCACCTCCGCCGCGCGAGCCGCGAGCGCCGGGGACTGCCGGCGGTGGCCGAGGGCCCGGCGCGGGTCTGGGTGCAGAGGTTCCTCACGTTCCAATACGTCTGTCTCGGCTGGGTGTTCTTCAACGCGTCGGGGATGTCACAGGCGTTCGCACTACTGGGCCGCGTCTTCGACGGGTGGGGACAGCCGTCGCCTCTGGTCACGCCGCTGCTCGTCGTCGTGATCGCCGGCATCCTGGCCGCTCAGTTCGTGCCGACGCTCAGCGTGGAGCGGCTGCAGGCAGCGTTCTCCCGGCAGGCGACGGCGGTGCAGGTTGGTCTCGTTGCCTTCGCACTCCTCGGCATTACGACGTTCGGGCCGGTCGGCGTGGCCCCGTTCATCTACTACCGGTTCTGATGGCGATCCGCGAACGACCTCGACTTCGCGGGAGCGAACGACCTCGCTCCGATGTGCGCGAACGACCTCGCCCGCGGGTCGCCGCCGAGGAAGCGTCCGACGGCCGGGTGCGCGCCCCGTGGACCCGCGTCCTGTTCATTGGTGCGGGCGCCTTCGCGCTGTGGTTCCTGTTGTTCGCGCCCACGCTGCAGCACAACGCCCAGGTGTCGCCCGTCGGGACGCGCCGCACCGTGAGCCTCGATCTCGTTGGGCCGGTGGCGGCGCTCAGCCGCGGGCTCCAGCTGTCTCACGTCGTCTCGCTGACCGGCCGGGAGGACGGCCAGCCGAGCGGGACCGGGGGTCTCGTCGTCGCGGGCCCGAGGACGCACCGCCCGACGACCCATCCGTCGGCCGCACCGGGCCGACCCACTACCACCCCGACGACGAACCCGAAGCTCCCTACTGCAGCGGCGCCGCTGCATGCGCTCATCGTCGGCGACTCGGTCGGCCTGGACGTCGGAGGGCCCCTGCAGTACGACCTCGCCGCCAGCGGCGTCGTGAACGCCGCGCTCGACGGCAGGGAGAGCACCGGCCTCACGAGGCCCGACTACTTCAATTGGCCCGTCGAGCTGGCCTCCGACCTGACGACGGCGCAGCCCCAGGTCGTGGTCGTGATGATCGGGGCCAACGACCCCCAAGACTTCCCGGGGCCGCCGGACGTGCCCTTCACATCGCCCCGCTGGAACCAGCTCTACGCGCAGCGGGTCGCGCAGTTCATGCAGATCGCGCAGAGCACCGGCGCCGCCGTGTACTGGGTCGGCATGCCTCCCATGCAGGACCCGGGCTTGAACGCGCAGATCGCCGACATCAACGCCGTGGTCCAGCAGCAGGCCGCGCTCCAGAAACCCGCCGTCAACTACCTCAGTACCGACAAAGTCCTGGGGACGGCCCAGGGGGGCTACAGCGCTTTCGTGACCAACTCCGCCGGCCAGGTCGTCCCGGCGCGCGCCGCGGACGGGACGCACATCACGGCGGGCGGGGGCCAGATCGTCGCCCAGCTCGTGATCGGGGCCCTGCGCGGCGCGGGCTACCACATCCCGTAGACGTTTTTCGACTCGGTCCGCCGGCGGCGAGGGCCCTTAGCAACCGCCTAAGGCGGTCCGGCGTGTTCGGGCTCGGCCACGGAAAGGGCCCCCGCGGCTCCGGCATCCGTGCTGGTATCCGCATGGGTATCGGCGAGCTCGGACCGGCCCCGGCCGACACCCGCCCGCCACGGTCGGACGTACGCCAGCCAGAAGGTCGCTGCTCCCAGAGCGAGGACGCCCAGGATCCAGCCCAGCGCGGTCGTCCCAACGCCGACGTACTTGAGGCCTGACGCGAAGATCACGAAGGTGATGACCGGTCGGATGTAGCGGTCCGGTGCGTGGGAGGAGATCAGCGAGCCCACCAAGACGGCCGGGACGCTCCCGA
>JBPYFR010000048.1:0-8414 GCA_051985685.1 Acidimicrobiales bacterium
CTCGTGCACCAGGCCCTCCCAGGACCAGTGCGGGATGGACAGACCGTCCGGGACGTCGTCCGCTGACCAGTGGTAACTGGACATCGTCGTCGTCGTGGCCCAACTGAAGTAGTCGAGCAGGACATCACGCAGCCTCTTGTCGCCGTCCAGATCCGCGTCCGCCAAGGCCTGGTCGAAGCAGGCGATTGCTCGTCGGTCCATGTCCTCGTGTGGACCGTTCCCGCTGTGAATCCTCACCACGGAGGTCTCGTCGCCATAACGCTCGGAGTAGATGGTCGGGCCCCCGAGCGCCTCGGCCCAATAGGCGGCAAGCCGTTCCGTGTGCTCCGGGTGATACCCGTGGCTGAACGCGTGGCTCACCACCTCATCGGCCAGCACCCGCGCATGCCAGGCATCGGCCAGCTTCAGGAGGCCTTCGGTGCCGCCCGCTGCCTCGAACACGGTCTGCACACGCCCAGGATGCCATCTCCAGCAACGGCGGAGGATTAGGTGGTGGCTCAGGCCGTCAGGCCGAGGTCGTGGTGCGTTCCTCGTCGTGCCAGTTCCACCATTGGTACGGCGGGGTCTGTGGGTAGCCCTTCGGTGAGTCTTCCCAGGTCTCCTGGCGTCCCAGCGCCGTCAAATCGAGGTAGCTCCAGGTGCCCCCCATCACCTCGTCCCCGCGGTTGTTGATGAAGTAGGTGCGGAACACCTTGTCCCCGTCGCGGATGAACGCGTTCGTACCGTGCCACTCGTCGACGCCGAAGTCGGCATCGAAGCCGTCCGTCATCGTGTACCACGGGATCTCCTCCCACCCCATCCGCGCCTTCACGCGCTGAATGTCTTTCTGCGGCGCTCGCGAGGCGAACGCAAGGGTGGTGTCGCGCGCGTGCAAATGCGCAGGGTGGGCCACTTGGTCGGCCACCATCGAGCAACCGATGCAGGCATGCTCCGGCCATCCGTGCACGCCCGGTTCGAGGAAGGCGCGGTAGACGATCAACTGACGTCGGCCTTCGAACAGGTCGAGCAGGCTCGCCTTGCCCCGCGGGCCGTCGAACTCGTACGGCTTCTCCACCGCCAGCCACGGCATTCGCCGGCGTTCGGCGGCCATTGCGTCTCGGGCGTGGGTCAGCTCCTTCTCCCGGACGAGCAGTTTCTGCCGCGCTGCCTCCCATTCCTCGGGCGACACGATTGGGGGTGTCTTCATGGCGGGATCCTTTCCTTTCTCTTCGTGCTCTCTTTTCTCTCTTTGCTCTCTGCGTGCACCGCTTCGGCGAGCCGCTTGACCACGTCGAGGCGCCGGTCCCATTGCTGCGCGAGCTCGGCCATCGCCCGCGTGGCTTCATCGAGACGATCGGCGTCGACGTGATAGAGAACCTCTCGACCCTGCTTGCGGCGGCTGATCAGCCCGGCGTGCTCGAGGACGACGAGGTGCTTGGAGACCGCCTGACGGGAGAAGGGGACGCCGCGGGCCATTGAGCTCGCACTCGCCTCACCGCTCCGGACGAGATGGTCGAGGACCCGGCGCCGCGAAGGATCGGCGATCGCCGACCACAGTTCGTCGTCGGTCTGTGTCCTCACCGGCTGTCGCGAGCGGCGAGCATCTTGGCGAGACGATCCATGAAGGTGGCCCAGCCGCCGTTGTGCTCCTCGGCATAGCGGTCCTTTTCGGCGTCGGGCCAAGGCAGCAGCTCCAGGCCGCTCTCGATCACCCGCAGCCGGGTCTGCTCGCCGCTTTCGGGTACCAGTGTGAATTCCACGAGGAAGGAGTTGCCGTCTCTCGGCTCCTCGTCGTGCGGATGGTTCCACCGGAACGAGAAACGGTTCGGCGGATCCACGTCTTGTACGACGAGTGGGCCCCCCTGGTCCCCGAAGACCATGAGGCCACGCCCGCCCGGCACCGGATCCAGCTCCACCCGGTCGGCGAACCATTGGCTGATCTGGTCGGGCTCGGTGATGGCGCGCCAGACGACGTCCATCGGAGCATCGATCACGACTTCCCGTTCGATCTCGTACTCCGGCATCGTCACCTCGTCGCTCACCGTTCGCGATCTGCAACCAACGGTAGCACATCCCTGTCGTATATGCAACCTTTCGTTGCAGGTAGGCAGTCCGGGCACCGCCGACGCGCGAGAGCCCCGGGAAGCACGCAGGTCCGCCCTCGGGCGGACCTGCGATGCGAACCGGCACTGCCGGTGTGGTTCTGTCCCCGCGGCTTCATCCCTGTACGAGGACGCACGGGCTGCAGCTCAGATCAGCTCGCCTCGAGCGCCGGGACGTAGTCCTCCGTGTGCACCTCAACGTCTACCGGCGCCGGTGCACCGGCCTTGGCCCGGCGGATGCCGATCGCAAACAGCGCACCGACGACCGACAATCCCGCCGACACGGCCAGGGCGGGGCGGTAGCCACTCGTCACCGAGGCGGGACCGGCCAGGCTCCCGTGGGCGTTGAAGACCGCAGTCACGATGGCGACCCCGAAGACGATGCCGAACTGCTGCATCGTGTTGAGCGTGCCCGCCGCCTTGCCCAAGAGAGCCGGCGGGGCGGCATTGAGGCCACCCGCGGTCACACAAGGCAGCGCCATCGAGATGCCCACGCCGGCGACGATGAAGGGGACCACGAAGCTGGCGTAGTCCGACGACGTGGCGGCGAGGCTCACCATCCAGGAGAAGCCGACGGCCTGCATGAGGAGACCCGGCACGATGAGTGCCCGCGGGCCCACCCGGTCGGACAGCGCGCCGGCGATGGGTGCCACGATTAGGGGCGTCGCGGTCCAGGGCAGGAACCGCAGCCCCGTGTTGAGCGGCGAGTTGCCCAGAGCGAACTGGAAGTACTGGCTCGTGAGGAACGCGGCCGAGAAGATGGCCGCGGCCATGAAGAACTGGGTCGTCACGGCGGACGAGAACGACACCCTCTTGAACAGGCCGAGCGGAATCATCGGTTCGGGAGCCCGTGCTTCCCACCAGACGAAACCGCCCAGGAGAAGCGCACCGGCCACGAGCCCGACCAGGTTCTGGGTGCTTCCCCACCCGTCCTGACCGCCCTGGACGACGCCCCAGATGGCAGCGCCGACGCCCCCCGACACGAGGACGAGGGCGGGCACGTCGAGACGGGCCCGGGGGCCGAAGCTCTCGGGCAGCCGGGTCGCCGCGCCGATCGACGCCAGCACTCCGATGGGGACGTTGACCCAGAAGATCCAGTGCCAGTTCAGGCTCTGTGTGATGCCTCCTCCGATCAAGGGCCCGCATGCGACCGCGAGTCCGGCGATGCCACCCCAGATCCCGACCACTGCGCCCCGCTTCTCGGACGGGAACGCCGCGGTGAGGATCGTGAGGCTGAGCGGCATCACGATCGCCGCGCCCACGCCCTGCACGGCGCGGAACGCGATGAGAGCGGTGGTGCTGGGCGCGAGCGCGCACGCGGCCGAGGCGGCCGTGAAGAGGGACAGGCCGATCACGTAGACCTTGCGCCGACCGAGCCGGTCGCCGAGCGCCGAAGCGGTCAGGATCCCGGCCCCGAACGCGATGGTGTACGCGGTGACGGTCCACTGGAGCGTGCTCAACCCGCCGCCGAACGAGCGGTGGATGGACGGCAGTGCGGTCACCACGACCAGCGCGTCCAGGGTCACCATGAAGTACGCGACCGCGGTCAGGAGGAGGGTCATCCCCTGGCCGGCTCCGGACCGCTGCGTCACGTCTTGCTGTGACTTGTTCGTTGTCAACATTTGTCAGACCTTCCTCTCTCAGTCGCGTGTGCGCTCTCGCCGGTTGCTCACATGAGCTCGGCGGTCTCTCCGACCTCGACGCCGCCGCCGGCGGCGAGCGTCGGTGACCCCTTGGCCAGGGCGACGGCCGACTCGAGGTCGTCGGCGGTGATGAACGAGTAGCCCCCGAGTCGGGTGCTGTCGTCGCAGGTGCCCACTGCGGTGGACTGGACGACGGGCTTGCCCATGTCGGTGACGCTGTTGCCCATGTGCTCGAACCAGGCGGTCCAAGCCTCAATGGCGCCGGGGTCGCCGATGACGGAGTCCTTGGGAGCCCGGTAGGTGAAGACGTACTGCGGCATTTGTCCTGCTCCTTTCGCTGGCCGATCCGATGCCGGCCTTGGTGTCAGAACGGATAGACACGGGCCGAGCCGCGAAGTTGGCGGTGCTGCGCCCACTTTTCGACCTCGTCGGTGTCAGTACGAATCAGAACGCTGAAGCGCAAGGGGTGATGAGAGGAAGAGGTGGTGCGAGGATGGAGCTGTGACCGACCTCATCGCCCGGGCGCAGTCGGGTGACGACCTCGCCTTCGCCCAGCTCGTCGACCCGTACCGGCACGAGCTGCAGGTGCACTGCTACCGGATGCTCGGATCCGTGCAGGATGCGGAAGACGCCCTCCAAGAGACGCTCCTCTCGGCCTGGCAGTCCTTCGGGGAGTTCGAAGGCCGGTCGTCGGTGCGCACCTGGCTGTACAAGATCGCCACGAACCGCTGTCTCAATGCGCTCCGCTCGGCCAGCAGCCGTCCTCGCATGACCGAACCCGAACGACCATCGGTGGAAGTGCCGGAGCCGACCCGACTCGGTGAGGTGCTGTGGCTCCAGCCCTACCCCGATCTCCTGCTCGAGGACATGGCCGACGCCGCGCCCGGCCCCGAGGCGCGCGTCGAGGCGCGCGAGGCGATCTCGCTCGGGTTCGTGACGGCGCTGCAGCTTCTGCCCTTGCAGCAGCGCACCGTGCTCGTCCTGCGTGACGTCCTGGGCTTCCGCGCCGCGGAGGTGGCCAAGATGCTCGATACCACCGAGGAATCGGTGACGAGCGCCCTGAAGCGGGCACGAGCCGGGCTCGCCGCCCGGCAACGTGACTCGGAAGGACAAGAGCCTCCGCCCGCGCCGGAGTCAGAGGAGGAGCGAGAGCTCATCGACAGGCTCGCCCTCGCGTGGGAGTCGGGGGACCTCGACACCATCCTCGACGCTCTGACGGACGACGTCTGGCTAGCCATGCCCCCGATGCCACTGGAGTACCAGGGGCGCGAGCTGGCGGCTCGGTTCTTCAAGGCCGTGGCCTTCCGTCCCGGTGGGAACCAGTTCAAGATGCTCCCGACGCGGGCCAACGGGCAGCCCGCGCTCGCGTTCTACTTCGTCGACGCGATCACCGGGACGGCGCGCGCCGCCGGCATCCTGGTCCTCACCCTGGCCGGCGACCGGGTCAGCGCCATCACGAGGTTCGACACCGGACTCTGGGACCGGTTCGGCCTTCCCCGCACGCTGCCCGGCTGAACGGATCGAAGCCCCCGGACTCGAGCTCCGGCCCTCCCGACGTTCTCCCTATGATCGGCGCCACGCCGACGCGGGGTGGCCCATGACGACAGAGACGGAAACAGCCTTCACCGAGTTGCTCGAAGCGGTCGCGGAGACCCACGGGCGCATGGTCGAACAGCTCGCCGGCGATGAGACGACGCTTCTCGAGGCGCACAAGTGGATCCTGTCCATCCTTCACGTGGCGGGCGACGTCCAACTCTGGGCCGACACCGCTCGGCCTCGCTTCGTCGACATCGTCGGCCCCTACAAGAAGTGGGGCGGCGACAACGCGGACGCCTTCTACAGCTACGCCCCGATCGATCCCGCCCGGACCTACCGCGTCACTGTGGAACCTGGAGACGCGGTCTATCTGTCGCTCACCGTGTACGGCGGCCCGAACGACGGCCGTTACTCGACGCACATCGTCGGGGCGGTCAACAGCCTCGACGCACCACCGGGACCTGGCGGAGCGATCCAGATCGTCCTGTCGCCGAGCGCACCCGCGGCACGCGACCAGGTGGCCTCGATACGCCTGGAGCCTGACGCGGTCGCCGCCATCACCCGGGACTACCTGAACGACCCGGTGTCCGGACGACGGGCCACCTGGCACATCGAGGCCGACGACCCACCCGAGACGTACCGCCAGGACGACTCCGACCTGGCGCGCCGCCTCCGCGCCATGACGACGTGGGTGCGCGAGCAGGCCGGCATCGTCCCCATCCCCCTGGGCACGCCCAACGCCATCGATCCCCCGTACCCGGTGCCGACGACAACCTTCGGCTGGGCGGCTGGCGACGCCGCCTACGCCATGGGCGCCTTCGAGCTGGCGGACGACGAGGCGCTCGTCATCCGGGGTCGCTCCCCCGAGTGCGCCTTCTGGAACATGTGCCTCTGGAACCCGTTGCTACACACCTATAACTACGACTACGAACGGGTGACCATCAACGGGGCGCAGGTGCAGTACGAAAGCGACGGGTCCTTCATCATCGTGGTGTCGGCCCGGCGTCCCGCCCACCCCAACTGGGTGTCCACCGCGGGCCACCGCAGCGGGCGCATCTGGTTCCGCTGGTTCCTCCCGGCGGAGACGCCCGAGCAGCCCCAGGTCGAGGTCCTGCCCGTGGAGACCGTGTGAACCTCGCGAGCGACCGGCCACCCCGCGTCCGGATCGACGACCTGACCGAGCCGCGCTACACCGACGACGTGCGGGCCATCCTCGATCTCATGGAGGAGGCCGGGTCGCACCTTCACCTGGAGCCGGCCCCGCTGATGGAGGCTGCCGCGGCGGAGTCCGGGCTGGACGACTATGGCGCCACGGACTTCGTCGACCGCCTCGATGTGCTCTGCCGCGCCATGCGCGACGAGGGCGGCTTCAACGGCGCCGGCGTCATGCAACAGCACACCTTCCTGCTCGGGCTGTTGAAGAACCGGCTTCTCATCGAGGACCTGGTGCACCGCCACCCCGAGATCGCCGACGAGCGGATCCGAGCCCCCATCATTATCTGCGGGCTCCCCCGCACGGGGACGACGCACCTGCACAACTTGATCTCGGCCGACCCGGCCCTGCGCTCGCTCCCCTACTGGGAGAGCCTCGAACCGGTCCTCGCCGAGCGCGAGCGGCCCGCCCCGGGCGAGCCGGACCCGCGCCTCGGGCGCACGGCGGTGGCCCTCTCCTTCCTCGATGCAGCCCTGCCCTACTTCAACCGCATGCACGAGATGACCGTCGACCACGCCCACGAGGAGATCCAGCTCCTCGCCATCGACTTCTCGACCATGCTCATGGAGACCACGGCGCCCATGCCGACGTGGCGGGACGACTACCTGTCGCGCGACCAGCGCCCGAGCTACAGCTATCTCGTCAAGGTGCTCAAGGTGTTGCAGTGGCTGCGGGGCGGGACCCGCTGGGTGCTCAAGTCGCCTCAACACCTCGAGCAGTTCCCCGCCTTGGCCGAGACCTTCCCCGACGCCACCTTCGTCGTCACCCACCGCGACCCCGTGTCGGTCACTGCGTCGATGGTCATGATGCTCGCCTACACGGCCCGCCTCACTCGCGACAAGGTCGACGTCGTCGGCATCGGGAACTATTGGGCGGACCGCCTCGCCCGCATGCTCCGCGCCTGCGCGGAGGACCACGACGTCCTGCCGGACAAACAGACCATCGACGTGCACTTCGACGAGTTCATGGCCGACGACATGGCGATGGTGGGGCGCGTGTACGACCTGGCCGGCCAGCCGATGGACGATCGCTCTCGGGCCGCGATGGCAGCGTTCATGGCCGAGCACCCGCGGGGCCGGCACGGAGCCGTCGCGTACGACCTCGCCGAATTCGGGCTGGACCGAGCCGATCGCCGTGAGGCACTGCGCTTCTACACCGAGCGCTTCGGCGTGACGGCCGAGTCCTGACCCCGAGTCCCGACCCCGAGTCCCGACCCCGAGTCCTGAACCCGGGTCCTGACCCGCTATCGGATAACCGAACGGCGGAGGCGTCCCCACCGGCGCGCCACGTGCACGCAGAGGTACGCCAGCAGCACGATCGCCGAGAGCGCGTGCCACCCGATGTCGCGCAACGGGATCCCAACGTCGCGAGGATGCAGCATCACCTTTTGGCTCGAGAGCAGGTCGTAGGTTCCCGATGCCAGCAGGTTGAGCGTCAACAGGGTCAGCACCAGATCCGACCACGCCAATCGCCCGCGGCGGCTGAGCCACGTGCGGGCCCGGGCGACGTTCCCGAGAAACCGCGCGACAGTGTGTCGGCGTTGCACTAGGTGGATGCCCACTACGGCCGCGAACGCCAGCCCGACCACCACGTGGGGCGTCCCCTCCGGGATCATCACCACAGTGGCCAGCGAGCCGGCGAACACCGCGATCAGCACGAGGTGGACCAGCCAGCGGGCTCGCATTCGGCGGACTCGCTCGACCGCCCCGCTCATTTCGGATTCGGGCGTCCCCGCCGGTGCGGGTGCCGGCGCGCCGGGGAACGTCACGGTCGCCTACTCCAGCGGTCGGGAGGCGATCCCAGTGGGCTCGCGGCCCGCCAACACCCAGCCGATGACGGCGGCCCCCACCGGCATCGCGATCACGATGAGGAACAGGTTGCTCCACGGGACGTTGCTGAGGTCGGACAGCCCACCCTCAAGAGTGTTCCCGCGGAAATAAC
>JBPYFR010000049.1:0-9205 GCA_051985685.1 Acidimicrobiales bacterium
CTACGGCATGACCGAGGCCGGCTCCGCCTACGCCATCATGCCGCAGGGAGAAGCGGTGAAGCGGCCCGGTTCGGTCGGGCAGATCGCGCCCCCGGCCATCGTGCACATCGTCGACGAGCACGACGAGGTAGTGCCGCCGGACACCGTCGGGGAGGTGCGCCTACAGCTGCCGGGGCACCAGCGCGAGTACTACAACGACCCCGAGGCGACGGCCGAGACCTGGCGCGACGGCTGGCTCGTCACCGGCGACCTCGGCAAGCTCGATGCAGACGGCTACCTCTACATCGTCGGCCGCTCCAAGGATGTGATCATCCGGGGCGGCAACAACGTCCACGCCACCGACGTCGAGCACGTGTTGGTACGCCACCCGGCGGTGAAGGAGGTCGCGGTGGTCGGCGCGCCCCATCCCGTGCTCGGAGAGGACGTCGTCGCGTTCGTCGTCCTGCAACCCGGCGCCCAGGCCGGCGCTGACGCGCTGCGGGAGTTCGCGCTCGGGCAGCTGGCCGACTACAAAGCGCCGCGCCAGTACGTCTTCGTCGACGTCTTGCCGCGCAACGCCACGGGCAAGGTGGTGAAGCCCGAGCTGAAGGCGCGGCTGGCTGAGGCACCGACCTGAGCCCATTGGTACAAGGAGCACCGTGGACCCGCTGCACGACCTGACTCTCGCCGACGTCGGGCGTGAGCACCGGCGCAGCCGGCCGGGCCGCACGGCCGTCGTCTGCCGGGGGTACCGCGCCAGTTACCCCGAGCTCGACCTGCGTACGAACCGGTTGGCCAACGCACTCCTCGCCGCCGGAATCGGCGCGGGCGACCCCGTCCTGTGGCTGGGGCAGAACTGTCACCGCCTCCTCGAGGGTCTGATCGCATGCGCCAAGGTCGGCGCCCTCTTCGTGCCGGCCAACTGGCGCCAGAGTGCAGAGGAGCTCGTGACGCTGCTCGACGACGTCTCTCCTGGCCTCGTCATCTGGCAGGAGGAGGAGATCGGGCCGGCCGTCGCCGCGGCCCGCGGCCGATGGACCAGCTCGGCGCGCTGGCTGCAGCACGATGCCGACGGCGCCTCCGAGGACACCTACGAGGGCTTCCTGGCTGCGGGCGGCACCGAGGACCCGGACCGTGTCGTCGACCCGGCCTCCCCGGTCATCGCGCTCTATACGGCCGCCTTCGGTGGCCGGCCCAACGGCGCGCTCTTGTCCCACGACGCCGTGCTCTCCCAAGCGCTCATGGTCGCGCTGGCGCAACGCATCACCGAGGACACCGTGTACTTGAACTCGGGTCCGATGTTCCACATGGCGACGCTGATGACCACCTTCGCGACGTTCGACATGGGCGGGACGAACGTGCTGACGCGCCGCGTCGACGCTGAGGAGCTGTGCCGGCTCATCGAGGCCGAGCGCTGTAACTACGGCTTCGTGATGGGCCCGACGGCGGCGGAGATTCTCGAGGTCAACAAGGACGGTCGCTACGACCTGTCGTCCTTCCGCACCTTCGGCGGCGGGGCAGCTTGGAACGCCATGGTGCACGTGGACGACAGCCCGTGGGGACTCCACCCGGCCGGCTACGGGCAGACCGAGGCCACCGGCATGCTCACCTTCAACGCGTTGGGCATCGGGTCGAGCGGCACGAGCGGCCGGTCGTCACCATGGGTCCAGGTGCGCATCGTCGACCCGGACGGCAACGAGGTGCCCGACGGGGAGACGGGCGAGATCGTGGCCCGGGGCCGGGTCCTGACCACCGGCTACCTCGACCGGCCCGAGCTCAACGGGCAGCGCACCCGAGGAGGCTGGTGGCACACGAGCGATCTCGGTCGCCGGGAGCCGGACGGTTCCATCACCTTCGTGGCGCCCCTCACCCGCATCGTGAAGTCCGCGGCCGAGAACATCTACCCCGCCGAGGTCGAGAGCTGTCTCAACCGGCACCCCGGCGTGAAGGAGTCGGCGATCATCGGAGTTCCCGACCCGAAGTGGACCCAGCGGGTGGTGGCCGTGGTGGTCCGGGCGAGCGGGCCCGAGGGCGACGCGCTCACGGCGGAGGAGCTCGTCGCGCACTGCCGTTCGCAGATCGCCTCGTACAAGAAACCGTCGCACGTCGAGTTCGTCGACGAGCTGCCCCGCCGGGGCTGGGCCGTCGACTACGACGCGCTCGACGAACGGTTCGGCGGCGGGGGATACCCCGGCACCGGCACCGCCCCCTGACCTCGTCAGGTGCTGATCGTGCGCGACTGGGCGAGCACGGATCCTGCGGAGTCCAGCGCCGCGACCGCGACATGGCTGGCGCTGCGCGGAAGCCCGATCGAGGTCTCGAAGCCGCTGCGCGTGGCCTCGGCGACGGGCGTGAGCTGGGTGGGGGTCGAGCCGGCGAGTACGCGCCAGCGCACCGTCTCGGTGGATCCGTTCCACGACGCGTAGACGGTGACGTGTCCCCCCGACGTCCGGTCGGCCGCGATGGCGGGCAGCTCGGTGGGCGTTCCCGTCCAATCGAAGCGAAAGGCCCGATACGACGAGCCGGTTGCGAACTTGCCGTCGAGGACGAGGCTGCCGTCGGGTTGGAGCTCGGTGTAGTAGGGCTCCGCCCCCCATCCGATGAGGACGTTGCCGGCGGGGAGGACCTGGAAGCTGCCCTGGCTGCCGGCGAGCAGGGTTTTGCTCGGGTGGAAGTATTCACGCTGCACGGTCGCTTTCTTCGCCGTCTCGTCGATGTTGAGCACGAGGCCACGCGACTGTTTCGCCTCGGGCGGTGCCGCCTGGTCGTCGAAGAGTGAGAGCGTGCCGTCGGCATGCGTGCGCGCATCGTGCTGCCACGCGAACCGCACCCCCGGACCGAGCGTGAAGTCGCTCTTCTTGCCTCCGAGGCGCCACACGATGGCACCCGTCGCCGGGTCGATCTTGTAGATCGTCCAGGTGTTGCGTGCGGAAAGCAGCAACTTGCCGTCGGGCGTCGTGTCGATTGAGTTGAGGTGCACCGGGTCGAACGGCGCCTTGCTGGTGTAGGTCTGGTGCGATTCTGCGAAATCGATGTGGTCGGCGCTGTGCCAGTCGAACACCAATGAACCCGTGGAGAGGTCGACCCCCTGGATCGTCGAATCGAGCGCAGTCCCCATCGCTGGGCCGCCGACACTGGTGAGGTCCGCCGGGTAGGACCGGTAGGCGGTGAAGTAGGCGATGCCTTCGCCTGTGATGAGGAACTCGTGCAGGTCCGCCGGGAGTCCGTTCTTGGCCGTGACCGTCATCAGCTGCCGGTAGGAGCCGTCCAGGATGACGTACTCACCGCTGGTGCTCACGCCGTAGTTGGTGACGACCCCTTGCCACCACGTCAGGACCGGCTGGCCCCTCATGTTCTGCACCCTCAGGTTGGCCGATGCCTGGGGGACCTTTTGGATCCACACCGGCTCGCCGGCATCGTCCACGAGCATCGGCCCCGAGGGCGTGATGCAGAGGTAGCCACTGCCGGGCGTCCCTGACCCCCGCGTGACGTCGATCAGGGTGGGCTTGAGGTCGGGTCGGGAGTGATACGAGGCAGTCGTCGGACTCGATGGAGCGGGGGGTGAAGAGCTGCCGCACGCGCCAAGCGCCGCGCCCGCCAGCACGCCGCCGCCGAGGACGAGAAACTCCCGTCGGGAATGCCGGGCCTCGGTCGCCTCACTCATCGGGTCTCACTTATCGGCCACACCCACCGATTGCACGGTGATGACACTACGACCACGACGTCGGGCCGAGGTGTACCCGGGACAGCGCATCGGCGGGTGCAGGTTGTGTCCGGACGTGATCATCGACGGGACCGGCCGCCAAGAAGGCGTCGGTCTCAGAATCGGAGCACTGGCTTTTGCAGCGCCGGCACGAGCATGGCGGTAGCGAAACGGTAGGCCCCCGACGAGTAGACGTCACACACGGAATAGGGACCCTGGATCGTCGTTCTGCCGGTGGGACAGAAGTGGATCCCGTCAGGTGATCGCATCACGTTCGTGCCCCCCGGCCCGTTGCAAGGTTCTGACTGGAGGCAGGGGAGAGTCCAAGTGAACCGTCCGTTGGCAAGCACCGACTGGCCTGCGTCGACATAGCTGACTCCCCTGATGGATGCAGCCAAGATGGTGTACGCCGTGTTGAGCCGCTCGATGTTGTTGTTGAGTCTCGCCGCGGCATCCATCGGAGCACCGACGAGGATCACGCGGACGCCGTCGTTGTGAAGCATGGTGACAGCAGCGCGTGCGTCCCGTACATACTTGTCGTAGTACGCAGGCGAACCGGCTGCGTATCCCTGCATGCAGGGGGTCACATCGTCTCCGGTGAATTCGAGGACCGCGACCGTTGGATGCCAGGACGCAACGTCACTCGCAACGTGCGGCAGGACGTCGCAGTAGGCGAGTCCGCCGTAGGCGCGGAGGAGAGTTGTCGCGCTCGCCGACGCCGCGAGATACTGGAAGTCCTGAGCTGACTGCATTGCGAGCGAGTCCCCGTAGAGCACGATCCGCGGTCCGCCACGTTCCCAGACGTAATGGTCGAGGGCGAAGAGCAGAGCGCCAAGACACGCCAGAGCCACGATGACGCGCCCGACCCGCCGTTTCCTGCGATGCATTTTCCGGAAATACCCCCACTACGGCCTGGTCTCTCTCTGACGGCGAGATCATCCCGGACGACACCCCGGTGGACGCCGACATGTTGCGCTGGCGCGCAACATGTCGACAATCTGGGCCTCGGACGACTGCAGCTACCAGCGTGCGGAGCGCACGACCGATTGCAGCGCCTCCATCTGTTCCCAGAAGTGCGCCTGAGAACGGTGGGCGAAGCGCAGGCTGAATCCCGTCGCGCCGATGTCGATGTAGGAACCGAGGAACTCAATGGTCTTGTCCGGCTCTCCGAGCGGATCGATAGGCGGCTCCGGGGCGAGGATCAGTCCGAGAGCTCCGAGGGGGCTCTCTTCACGCTGAGCCAGATCGGCTTTGACTGCGTCGCGGGTCAGGAGTTCGGTGAGCCGCTCGAGAGTGAACCCGAAGGGCATCCAAGCGTCTCCCAGTTCGAGGGCGCGGCGCAGGGAGCGCAGTGTCCGGCCTCCGACCCAGACCCGAATCTCCCGTTCCAGTCCAGAAGGCTCGACGATGAACCCTTCGAAGTCGTAGTGCGGGCCGTGGTACTCAGGGATGCGCCGGCCCCAGGAGGCGCGGATGGCTCGGATGGCGTCGTCCGCTCGCTCCCCCCGTCCGTCGAAGGCGTGGCCGAGAAGCTCGAACTCGGGTTGGAGCGACCCGACCCCGACGCCGACGATCACCCTGCCCTCGCTCAGGACGTCGATCGTGCCCAGCCTCTTCACCAACTCGAGGGGATGGTGGTAGGGCAGGACGGCCATGTGCGTGAGCAAGCCCACCCTGGACGTGAGCGCGGCGAAGTAGCCGAGCGTGGAGAACGGGTCGAAGTAGCGCCCGCCCCGAACGGTCGAGGCCGCCGACGGGATGGCGATGTGCTCGGAGCAGGCCACCCAGTCGTACCCGAGCTCCTCGGCCCGCCTCACGACCGACGCGACGTCGGCCACGCTGGCGCTGAACTCCCACTCCGGCGGGTCGAAGCGCGGGTTCATATGGAGAGCCGGTGTCACGATTCCGAGGGCGAGCGCCATGCCCGGAAACGTACATCCCGATTCCTTCTACGCGCTGCCCCACACCCCGGCCTCCGTCTGACCGAACTCCAGGCCGGCTCGAATTGCTGTGGCGTTCGAGACAAGTGACACACAGATGAACTCTGCTGAATTTGTCTGTTTCATCCTGTCGCTTGTTCAGGACCCCGCATCGGCCTCTCTATACTGACGTCATGGTCATGATGCGAAATCTGTGGAGCGCCCGGATGTCCCGGGGTCGCGAGGGCGGAAATGCCTTTGCATGCTCGTGTGCTGTCGTATCTGAGACCTTGATCAACGGCATTCCGAAGTCGAGCATGCTGAAGGTGGCCTCAACGGCTTGAGAGAAAGTCTCGAGTCCCGCCGTTGAGGAGCCGCTTCCCAGAGGGAGCGGCTCCTTTGTTTTCCGGGATTTCGTATCGCGGGATGGCGGTGGGGCGAGAGGCCTCCTGAGCACGCCGACAGCAAGGTCTCACTCGAGGCCCAGCTGTCTCACATTTCGGGCCGGTCGAATTGGTCCAGCACCTCGAACGCGAAGAGTTGAACACCCAGAAACACCCAGAAGAAGCTCAAAACACACACAGAAGCCCAGATACCCCCGGAAAGGAGGACACGCCGATGGTGACACGGAGCACGGTCCCGTCGGATCGCACCGCACCACCCGCTGGAACAGGACAACCCGTTCGACCAGGGGATCGATCGGCTCAGGCCGAGCTGTGCCGCCATTGTCAGTACAACCCCGCGTCGCCGCGAATTTTCGGCTATTGCTCCTGGGACTGTCACGACGAGGACGAGGAGGGTGGACCGGCGGCGGCGTGACCCGGTTCGCCCGGCACTCGCGGCGGGGAGGGATGGTGACCTCACGGGTTTCATACGCCCGAAGATCTCCGGTCGGTACGGAGCGCCGCGACCAATCGTGACCACGTCACGACGACATCGCGTCACGCGAACGCGTCAGCGAGCTGGTGCGCGCAGACCTCCCCAGGTGGGAGACGGACGTCCGCTTTCATAGGCCGCGCGCAGGTTCTGCAGCCAGGCCAGGCTGTCATCCAGGCCGCCCGGGCGGTTCCGCGCCAGCCAGAGCGCGCGGTAGCGGTCGATCAGATCGTCGAGCTCGGCGGCCAAACTGGCCCGCATCGTGGCCGGCACCGAGCTAATGGTCCCGTTGTTGGATATGCGGGCCCGCGCATCGCGCATGAGCAACCCCACCAAGTCGGCGCCGAAGGCGGTCTCGTCGGTGACGAGCGGGGCGTCGGCGCGCCCCGAGCGGGACTCGGACACGTCGTGCCGAGAGCGGTCCAAGAGCTCCTCGACCGCGTCGAGCTCACTCATCGTGATCCCCTCGGTCAGGCCGCGACCCACGGGCAGCTGGGGGTAGTACAGGTTCATCACCAGGGCCGACATGTTGGGGAACTGGGGCGTGACGAGCCGATGAGCGTCGCCCAGGGCGAGGACTGCCGACGCCAGCCGGCCGCTGGGGTCATCGAAGACGTGCGCACTGAGCGCCGCAGAGAGATCGAGCTCTGTATTGGATGTGAGACACCACGAGACGGCCGCACCGGAGGCCAACCCCGGCTCGCTGACGACCCATTGCTGCAGGTGGCCGTTGTCGCCCCAGTCCGTGTTGAGGTAGCCCGTCCCCCCGTGGGCAAGCGCCGCCTCGGCGGCCCGGCGACAGGTCGTCGTTGCGTTCGTCACCCGCCCGAGGATGCTCAGCCAGCTCGACGTCCCCGGCGCGACCCAGAACGGCACGCCTGCGTCGGCGAGAGCTGCGCAGCGCTCGTCGAAGGGGTACCAGTCGTCGTACCCCCACTCGCACACGGTCACGCGCTCGGGGAGCTCGTCCAGGACGTCGCGCCGACCCGAGAGCATGTCGCCCCACATCAGCATCTCCCGCCCCGCCAGCTCGGGAAGACCCCGCAGCGTGGACACCCAGTGCAAGAAGTCGCCGATCCGCTCGTGGGGGAGCTCCCAGGCCTCGTCCAGCCCGACGTGGACGCGGCGACTCGAGAAGAGAGGGAGGAGCTCGGCGAGCAGCGAGCGCACGAGGTCGAGTGATCCCGGGTTCGTCGGCTCCAGCGTCATGGCCGCCCGTGAGATGCCGTAGGGGTCCACGAAGCCGTCGGGCGTGATCGCCAGATGCCGGTATCGCTCGTGGGCCAGCCAGCGGTTCATGTGGCCGAGGCAGTTCTGGTTGGGCACGAGCTCGACATGGCGGGCACGGCAGAACTCGTCGAGCGCCCGGATGTCGTCGGCGTGGAGCGGGCTCGCCTTTGCATTGATCTCCGGATGGTCGCGGTAGGCGAAGGTGTGCTCCGAGTACAGCTGCACCTGGTTCACCTTCAGCGACGCCAGCCGGTCGATCAACGCGCACAACGTCTCGGTCGTGGGCACCTTGTCGCGGGAGATGTCGAGCATCACGCCGCGCACCGGAAGATCGGGATGGTCTTGCACGGTGCCGGCGGGCACACCGCCGTCGTGGAGCTTTGCTAGCTGCGCCAAGGTCGCCTCTCCGTAGAAGAGCCCCGCCTCGTCGCCACCGGCCAGATCGACGCCGTCGTGGCCGATGCTGAGTGTGTAGCCCTGCGCGGGCAGGGACGGGTCGATGCGGCGTGCCGGCGGACGGAACGGCACGACCTCGTCACTCAGCTGAAGGAACCTCGGGATGGGAAGCAGGTTCACGCGAGCTCCTTGCGGTAGACGAAGTAGACGTCGCTCACCCGCCCTCCGACGAGCGCGTACGGCACGATGGGTCCGATCCAGACGACCGAGACGGATTCCCGGCCCCGCCGCCGTAGCTCGTGGAGCGCGCCGAGCAGGACGGCACGACCCTTGCCCCGGCCCATCAGCTCGGGGCGCACGGCCACCGGCCCGAGCACTCCGGCCCGGTTCACCTCGAACGCGCAGAAGGCAGAGATGGTCCCGCGGTCGGGGCCGGTCTCGGCTTGCCCCTCGCGATCGCGAGAGAGGAGGAGGTTGCCCTTGTCGAGCGCGCGCAGCACTTCGAGTGTCCAGTTGGACCAGTGCGTCTGCATCCAGGAGTCGACCTCGTCGTGGTCCTCTGGTCGCGCCCGGTCGTGCCCACCTGGATCAGGCGGGAGGGCAGCCAGGTCGACGTCCATGTTGAAGTTCGTCTCGGCCCGGGCGTAGTGCCGCCGCTCGAACAGGCAGAGGAGGCCGGTCTCGTCACTTGGCACGCCGGGCCAGAGGAAGTAGGGCGGATCGGCCCCGGTGAGGAGGCTGTGGTGGCCCGCCTGCCGCGCCCAGTCCTCCGCTGCCTGCATGAGCGCGTGACCGTGTCCCCGTCCCCGCTGCGCGGGGTCGACGACGAGCAACCGCACGTGGGGGCCGTCGCTGCACTCGGCCACGGCGACAATGCCGATGGAGGGATCGCCCAGGACCACTGTCGGCTGGTCGGGCGCGAACAGTGCTCCCGCCAGCTCCTCGGTCGTCGGTGCGTCACGCACCCCGCGCGCGCACAACGCCGAGATCGACTCGAGGTCAGTATGTGCGAGCCGGTTCACTTGCCGAGCGGCCGGTTCACGGATCGAACGGCAGGCACGACGGCGCCGAGGCCGCAGTCACGAACATCGCGGCCAGGCTA
>JBPYFR010000050.1:0-2950 GCA_051985685.1 Acidimicrobiales bacterium
TATGAAGGTGTGGCCGGGGTCGGATACTCCAGGACCACGCTCGGCGCCGTCGGCCTCGGCTACTCAGCTCTGGCCGCCCGCTTCACCACTGACCCCGACATTGCTGTCTCGGTGGTGCGGGCGACCGTGATGTCGCCGACCCCGACGTTCCTTCAGGCCGTCGCCCAGGGCACACAGGCGCTTCGGACCCGGTTCGGGCTGGCACCGATGGGGCCAACCCCGACGACGATCGGCCTGAGCCTGATCGGCTGCCGGGTTGCCTCAGCCTCGGGATCACGGGTGGTCGCCGGCTACGAGGGGACATTGAGCGTTGAGGGTGGTTCCGTGCAAGGAACGACGGCCGACGTGTCGGTCGCGATCATTCTTGAATGGGACGGGGGCGATTGGAAGATCGACCCGACGGCCGACCTGCCGACGCCAACGATCGACTTTCCCACCAGCTCGGACGCGACCACCCCCGAGGGTTGGCACGTGTGCACCGAGGCCTGAGCGTGTGTGATCCGCTCACTGACCCCAGCTGCGTCGTCAAGTCCGTGGTCAGTGGCGTTTCCGGTTCCATCTTTGACCAGCTCACCAAGTGGTGGAGCGACGCCTTCTCGTCGATGACGAGCGCGTTTTCAAAGGCCTTCTTACACGCGGGTGACATTTCGATTAACCAGCTCCAATCCAGCGGTCTTTGGCGGCTGGAGGTCGGAGTAGGCGCCACCATTGCGGCCGGTCTGATGATCTGGGCCGGAGCCCGCTCGGCCTGGACGCGCAGCGGAGACCCCATTGCCGCCGGGTTGATCGGCGCCATCAAGGCGGTGTTCGCGACCGCGATGGTGTTCGTCATCGTGACTGCGCTGCTCGGTATTGCCGACGCTCTTACTCAGGCGGTGATCAATGCCTCGGCGGGCGACAGCAGCGCGTTTGCGACCAAGGTCGGTCAGTTGGCCAGCATCAGCGGACTGGGCGGCGTGTCGGGGGCGCTGGTGTTCCTGTTTGCCGTCCTGGGCGTTTTGATCACCACGGTGCTGTGGGCGGAGATGCTGATCCGCGCTGCCGGGATCGTCATCGTGACCGTATCGACCCCTGTCGGCGCCGCCGGGCTGGTCTCGCCCCGCACGGCCGGATGGTGGCGAAGACTGGTCAGCGCCGAGATCGCGCTCATCTTTGTCAAACCCATCGTCGCGCTCGTCCTTGCCGTCGGCTTCACTGTCTCCCACGACAGCACCGGTATTCAGGGTGCGCTCGTGGGCTTTATGGTCCTCGCCGCCGCTGCCCTCGCCTGGCCGGTCGTCGGCCGGATGTTCACCTTCTTCGAAGGGCAGTTCGCCATCGGTGGAATGGCCGCGGCCTTCGGCCTGGCCGAGGGGGTAGCCGGGCGCTTTAGCGGTGGTCGCAGCAACGGCACCCAGCCGTATTGGCAATCGATGGAACAGGCCTCATCCCGGACGAGTGGGGCGAACGGAACCTCTGGGCTCGGAACGGGGGACGGTGTCGCCGAAGTCGGAGCGACAACCTCCCGTGTGGCCAGCGGCCTTGGTTCGGCCGCATCCAGAGTCGGCGGAACGCCGGCTGGTGCAAACGCCGCTCGACCCCAGGCAGACGGAGGGGCAATGACGGGCGCAGCCCCTGCCGCGGCTGGCGCGGCGGTTGGAGCAGGAGGCGTGGTCACGCTGGTCGGTATGGGCAAGCAGGTCGCGGCAAGGGCAGTGGAGGCGCCCGGCCGAATGCTGAGCCGGGCGGGTGACATGGCTGGCATTGAGAATGGCGCGCCTGCGACCCCTGAGGACACGTGGACCAGGGAGGCGCTGCAGCCGGCCGAACGGCCGTCAGTGGGCGAGCAGGAAGGAGCGTAGTGTCGGCATCGAACACCAACGGGACCTATAGCGGCTGGCAAAGAGAAAAGGGCGGAGCGTTCTTTGGCCTTGACGGAACCCAGACAGTGTTCGTCGGGCTGGCCGCGGTGATGGTGCTTGTCCCGCTGATGATGCACTCCTGGCCGGCCCTTGTCATCGCCGTACCGATCACCGCCCTTCTGGTCGCGGCCGCGCTGCTCCGGATTGAAGGCAAGGCACCCGCCCAATGGATGCGTACCTACCTGGCGGTTGTCGTCGTTCGGCTAACTGGAGGGCATAGATTCCGGTCGGCCCCTCGATACCAGACCATGAGCGCGAGCGACGACCTGGGCACGCCCGAAGACCCGGCTGACGAATGGGATCTTCCCGGTGTGCTGGCCCCGCTGAGGCTGCTGGCAGCCTCTGACGGCCAAGGCGGCATCATGGCTGTCGTTCATCACCGGGCCAACAACACCTACACCGCGGTGGCCCGGGTGACTCATCAGGGCCTGGCACTGCTGGCCAGTGCCCAGGCCAATCACCGAGTTCAAGGGTGGGCGTCGTGGCTGGCTCAAGCCTGTGCCGAGGATGGGGCCATCTGTCGGATCGGCACCTACCACGCAGCCGAGCCGGGCGAGGTCGATGAGCTGGTTGGTTGGGCCGAGACCCATAGGCGTGATGACGCTCCAGCGCAAGCGGTGGAGCTGGTCGGCAAGATCCTCGCCGCTGACCGGCGCAAGGTGGCAGAGCACACCAGCTATCTGTCGGTCACCTTGTCGGCGACCCGTTCGAAGCGCGAGGTTCGTAACGCCGGTGGGGGCGACGGTGGCGCCTGTGCTGTCCTGACCCGTCGTCTGTCAACGCTCGCCACCGGCGTGCTCGGTGCGGGCGTCGTTGTCGAGCGATGGCTCGGCCCACGAGAGCTGGCCGGAGTGATCCGCTCGTCCTACGCACCCCACACCCGGCGAGAACTGGGAGCCCGAGCCGTTCGTGCTCGCCAGCCCGGCTGGTCGGGGGCTGAGCCCGGTGTGCCGCCGGCGTTGGCCGGGCCGACGTGGGCGGAGACGTCGTGGGGCGTATACGAGCACGACGACAGCTGGTCGGTCGTCGCCGAGATCGAATGGCCTCGC
>JBPYFR010000051.1:0-5456 GCA_051985685.1 Acidimicrobiales bacterium
CACGCGAGCCGAGTGTGCCAACCCGGCCTCGACCGGTGCTGCCTGCTCGGTGGCGGCGGTCGTGACGACGGGCTGGTCGGGGGTGTCGAAGTACTCGATCATGAACCCGGTGCCGCCGCCGATGAGCCGCATGTCGATCGCGGGCAGGCCACGGTCGATCCGGCATCCGACCTCGTACGTGATGTTTGTGTCGGGGAGTCGCTCGGCGAGTGCCTCGGCGACGCTCCGACGCCGGTGCGGCGTGACTTCGGAGCTGCCGCCCCCCATCGCCAGCTGGTTCGCGTTTGGACCCACTCCTGCGACTGACGTGACTCGTTCGCGATCCAACGGCAATAGCCCGTCGTTCACCAGGAGGACGGTTCCCTCCGCGGCGACCTCGCGGGCGATGGTGCGCCGCCCGGGATCATCCTCCTCGAGCTCCTCGCCGGGTCGGGAAACGATCCGGGAGTCGGTGCCGGACGAAGGAATGCTGAGCGACGGTGCTGCGGGGTCGGCGAGGATGCCAACTCGGCCCATCAGTCGCAGCACATGGCGCACCTGCCCGTCCACGACCGACTCGTCTATGAGGCCATCGCGGACGGCGGCCGCGAGGCTAGGTCCGAACCAGGAGGGGGGACCCGGCATCTCGAGGTCGAGGCCGGCCAGTGCGGCCGGGGTGGTCGAGTGCGTCCCGAACCAGTCCGACATCACCAGCCCCTCGAAGCCCCACTCGTCGCGCAAGATGTCGTTGATCAGGTGGGGCTGTTCGCCGCAGTAGACCTCGTCCACCTTGTTGTACGCGGTCATGAGGGACCAGACGTGAGCCTCCTGTACCGCGTGTTCGAAGCCGAGGAGGTGGATCTCCCGAAGAGCGCGCTCGGAAACCTCGGCGCTGATGGTCATCCGCTCGTGCTCCTGGTCGTTGCACGCGTAGTGCTTGATGCAACATGCCACTCGGTGGGACTGGACGCCCGAGACGTAGGCGACCGCGACGCGGGCGGTGAGGAGGGGGTCCTCGGAGAAGGATTCGAACGTGCGGCCGGCCTGCGGCGTGCGGGGGATGCAGATCGTCGGTCCGAGCACCACGTGGACGCCCTTGGAGTGGGCCTCGGCGGCTAGCACCTCGCCCAGACGACGGACCAGCGCGGGGTTCCAGGTGGAGCCGATGGCCATGCCGCACGGGAGCGACAGCGATCGGCGCCCGCTGAGGCCGTCGCCCCGGACGCCGGACGGTCCGTCGGAGACTTTGAGGGTCGGGATGCCCAGGCGGGGGATCGGGGGCACGTGCCAGAGGGAGGCTCCGGCGGTGAGGGAGCATTTCTCATCGAGGGACATGGCTGCGAGAAGGCGGTCGATCACGTCTTCGACGCCGTCGACGACGTTGACGTCGTCCACGCCATTCGTGGCACCGACGCCGTCCCCGCCGTCGGGTCCAGACGTCACCACGTGTCCACGAAGGGACGGGGGCGGCGCCGGCCAGAGGACCAGTGCTCCGGCGGGCCGGCCGACTCGAGCGCGTGGACGAAGCGAGCCCGGGTCAGCGCGGGGTCGATCACGTCGTCGATCTCGAAGTGCTCGGCCACGTTGAGCGCTTTGCCGTGCTCGTAGGCACGGAACACCATCGCAGAGAACGCCGCTTCGCGTTCCTCGGGATCCGCGATCTGGTCCAGTTCGCGGCGGAACCCGAGCCGGACGGCGCCCTCGAGCCCCATCCCGCCGAGCTCGCCGGTCGGCCATGCCACCGTGAACAACGGCCTGCGGAAACTTCCACCCGCCATGGCCTGCGCACCGAGGCCATACCCCTTGCGCAAGACCACCGTCGCGAACGGCACTGTCATGGAAGCCCCCACGACGAACATGCGGCTCACGTGTCGGACCAGCGCCGTCTCCTCGGCTTCGGGCCCGACCATGAACCCGGGGGTGTCGCACAGGATCAACAGCGGCAACCCAAAGGCCTCGCACAGTTGCATGAACCGGGCCGCCTTGTCGGCGCACCCGGCGTCGATCGCCCCGGCCAGGTGCATCGGGTTGTTGGCGATCACCCCGACGGCCCTGCCCTCCAGGCGCGCCAGCGCCGTGACCATCCCTGGGAAGAACGATGGTCGCAGTTCGAGGACCGACCCCTCGTCGGCCAGCAGCTCGATCGCACGCCGAACGTCGTAGACGCGCCTCCGGTCTGGTGGTACGACCGCTCGTAAGGCCGCCTGGTCGGCGCAACTCCACGCGCGCACCTCCCCCGACACGTCGCCCTGGAAGTACGACAAGTACTGCCGGGCCACCTCGACGGCCTCCTTCTCGTCGGCGGCGAGGACGTCGATCACCCCGTTGGGCACCTGGACCGACACGGGTCCGACGTCGTCCGGCGAGAACACACCGAGCCCGCCGCCCTCGATCATGGCCGGGCCTCCCATCCCGATGTTGGCGTCTGGAGTGGCGATGATGACGTGGCAGCATCCGAGCAGGGCTGCGTTGCCGGCGAAGCACCGCCCGGACACGACGCCGACCAGCGGCACCTGCCCGCTCAGGGCGCCGAAGAGGGCGAAGGCTTCCGTATCGAGCCCGGTGACTGCGGCCACGTCGGTGTCGCCCGGCCGCCCTCCGCCCCCCTCGGCGAACAGGACGACGGGCAGGCGCAGCCGCTCGACCAGAGCAAAGAGGCGGTCCTTCTTACGGTGGTTCATTTGGCCCTGGGTGCCGGCCAGCACCGAATAGTCGTACGACAGCACCGCGCACCGCGACCGTTCTGAGGAAAACAGATCGCCGTTGACCCGGCCGATTCCTGCGACGAGCCCGTCGGCCGGGGTGTTGGCGACGAGGTCCGGCGCGCTCCGGCGTGCCCGCTGGGCCGCGACGACGAGGCCGCCGTACTCCTCGAAGCTGCCGGGGTCGCACAGGTCCTCGATGTTCTCCCGCGCCGTGCGGCGCCCACCCGCGTGGCGGCGCTCGGTGGCCTCGGGACGTCCCGGATCGAGCGTCTGCGCCACGCGGGCACGCAGCTCGACGAGCTCGGGACGGACGACGATCGTGTCCTCGTCGTCGTCGGACTGGTCCTGCGGACGCGGCGTCGAGCCCCACGCCGATGCGGATCGCGATCCCGAACCCACCACCGCGACGGACTCGTCCTCGCCCAACCACATCAGCACGTCACCCGATTGCACCGCGTCGCCGACCGACACGGTCACCGAATCGACGACACCAGCGGTCGGCGCCTCCACGACGTGCTCCATCTTCATCGACTCGAGCACGAACAGGATTGCCCCGGCCGCGACCCGCTGGCCCGGCTCCACGGACACGGCGAGGACGGTGCCGGCGAAGGGCACCGTCACCTCGGTCAGCCCGGCCACAGCGGTTCAGGGACCTCGAAGCCGACCGGCGCGCCCCACTTGTTGCGGGAGGCCACGTCGTGAGCGGGGCGCCGGTCACCGACGCCCCACGTGCCGATCGGGTAACCAAAGCTCACGGTGCCGCTCAAGACCCATCCTTCGTCGGTCGGGACGCCCAGGATCTCGAACGTCTCGGCGGGATGGAAGAACTGCAGCAACGCGGTGAGGCAACTGCCGACTCCCTCCGCCCGAGCGGCCAGCATGGCGCTCCAGACGGCTGGATAGATCGAACCGCCCGTCGGGTCGTGCTGGCTAAAGGGAAACATGAAGAGCGGGACCTGCTCGAAGTGGTCGGCCAGCCACTGGGCGGAGCGTTGCACCTTGAGGATCTGGATGGACTCCGGGTCGTCCGGGTTGGCGTGGGCCTGATCGAGCTGGGGCTTGTACACGTGCTTCCAGAGCTCACCGATGGCGTGCTGGTACAGGGGTGCCAGCGACGCTTTCTTGGCGGGGTCGTCGAGGAACAAGAAGCGCCAGTTCTGCTGGTTGCCACCCGAAGGGGCTCTGATGGCGGCATCGAGGATCCGGGCCTGTACGTCAAGGGGGATCGGGTCGGGACGGACCCGGCGCATGGCCCGCGTCGTATACAAGGCCTCGTGGAGTTCCATACCAGCGACACTACGCTGCCGGGCCGACTCCGAGCAGTCCGAGAATCTCGATATGCAAGAGAGGGATTGTCCTGCTCGTCGCGCGAATGGGTCGTGCCTGACCGCGCTGGAGCGGCGGATCACCGTCCGCGGCGGATGACTGCCCGCGGCCGATGACCGCCGCGGGTCCACCGCGGCAGGGCGGATCCGAGATTCAGGCTGTGACGCCCTCGTTGACCTTCTGCAGCCGCTCCACCGCGTCGATGTACTCCTCGACGAGCTCGAGCACCACGTCGCGGGTCCGGCGCACCGACGTCGCCAGCCCGATCACCTGCCCGGCCGGGTTGAAGTTCACGTCCCGAGCCTCCTCGGGGTAGGCGTGACCCCGGGACACGCAGTCGATGGCCACCATCATCTGCAGTGGCATGCCAAGCGGCTTGGGGTTGCCCGGGGCCTCCCAGGCGTCGGTCCAGTCGTTCCTGAGCAACCGGCACGGTTTGCCTGTGAAAGAGCGGGAACGGACAGTGTCACGCGAGGTCGCTCTCAAGTAGGACTCCATCTGCTTAGGCGGCACGTCGGCTTCCTCAACGGTCAGCCACAGCGATCCCGTCCACACCCCCGCTGCGCCCATGACCATCGCGGCCGCCATCTGGCGTCCAGACCCGATGCCGCCTGCCGCGAGGACCGGCAGCGGAGCGACCGCGTCTACGACCTCGGGCCACAACACGATCGACCCGACGTCACCGGTGTGGCCACCGCCCTCGGAGCCTTGGCAGATCACGACGTCAACGCCGGCCGCCTTGTGGTTGCGGGCGTGCTTGACCGAGCCTGCCAGGGCGGCCATGAGCATCCCGTGGTCGTGCACCCGCTCGATCACGTCGTCGGGCGGCGTCCCCAGCGCGTTGGCAACCAGCTTCACCTTCGGATGGCGCAAGATGACCTCGATCAACGGTGCCGCGGTCGCCGCCGTCCACCCCAAGAGCTCGCGCCGAGGTCCACCCTCGAGCTCGGGCACGCCGTGGTCGGCCAGGATCTTCTTGGCGAACGTGCGGTGCTCCTCGGGGATCATGGCCCGCAGCTCGGCTTCGAGCTTGACCGGATCGATCTCGTCCATACCCTCGTACTTGCCGGGGATGACGATGTCGACGCCGTAGGGACCATCACCGACGTGGTCGTCCAGCCAGGTCAGCTCCACCTCGAGCTCGTCGGCGCTGAACCCGACCGCGCCCAACACGCCCAGACCACCCGCATTGGTCACCGCCGCGGCGACGTCCCGGCAGTGGGTGAAGGCAAAGATCGGGAACTCGATCCCGAGGCGTTCGCACAGCTCGTTGTACACGGAGAGTCCTCCTACTAATTGCCTTAACTGCCTCTTCACGCCTTGCGCCTGGCACCTTGCACCTGGCACCTCCGGTGCCTTGCACTCGGCATCTTTGCGCTTCGCGCGTCTGTGTTGATCTGGTTGCCCGGGGCCAGCCCCTGCAACTAGAACGGATTCTACTTTTCA
>JBPYFR010000052.1:0-8046 GCA_051985685.1 Acidimicrobiales bacterium
CCACCGAGGCGCTGCGTTCGACGGGACTCGAGATGGGTCTTGACCTCGTCATGGACGAGGGAGGTGGCGCGTTCTACGGGCCCAAGATCTCGGTGCAGTCGAAAGACGCCATCGGTCGCACGTGGCAACTGTCGACGGTGCAGTTGGACTTCCAGCTGCCGCCGCGGTTCGGGCTCGAGTACGTCGGAGCGGACAATGCGCGCCACCGACCGATCATGATTCACCGCGCATTGTTCGGATCGGTGGAGCGCTTTATGGCGATCCTGATTGAGCACTACGCGGGAGCGTTGCCAACTTGGTTGTGCCCCGTGCAGGTCCGGGTGATTCCGGTATCAGACGCACACGCCGCATACGCGCAGTCAGTGGCGACGACCTGCATCGACGCGGGGCTGCGGACCGAGGTCGATACGAGCGGGGAGAACCTCAAGGCGCTGATCCGCCGGGCCAAATTGGCGAAGATCCCGTACGTCCTCGTCGTGGGGAACGAGGATGTCGCCGCGGGGTCGGTGGGGGTCAACCGGCGCGGTTGGGAGACCAAACCCGAGCACGGGGTGGCGGTCGACGCCCTGATGGACGAAGTGGTCGAGGAGGTGGCCCGCAAGGGGCGGCCCGAAGACAGGGCTCCAACGGCTCCGAGCGCCGGCGCCGAGATGAAGGCGGGCGGAAGTTGAGCAGCCTGGAGCGGCTGTGGGCCGGCTGGCGCCGCGAGTACATCGTGGAAGCCACGGCGCGCGAGCGGGCGGGCAGCCTGGCGCACAGGGAGGACGAGTGTGTCTTCTGTGCGCTCGCCGCGAGCGGTCCCCCTTCTGAGGACAACCTCGTCGTCTGGCGGGGGGAGCTGACCTTCGTCGTGATGAACGCGTACCCGTACGCGAGTGGGCACGTGCTGGTGATGCCCCTGCGCCACGTGGGCTCTCTGGTCGAGCTCACCGACTCGGAGTCCGCCGAGCTGTGGTCGGCGACACAAGGCTCGGTGGCCACCATAGAGAAGGCATACGAGCCAGACGGACTGAACATGGGCGCGAACCTTGGGCGCGCCGCGGGGGCGGGGTTGCCATCGCACGTGCACCTGCATGTGCTGCCGCGCTGGTCGGGTGACACCAATTTCATGACCTCCGTGGCCGAGACTCGGGTGATGCCCGAGACGCTGCAGCTGTCCTGGAAGAGGCTCACCGACGCCTGGCCCGGATAGCGCGTCGCCATCGCCTTCGTCGTCGCCCGAGGAGCCCGGCGTGGTGGAGGAGCCCGGCGGGGTGGAGGAGCCCGGCGGGGCGGAGAAGGCCGGCGGGGCGGAGGCTCGCCTCGAGATCGGTCCGTTGGCGAGGCCGAGGGCACCGACCTCTTTCGATGGCGCCGGCCCGGGGCGCTCGCCCGGGCGCGGGTCGGCGGGATGGGCCCGCCGCGCCTGGCCGGTCGTCCGGTGGGTCGTCGGGTTCGGCATCGTCGGCGTCGCCGTATGGGCGCTCTCGTCGAAGGGCGACGAGCTCGCGGGCCTCAGCACGATCTTCAAGACCTTCGACTGGTACCTGCTGGCGCCGGCGATCGTCGCTGAGATCGGGTCGTACGCCTGCTTCGCCAGGATGCAGTACGAGCTCCTCAAGGCCGGGCACTTGCGCGCCCCGTGGCGGCCACTGTTCATGTTGACGGTCGCGTCGCAGGCGCTCGTCAACTCTTTGCCGGCTGGCAACGCCGTGGCGACCGTCTACGGGTTCCGGTGGTTCCGCCGCTTCGGCGCATCCAACACACTGTCGGCCTGGGCCATGGCGGGGACCCTGATCGCATCGATGGTGAGCCTGTCCCTGGTGGCGGTGATCGGACTCGCCCTGGCGGTCAACGTCGGCGCCTCCTTCGACTTGGTGCCGGTGCTGATCGGCGTCTTCGTGCTCGCACTCGCGATCGGTTCCTTGTTCGTCTACGAGCGACCTCTGCACGCGGTGGTGTCGTTGGCGTTGCGCGTCTCCGTTGCGGTCGTCGGACGGCCGCGGGGAGATGTCCAAGATCAGGTCGCCCGGATCATGGCGTGGATGACCGCGGTGCGTCTCACCTGGGGCCAGACCGGCCGGATCGTGTGGTGGGGCACGGCCAACTGGCTTCTTGACTGTGCGTGCTTCGCCCTCATGTTCGTCGCCATCGATGCGCCGATCCCGTGGAAGGGCTTGCTCCTCGCCTATGGCGCCGGGCAGCTGGCCGCCACCCTGCCCTTCACGCCGGGGGGGCTGGGGGTGGTCGAGGGCTCCATCACCGTCGCCTTGGTCGCGTTCGGCGGGGCGGAGTCGAGCACGGTGGACGCAGTCTTGCTCTACCGCTTGATCAGCTTCTGGTTCATCTTGATCGTGGGGTGGCTCTTCATCGGACAGCTGGCCCTGCAGGTGCGCCGAGGGCATTGGAGCCGGTCCGCCCTGGCGTCGGACGTGGAGGCCGGACCGGTCGTCCTTGCTCACCCGTCCCAAGTCGGGGCCATGGCGAGGGCAGCGGCGGAGGCGCCGGCAGCGGCGAGCGAAACAGGGGCGGAGGCGGCGGGGAGCGAAGCAGGGGCGGCGGGGAACGAGGCAGGGGCGGCGGCGGAGTCTGCGGCCGGGTCCGAACCGGCGCCTGCCACGAGGGAGGCGCCGGAGTGAGGCGCCTCGGAGCCTTCGCGGCCGGCGTGACGTTGTGCGCCACGTTATTCGTGGGATGCAGCACCGCCCGCACAGACGTCGGGACCACCGACGAGTCTTGCTACCTCGCGCTTCCGACCGCGACCAAGGCGGTCGGGCACCACGGCCACCTCGAGGGCATTCGCAAGTTCACCCTGACCAACCTGCACAGCTTTGCGCCGAAGTTGTACCGGCGGGTGGCCGGTCGTGTGCCGGCCCATCAGGCCGTGTGCGTCGCGGCCTTCACGGGGCATTTCAACGCCGACTCGGTGTCCAAGCCGCTCGGGCGCCAGGAAGGGATCCTCGCCGTCTCGGTGGTGACCTCACCCGGGAACGAGTTGCTGGGGACGCTCATCCTGCGTCGTATCCCCGTGCGGTTCAGCCACACGCACATGTTCTGACGTCGTACGGCGGTCGGACGCCGAACTGCGTCGGCCGGGGTCGGCCGGGTCAGGCCTCGTCTTTGGGGAGCGAGGACATTAGGTGCTCGGGGAGCATGTCGTAACGCTCGTGGGCGACGCTGAACGAACCGCGCCCTCCGGTGATGGCGCGCAGATCGACGGCGTAGCGAGTGATCTCGGCCGTCGGCACGGTCGCAATCACCGTCTGGAAGCCGTCTGCAGCCGCGTCGGTGCCGACGATGCGGGCTCGGCGTGAGTGGAGGTCGCCCATCACCTCCCCCTGGACGTCGCCGGGGACCGTCACCTCGAGCCGGGAGATCGGCTCCAGGACGATCGGCCCTGCGTCGGCCATCGCCTGTCGGAAGGCGAGGGCGGCCGCCATCTTGAAGCTCACCTCGTTGGAGTCGACGGAGTGCGCTTTGCCGTCATCGACGGTGACGGCGATGTCGACCACGGGGAACCCGTGGACACCACCCGACGCCATCGTCTCGACCACGCCCTTCTCGACCGCAGGGATGTACTGGCGCGGGATCGCGCCTCCGACCACCTCGTCGTGGAACGCGAAACCCTCACCGCGGGGCACGGGCTCGAGCCGCAGATGGGCGACGCCGAACTGGCCGTGGCCACCGGATTGCTTCTTGTGCTTACCCTCGGCCTGAGCCGGCTGGGTGATGGTTTCGCGGTAGGGGATGCGGAGGTTCTCTCGCTCGACGTGGACGTTGCACTTGCGCTCGAGCCGTTCGAGCGTGACCGACAAGTGCACCTCGCCGTTCACGCCGAGGATGGTCTGGTGGGTCTCATCGTCGCGGTTGACCGCGAGCGACGGATCCTCGTCGCACAGACGGTGCAGCGCCGGCATGAGCTTGTCCTCGTCCGACCGCGTGGCCGGCTTCACCGCCACCTGGAGCGGCGGTGCCGGCAGGGTCGGTGGTGCGACCGTGACGGGTTGACCCTTCGGCGCCAGGGTGTCGCCCGTGCGGGTCCCGTTGAGCCGTGGCACGGCGACGAAGTCGCCTGCGGCGACGCTCGTGGCCGGCGCGGTGGCGTGCCCGGCGATGCTCTGCAGGGCGTGTAGGCGTTCCTCTTCCTTGGTGCGTGAGTTGACCAGGATGGCATCGGGCTGGAGCGTTCCGGAGACGACCTTGCAGAGCGACATCTTGCCCGTGTGGCTGTCGTTGAAGGTCTTGGTGACGGTGAGCAGCGTTGGGCCGGCCGGGTCGGAGGGTATGTCCGTGGTCGTGTCGCCCGCCGTCGCGATGACCGGTGGCCGCGAGGCCGGCGCGGGACAGAGCTCCTCGATGAGCCGGGCCAGCCGGTCCACGCCGACGCCGCTCACGGCCGAACAGCAGAGGACCGGGAAGACGGCTCCCGACGCCACGCCGCCGGCCAGGCTCTTCTCAAGCTCCGAGTAGTCGAGAGTCTCGCCCTCGAGATACCGCTCCATGAGATCGTCGTCGCCCACCACGATCCCCTCGACGAGCTGTTCGTGGACGGTGTGCTCTTCATCGACCAGATCGTCTGGGATCGGCCCCTCGTGACCCGCGGGGGGCACGGAGCCGTCGCCGGCACCCGCGCCACCGCTCTGGGTGTCGTAATGGGTGGCGGTGTCGTCGAGCAGGTCGATGACGCCATGAAAATCGCTCTCGTGTCCGATCGGGAGCTCCACGGGTGCGACGCCGGCGCCGAACGTGTCCCGTATCTGGGCGAGGGTGCGATCGAAGTCTGCTCGGTCGCGGTCGAGCTTGTTGACCACCACGACCCGAGGCAGACTCATCCGGGCCGCGGCTCGCCACGCATCTTCGGTCTGGGCCTGCACTCCGTCGGTGGCGCTCACGACCACGACGGCCAGATCGACGTTGGCCAGGGCAGTCAGCATCTCGCCGGCGAAGTCTGCGTAGCCCGGGGTGTCGAGCAGGTTCACCTTCACTCCGTTGACCGTGAAGGGGGCCAAAGACGTGGAGATGGACAGCTGTCGAGAGACCTCCTCGGGCTCGAAGTCCATGACAGTGGAGCCTTTCTCCACCGAGCCCCGGCGCGCGAGGGCCCCCGTGGTGGCCAGCAGGGCCTCGGCCAGCGTCGTCTTGCCGGCACCGTGGTGGCCGACGAGGGCGACGTTTCGGATTTCGGTCGGGTCGTGTGGCACCTGGTCTCTCCGTCCCTCGGCCGGGCCGAACTGGCTCGTAGTCCGAGTGTACGACCGTCAGGGGCGGGCCCGCTCAGGCCGGCTCAGGCCGACTTGGGGCGGGCGCGGGCGGCCCAACCTGTGTGCAGGTGCCGTTTATCATTCCTTCGCGGGTTCGAGGACCTGACCTCTCGCGAGTTGGTTTCTCAGATCGTGGGACCCGGCGTCTGGTGACGTCACGTCGCAGACGGCTTCGTCTGCATTCCTTCGGCGTTCTGGAACGCGTTCTCTGCCTCGTCGAACACCTGTCGAACCGAACCGAAGTCCCAAGGCGCCTCGACCAGTGTGTCGGGATCCCACATGCTGCGTTCCGTCGCGACGAAGTCTCCCCCGTAGACGTGAACTGCACCGGTGTAGCGGGCCAACGGGTTTCGCACCGCGTGGATCGCGTCGTCTCCCAGCAACAGCACGTCGCGGTCGTGCAGCTCCCTTCCGCCGGAAGCCACGAGTGTGTTCTCATGGCGCCGGTAGAAGGTGTTGTCCTCTCGACCGCCGTAGATCCCGATGGCGGCCCACATGCGATGGTCGTGAGGGAAGAGGGAGATGCCAGGAGGCCACACCGCGTACAGGACTGTCAGGACGGGGGAGGAGTACCAGATGTCCAGCCAGTCGGCGGTGGGCTTCCCAACGTCGCCCAACGTTAGGGCCCGCCCCGAGACCGCCTCTTCCAAGACGTCTCTGACGGCGAGAAGTGGTTCACTCCCGCCCGTCGCTGCGAGGCATCGGGTAATCAGTTCATCGCGATCCCACATCGCTCCTCCTCCCTGCCGCCGGGCAAGCCTTGCCCAACCGTAGGGCGACTGAGGATCGAAGAGCTGTCGGCACCTCTGGGAGGCCAGGTGTCAGAGGTCCTCTTGCCATCAGTCAGCTCCCAGGAGGGTCTCCGCGACACGCGGTCACTTCGCCAGGTTTTCGCAGTTCGCGAGACGAAACCGGGGAATCGGGGGAACGACTGGGAGGCGTGGAGGAGCGTCTCTGCGCGCTTGGTGCAGTGCCCCGTTTCCGCCACCGGCGTGGACACCCATGCCTACAACATTTGGGTCTCGGGCTCCTTAGCGAACGAGACGCTCACGCGGCAATTGCGTCGCTCATCAGCCTGTCCACCTGACCGCAGAGAAGACGCTGCTCGGCCAACAGTTGTCGCCTTCAGGCTGACCTCAGACGAGTCAATCTTCGCCCCGGCCGGATTGCATTGCTCCTAGCATCTCCACAGGCCGGACCCGGCGTGTTGGTGAATTGGAAGGAGGAGTGGTGAGCGAGCAGGTGCCGATCACAACCTTGGACGCCCGATACAGCCAGGATCGGGCCGAGGCCACACCCTGGCCAAAGGCCGTTGCTCTCCTGGAACAGGCCCAACTGTTCTGGGTATCGAGCGTCCGGTTCGATGGGCGGCCGCATGTCACGCCCGTCGTAGCCGTTTGGATGGACGGTGCCCTCTACTTCAGCAGCGGGCCGCAAGAACAGAAGTCAAGAAACCTGGCTGCCAATCCGCACTGCGCAGTGACGACAGGGTGCAACACCTGGAACGAAGGAGTCGACATCGTGCTGCATGGCGAAGTCGAGATCGTGCGGGACCTGTCCCACCTACAGAGGGTGGCTGATGGCTTCTTCGCCAAGTACGGGAGCGACTGGGCGTTCGAGGTCGCCGACGACGGCACGTTCCGCGGGCCAGCGCTCGTGTACCAGCTGAAGCCGACGCAGGCATTGGGCTTCGGCAAGGGCCCATTCAGCCACACGCGCTGGGACTTCTAAGTGCGGCATCATCGGATCTTGCTCACGTGTGCGGGCGACCGGTGATGCCATTATCGGGTCACTTGCGGATTCCCTAGACCACCTGTCGCCCCCGAACCGGTGTACTGCGGCAGGGCTAATTGCGACTGACTCGCATCGTGCGGAACGCATCGGGGCCATGGACAATGGATCTATGGGTGAAGGTCATCATCAGGACCACGATCGGCATAAACCCGCTCCGAGCGATGGCATTGGCGGTCGCCCAAGACACTCTTTTCGAGCGTTTGTCGTGCCCCATACGCACGACCCGGCCGACTCGGTCGATGATGCGCTCGAAGGTAACAACGAAGGAGTACGAGCCATCCTGGTGAGTCTGGCTGTGCTGCTCATGGCCGCTGGCCTCCAAGCAGTGGTGGTGGCGCTGAGCGGCTCGGTGGCGCTCTTCAGCGATGCCCTTCACAACGGGGCCGACGCCCTGACTGCGATCCCGTTGTGGTTGGCCTTCCGGCTGAGCGATCGCCCGCCCACCCGGCGGTTCACTTACGGTTTCGGCAAAGTCGAAGACGTGGCGGGCCTGGTGGTCGTTCTCGTCGTGGCCGCCTCAGCGGGTGTCGCCGTCTTCAGCGCCATGGAGCGACTCCTCCATCCCGAAAAGATCACCCACCTGCCCGTGGTCGTCGTGGCCGGTCTGATCGGAGTCCTCGGTAACGAGATCGTCGCCCAGTATCGGACGAGGGTGGGCCGACGCATCGGGTCCGCGGCCCTTGAAGCCGACGGGGACCACGCCCGTGCCGATGGAATCGCGTCGTTCTTGGTCGTCGTCGGCGCCGTCGGTGTCGCTTGTGGTCTCGACTGGGCAGATCCGGCCATGGGCTTGCTGATCGCGCTGGTGATCCTTCTCATCTTGGTGCGGACCTCGGTCAACATCGGCCAACGCCTTCTTGACGCCGTAGACCCCCACGTCATCGACCGCATCACCGCAGCGGTCGCGGCCCTGGACGGCGTAGACGAGGTGTCCGAGGTGCAGGCCCGGTGGATCGGGCACCGGCTTTTCGCTCAGGTCAGACTCTCCGTGCCCGGGTCCTTGTCGGTGAAC
>JBPYFR010000053.1:0-5083 GCA_051985685.1 Acidimicrobiales bacterium
TGGCTCGGGCTCCCGTCAGCCGGCGGTACGTATCGGCGGACATCGCCTGCAGCGCCATCGGCATGATGAGCAGCAGCGCCGGATACCAGAAACGGTATTGCGGCTCGAAGATCAGCTCGAAACAGAGGATGAACGCGGGAAACAGCAACAGTGAGACCACGTCCGTCCGACGGCCTGAGCTCCACCAGCGAACCGTCGTGATCAGCGCCAGCGCGTAGATGACCACGAGTGCCAACGACCAGAGGAACCAGCCCAGTGCGTTCACGGTCTGTCCATAGGTCAGCCCGTAGATCGGGACCGGGAACAGGGCTTCCGCATAGTACTTGACCTTGTCCTGGGCAAACGTCGTGAAGTGGTGGCCCAACGTCTCCTTGGCGTACGCAGAGGCCTGGCGCCCGTAGCTGGATCGCACGGCGGGAGGGATCGTCGGCTCCATGATGAACCGGTTGGCTTTCGTGTAGAGAGGAGCGCTCTGGTTGCCATTCATCGTTGCGACGATGGTCTGATCGGTCAACATCGAGTCGACATATTCCGTTCGATGGACTTGCACATCGTTACGAACGAGCCATGCACCGGAACCAAGGAGGAAGCAGAGAACGAGTGCCACTGAGGCCAGTGCCTTCAAGTGCGCTCGACGCGCCGCCACGACAGCGACCAGGACGACAAAGGCCGCGAGCTCGTCCCGGGTCAGAGCCACTAGCCAGGCCAGCACGCTCCCGCCCACGAACAGCCAAAGCAATGACTTCGGTGGCTTGATCAGAATGAAGTACACGAAGGCCAAGACGGCTGGAATGGAGAGGCTTTCGGATTGCGCGATGCCAGCGATTGAAGCCGTGGAGAGCAAGAGGGCGGAAATGCCGGTCGCCCACAGCGCGCGTGTCCGGGAAAGGTGCAGGCCCCGCGAGATCAACCAGACGAACAAGGTGCTGATCGCGCCGAGTAGCGAATTAAGCACGATGACCGACCAATGCGACCCGCTGAACAGAAAGGCAGTGGCGAGGAAGACTGGGTACCCCGGCAGCCGGATGTCGGTCGCCACGTAGGGCGAGTGCGTCGCGATCGAATAGCCGTGTCCGGCGGCGAGGTTCTTGCCAATAGCCGTGTACTCGGGAGCGTCGCCACCGTAGTAGGTGAAGATGTGGCCGAGGACGATCCGAAAGGCGAAGGCCGCGCAGACGAGTACTCCTGGTGCGAGCCAGGGGTGCCGTGGCTCCGTCGCATCGACTGGAGGGGCTGATGCGTCTGCTAGACCTGTCGCTTCATCCCCCACTCGCGGCCTACTCCCAGTCTGCTCAGCCGCCTTTCGCGGGCGCATCGGATGAGGCGAGGGCTTGTTCTAGCACAGCGGCCGGTTGGAAGTGGCGCGGAGTCTTTCACACCTTCTCCAATGAAGAAACGATTGCGATGTGAGTCGCCCCCAGGTCAGCGAGCACGAGGTGGCAACCATGCCAACTCGCCGCCGGGTGGTCGGCCGCTGCTCCGGTGCTTGGCGGGAGTCTCGACCCAGGACTCGGCTATCGGGTCGACGGGCTCGGATGTCGGGATGATGGATGCGGCGCCCGATGTTGTGGTCGGCGAGTGCGCTTGTCCGCCACGAGTCGGTCATCGCCGTCGATCGTCGATAACCACTTGACGAGCTGTCTGACGTACTTTTCAGGATCGCTTTGACTGCGTTCGTCGAGCACTGCCGAAAGGAGCCGCAGTGTGCGCACGAGAAACGTCAACATTTCCTCGTCGTTTTCGAACGTCAGAAGCGCACGAGCAGCCTGCTCGTCGTTTCGATCCACTGCTCGTGCTGCTGCAAGCACTCGTCGATTGGCGTCGGCTCGGCTCGTGACCATGATCCTCCTCTGAGTGGCAGCGGAGGATAGACGGGCGGAGAGTCAGGCGGCGGGTGAGGGTTCACGAGGGGTTGCAGGGAACCACCGGGATCACCGGGGTGGCAGGGGGTCGTGAGGGGAAGCACCGGGACCACCGGGGTTGTCGGCGGGTTCACGGGGGACACCCGGTCTGTCCCCATCGCCGCCCGAGCCGGCTTTCGGCCACGCCGGGGCACATCCCGGGGTGAGCCTGATTTACGCCGAGAATGGGCCTCAACCGACGAAAGCGGTGACGGGTTGGTGAGACGCGGCACCCACGGCGCCGCAGGCGGCGGCTGTGGGTGCTCTGCTGACACGACGATCGACAGGTAGGGCCGCTTCCGAATCAACCCGGGTACGGTTCCAGGCGTGACGAACGAGGAAATGAGCAATGCGGAACGGGCGCGACGTGACTACCTCAAGCTGTATGAAACCGAGATCGGGTTGGCGAGTGAGTTTCTCAGAAGCGAAAGTCCCGACCCTGCCCTTGACACGCGACTAAGCGAACTCGATATCGAGCGACAGAGGGCGCTCGATCAAATGAATGCATCACTCAAGGCGATGGGCCTCATTCCATTTCCCTGGATGTCTCGAGAAGATCTGTTGCTCTTTTTGAGGAGAGGTGAAGACATCCCCACCCCGCCCTCACCGCAGCCAGACGGCTGAGCCCAACAGATCAAGCCTCATCTGAGACCCACCCCACAACTCCGGCGTCAGTCCCGGCATCGGCGAAGGGTTGAGAATCGGTGACATAGCGCCCGCGTTTCCCTGTTCGCTTTCCGGCACACGACACCTGGACGGTACGCAAGCGTGTGTCCTGGAACGTCCTATGGGGCCGTTTCGCTCACTCGCCATGTTCCGGCACGACTTGGAGCAATAGGGACGACGTTGGTGGCGCCGCCGGGAGCCGTTTCCCGCACTACTCACACTTGCGCCCGGGCGGCTTCTCGTCGCGGGCGACGGTCAACCGCATGTACTCCTCACGAGTGATGTGCCGGCAGCGGCTCAACCTTCTCAGGCATCCGTTACCTGAGCAGCCGATCCGGCGAGGGCTGGCCGAGGTTGTGTCGATGACCCAGGACCCGCTCATTACGCCAACCCGAAATCACCGGACACCGAAGCCCGAATCGGTATACCGTTCCGGTAGCTAGTTGATCGGGGGTGGGTCATGTTCGGACGTCTTCTGCGGGTGACCGGCACGGTTCTGGTGATCGTGGTGGCCTTTGTCACGCCGGTCCTCGCAACGTCGACCCCAGCCTCTGCGGACACCATCATCAATGGCTGCACGATCGTCTCCAACCCGACTTCGACGAACTTCACCAACTGCCCCGGTGCCGACCTGGGTGGCGCCAACCTGTCGGGCCTCGATCTCAGCTTCGCCAACCTCTCGGGCGCCAAATTTGCCGACTGCAACGGTCCAACACCCTGCGACGCCAGCACCCTCAGCGGAGCCAACCTGACCGATGCCAACCTTTCGGGCGCCACCTTCGTCGCCTGCGGCTACCTTGATCCCAGTCCGACGTCCTGCGATGCCGCCACCTTCAGCGGGGTCAACCTGACTGGCGCCAACCTTTCTGACGCAGCGTTGTTCAATTCCATCTTTCTCCCGCCAGGAAACCTCGCCACGGCGGGTGTCGAACTGACCGGAGCGACTCTTACTGATGCCAACCTCACCGGGGCGACTCTGGGGTCGGTCACTCTTACAAATGCCAACCTGAGCGGCGCCGACCTGTCGAGCGCAACCTTCACGGTCTGTCTAGCTGTCGCCCTCAACCCCGCCCCTTGCCCGAGCCCCAACCTGACCGGGGCGGACTTCACCGGGGCCAACCTGTCGAGCGCCACGTTCACGTTCTGTGGCATCCCCACCGATTGTTTCGGTAGTAGCACCCTCACCGGAGCCAACTTCACTAGGGCCAACTTCACCGGGGCCAACCTGACCGGCACCGACCTGACGGGCGCCAACCTGACGGGCGCCAACCTGACGGGGACCCTTCTCGTTCCCAACGATCAGACGGCAACCACGACGGGTCCGCGCCCCAAGGGTCTCGTGGTCTCCTGGCCTACCGCACCGTCACTGCCAGGGGCGACCCCCGGCAACTGCACGCCACCTTCAGGATCAACGTTCCCGATCGGCACCACCACCGTCACCTGTCAGGTCCTTGATGACCATGCCGATGTCGCCACTGGGACGTTCACGGTTGAGGTTACTGCCGTGAAGAAGAGCCACGGTCACAAGCGAGGTCTGTGAGGTCCAGGGCGAAGTCGCCACTCCCACACGGCACGAACAGCGACAACGACGGAGGGACCTGCGTCGGACATCTCTGAGCGTTGGCCGAGGCTCATTCCTACCGAGGCGAACTGGCCGGGGTCATGCCGAACTCGGTGGCGAACAGCTTGACGAGGTGCCCCCACCGGGCGAACTCTCGGCTTGCAGGGTTCGAAACCACCTCGGGTCGATTGCCCTGCCCGGAAAGGACGGGCCCGGTCTCGGCCAAGATGGCCACAGAGCGCTGCCTCTGGACAAGCGCTGCCACTGGACAATTGACTCAAGGGCGACGACGAGGCCGCGGCAGTGGCCGTGGCCAGCTCGGTCGAGCGGAAGTGGTGACAAAGTGGTGCTACGCGGCCCTCGTCCACAGCGGTGGCGCGCGCAGGTGCAGGTCAAAGCCACGCGGGCGTGGCGGAACAGGCAGACGCGCCGGGTTTAGGTCCCGGTCCCCGCAAGGGGGTGGAGGTTCGAGTCCTCTCGCCCGCACAAACGACCGACGGGATCAGTGATAGGGCCACCCGAAACGTCCGCCCGGGCACTGTTCGGGGTTCGAGTCCCGCAGCGCCCACCACAAATGTCCGGGTTAGGAGATAGAGGCCTCCCAAATGCCGCATACCCGGAAACGAAGAGGCGGTCGCAGGCGCTGGGGCCAATCTCGTGACCGGGGCCGGCTGGAATCGATACCAGCGACACCAGCAGTGTCAGTACTGCTCACATGGCGGGATTCTGTCGACTTCTGATGCCCGTTTATAAGCCAGGGGTTGAGGCGGGGTTCGTTGTCCTCCGGCGGTCGGCACGTCGGCGCCCGGCTCGGGCTCCTCGGGCCATCAGCCCCTCGTAGCCGGCGCCGAGAACCCGTGCCGCGGCGTCGATCACATACGCGTCGGGACCGATCAGGATCCTGGCCTTTCTGCGGTCGACTCCACTCAGGATGATCTGGGCGGCCCGTTCGGGG
>JBPYFR010000054.1:0-8168 GCA_051985685.1 Acidimicrobiales bacterium
AACACCCCTACCTGTTGACGACCGTGCTCCGGGACCTCTGGGGCTGGGGCGGGATCACGGTCACGGATTTCATCTTTGGACTACGCGACGGCGCCCAGGCCCTCAATGCCGGCATGGACGTGGAGGAACCGTTCCGCCAACAGCGCGCCCAGCACCTTAAGGGCCAGATCGAGTCGGGCGAGGCGTCGTGGGCGATGGTCGAGCGCGCCGGCCTCCGAGTCGTCGCGACCCAGCTGCGCTCCTACGCCGGCCGGGCGCAGGCGGATCCCCCGCCGGAGGTCGTGGCGAACGAGGAGGCGCGAGCGCTCTCCAGGACTGTGGCCGCCCGCGCCATGGTGCTGCTCAAGAACGACCCGGTCGGCGGGCGGGCGGTGCTGCCACTGGACCGGACCGCCCCGCGCTCGATCGCCCTGATCGGACGTCTGGCTGCCGTGGCGAACATGGGTGACCACGGCTCGTCGGACGTCCGCCCTCCGGTGTGTGTCACACCGTTCGATGGCGTTCGCGCCGCGTTCCCGGAGGCCGATGTCGCGCTGGTGGAGGAAGACGACGCGGCTGCGGCCAGCGCGGCGGCTGCAGCCGCCGACGTCGCGATCGTGGTGGTGGGCTACGACGCCAGAGACGAAGGGGAGCACACCGGGCCCGACACTGTGTCGACGCCGGAGTTGCTGCGTTTGTTCCCACCCGTTCCCGCTGACATGCGGGACCGGCTCGCCAAGGCCTTCCGTGCCGGCGAGCAAGACGGTGACGGAGGGGACCGCACCTCGTTGACGCTCCGCTCCGTCGACGAGGACATCATCGGGGCGGTCGCCGCGGCCAACCCGTCCACCATCGTTGCCATCGTCGCAGCCGGTGCCGTCCTCACGGAGCGCTGGCGCTCCGCGGTGCCGGCGGTGCTCATGATGTGGTACCCGGGAATGGAGGGCGGGCACGCGCTGGCGGACGTTCTGACGGGGGCGCACAACCCGAGCGGGCGCCTTCCCTTTGCCATCCCGACGTCAGAGGAGCACCTTCCTTCCTTCGAGCGCAGTGCCACCGCCATCACCTACGACCGGTACCACGGGCAGCGTCTGTTGGACAGGCTCGGAGTGCCCGCCGCGTTCCCGCACGGGTTCGGACTCTCGTACACGACGTTCGACCTGCGCCGAGCCGTAGTGGACATGCTCCACGACGACTCGGCGACGCTCACCGTCGAGGTGGCCAACATTGGCACGAGGGACGGAGGCCACGTCGTCCAGGTGTACGGGCGGGCCCTCGGCGGTCCCTACGCCGGCGAGCACATGCTCGTTGGCTTCGCGCCCGTCTTCGTCCCGGCGGCGTCCACCGTCTCGGTCACCGTCCCCGTCTCGTTGTGGCCGCTTGCCGCGTGGGACGCATCGAGTCGACGGAGGGTGCTCCCCACCGCGAGCGACGTCGAGCTCGAGGTGGGATCACACGCGCACGATTCCGACGCGGTGCCCCTCCGCCTCGGTTAGACGACGGCTGAATAGACGATGCCTGCACGGACCGATGTGGCGCACCGCCCGACGGGCAGCGGTCATCCCGAGCCCCAGTACTGTTCCAATCCAGGCTGGAGTTCCCTGCTCACGAGCTCGATGCGCGGACCGCTCGGGCTCAGGTGGTACGTCCACGCTGGCGCCCCGTCGGGGCGCACGCCCCTGGCCTCCTCCGCGTATCCACGGGAGACGAGGCGCGCGGCGTCGGCTGTCGGGTCGTCGGACCAGTAGCCCGCGTGGTGGATGCCCGAACCCGGAGCCGGCACCCACGGCGTCCCCTCCACGCTTTGAATCACCTCGACCCTGGGCAGCGTCGCCGAATACGCGAACCGCAGGTCGAGCACGATGTCCGCGGCAGGGAGCACCACCGGCGTCTGCACCGCGATCTGCGGGCACCACTCGTACCCGAACAGGTCTGAGAGCTCCTCCAACGCGGCCTCGAGGTCGTCCACCACGAGGCCGACGTGAAATTGATCGGCGCCTCTCACGAGGGCTCGATCACGACCCGGATGGCGCCGCTGCTCCGGTCGGACGCCATCCTGAACGCCTCCGTCGCGTCCTCGAGGGGGAATCGATGCGTGATCACCGTCCGGGCGATCTCCGGCTCGTCGGCCAGCATGGCCGCCGCCTCCTCCATCTCTCGCACGCCATCATGGGCGCAATAGCCGAGCGAAGGAATGAGGCTGGCCTCGTGATGGAAGAGCGGCATCCAGTCGAGCCGGACCGGACCGAAGTGGACGCCGAGCACGACGATGGTGCCACGGGGTGCGACGAGCTCGCCGCACCGGGCCAGGCTCTCCTGGGAGCCGGCCGCCTCGACCACGACGTCGTAGGTGCCTTGCGCACCGACGCGCGCGCCGAGTCGCTCGCCGGCTTCTCGTTGGTGGGGATGGCGCGCCTCGAGGGACACGTCCTGGCCGCCCATCCGCCGCGCACCGGCCACCGCCAGCAAGCCCAGGGCGCCGGCCCCGACGACGGCGACGCTCGTGGCGGGCCCGGTCCCGGCCAGGCGAAGCGCGTGCCACGAGACCGCTGCCGGCTCCACGATGCAGGCGTCGCGCAGGTCGAGCCCAGACGGCACCGCGACGAGCCGTTCCCCCGGGGCGCGGAACTGCTCGGACATCCCGCCGTCCGCACCGATGCCCAGCGCGCGCCGCCGATGGGTGGGGCACAGGTTGTAGGCACCACGGAGGCACTGGTCGCACGCCATGCACCCGTAGATCGCCTCCACGACGATCGGGGACCCATCCTCCCGCAGCCCGGCCAACTCGTGGCCGAGGATGTTGGTGCTGCCGAACCGGATGTAGCTCAGGTCGGAGGCACACACGCTGGTCGCTTGCATGTCGAGGATCTCGCCGGTGCCTGGCGGCTCGTCGAGCTCGACGACCTTCACGGCGCCATCGTGGCTCCGCACCGCCTTCATGGCGCGGGCTGCGTCTTCGGGTCGGCCTCGGTCCCGTCGTCCGCCGGGGCCGCCGGGAGGTCGCCCCGGAGGCCGAGACTGTTCAACACCGTGGCCAGGCAGAGGTACCCTCCGACTACGAAGAGCAGCTCGAAGAGCTGACCGGCGTCGAGCGCGCTGGTGAGCCGGCCCCAAGTCTCGTCACTGACGGCGAACCCGTCGATCATCTCGTCCACCGCCGTGAGGAGGGCACGCTCGAGGGCCGTCCACACCTCGGCGTCACGACCCTCGCGGACGGCGCGCAGCTGGGCATCCGAGAGGCCTTCCTCGCCGCCCATTCGGCTGTGCTGGTTCCACTCGTAGCCCGAGCGCGTCCGCCAGGCGACCCGCAGGATCGCGAGCTCACGGAGCTTGGGATCGAGCCGCGCCTCCTCGCCGGCGAGCATGTCGGTGAACGCGAGGAAGGTCTCGCTCAAGGGAACGTGATTGGCGAACAGCTCCATCACGATCGGCATCGGCGGCGCGTCCGGTGCCCCCGACAGGTAGAGCTCGGGGCGTCGGAGATATGCCAGCAGGATGCGGCGCGTCTCGTCGTCCCAATCGGCGAAGGCGACCGGGGCGAGCCGTGTCTCCGCCGGGGTGGTCATCGGCCTCGCATTCTGGCACTCAGAGCACCTTCACGACGCGCCGGTAGGCGCCGAGTCGCTCGTCCTTCGGGTCGAGATCCGTCACCAACAGGTCGACCCTCTGCAGCGGAAGGCACCTCGCCAGACCCATCCGGCCCAGCTTCGTGTTGTCGACCGCCAGCACGACGTCCCTGCTCACATCCATGAGGGCGAGCTTGATCTCTGCCTCCTCCAGCGTGGCTTCGGTCGTGCCGTCCGGGGTCACTCCGGCGGCCGAGACGAAGAGGCGGTCGAGGGACAGATCCCGGGCGGACCGGGCCGCCAGCGGTCCGATGAGGCTGCCCGTCCGCTGATCGTGTTGTCCGCCGGTGAGGAGCACCGAGACGCCGGAACGCTCCCGGAGGGCGTTGAACGTCTCGAGCCCGTTCGTCGCGACCGTCAGCTGCCGGGCTCCCGAGATCGATGTGGCCAGCCGCTGCAGGGTCGACGACGCATCCAAGCCGATGGCGCCGGACTCGGGAACCAGCGCCAGCAATTTGCCCGCGATCCGCTCCTTGGCCCGGGCCTGCACTCCGAACCGCTCGGTGAAGGGCTGTGGGCCGAGGGCCAACGCCCCACCGCGCACCCGGCGCACCCGACCCTGTTCGGCCAGGGTGTCGAGGTCGCGGCGGATGGTCATCTCGCTGACCGAGAGGTCTGCGGCCAAGTCGCTCACTCTCACCCGACCCTGCGCGTCGACCTCTTCGCAGATGCGTTCGAGGCGGTCGATGGCGTCGACGCTCATGGGTCCCGAAGGACGCTCATGCGGGTTCGTACCGTTTCCGCTGGAGGCGTGCTGCGACCAGGGCCCGGGTCTCGTCCAGCGAGGGGGGGAGTGCGCCGTGCTCTTGCGCCTGAACCACGACGTTCCCGAGGGCGGTCGCCTCCGCCGGGCCGGCGATCACCGGCAGCCCCGCCGCGTCGGACGCAGCCTGGCAGAGGAGCGGACTGAGCGACCCGCCTCCGACCACGTGGAGGACCTCGATCGCACGGCCGGACAGCGCCGCGCTCCGCACCGCGGTGGCCCCATAGGCCCGGGCCAACGAGTCGAGGACGCAGCGGATCACCTCCGCCGGCGTGCGCGGTCGCGGCTGTCCGGCCCGCTCGGCTGCCGATGCGATCCGTTCAGGCATGGGCCCCGGCGCCAGGAACGAAGAGTCGTCCACATCGACGAGCGATCGCCCGGCCGGCACGCGCGCCGCGTCCGAGAGCAGTCGCCCCAGGTCGTGCTCCTCGCCCCGCTCGGCCCAGGACCGCAGCGACTCCTGCACGAGCCAGAAGCCTCCGGTGTTGCGGAGGAAGCAGATCCGGCCATCGACGCCGGCCTCGTTGGTGAAGTTCTCCTCGCGTGCCGCGCTGGTGAGGACGGGTCGGCTCGTCTCCACGCCGACCAGCGACCAGGTGCCGCTCGAGGCGTAGGCGAAGCGGTCCGTCGCCGCGGGCAGGCCGGCGACGGCGGACGCAGTGTCGTGCGAGCCGACGGCCGTGAGCACGATCCCGCGCGGCAGGCCCAGCCGGTCCCGGATCTCCTTCCGGATCGGGCCGAGGACCGTTCCAGGCGAGACCAGGGGTGCCAGGACGGCGGGCGGGATGCCGAGACGGGCTGTGAGCTCAGGCGACCACTCGCCGGTGTGGACGTCGAGCAGCCCCGTCGTCGATGCGTTCGTGCGCTCGGTCCTCAGCTCCCCGGTCAGCCAGAAGGCGATCAGGTCCGGGAGCAGCGCGATCGATGCCGCCCTCGCCCACAAGGGACCGCGCTGCTCGGCTTCCAGTTGGTAGATGGTGTTGAAGGGCAGGAATTGCAGGCCGTTGGCGGCGAACAGCTCTTCGGGCGGCACCTTCGCGTGGACCGCGTCGATCACCTTGGCCGTGCGGTCGTCTCGGTAGGAGACGGGTGGCGCCAGCAGCCGACCCTCGGGGTCCAACAGCGCGTAGTCGATGCCCCACGTGTCGATCCCCACCGACTCGACCTCGGGGTGGTCGTCGGCCAGGTGCGCGAGGCCGGCCTGCACCTCGCCATAGAGCGCCTCGATGGGCCAGCGCAACCGTCCCTCGAGCTCGCGGGCGCGGTTGGGGAATCGGTGCACCGTGTGCAGAGAGACGGATCCGTCCTCGACGATCCCCGCGACGACCCGTCCGCCCGACGCGCCCAGGTCGACCGCGGCGAAGACACGTGGTGTCACGTTCGTCAGCGGAGGAAGGCGGCGGCGACTCCGCCGTCCACGGGGACCAGCACGCCGGTGGTGTGGCTGAAGTCGGAGGACGCGAGCACCGCCACCGCGGCGGCGACGTGCTCGGGCAGGACCTCCCGCTTCAACAGGCTGCGGCGCGCGTAGAACTCGCCCAGCTCCTCCTCCGCGACCCCGTACACCGCGGCACGCTCGGCACCCCAGCCGCCGGCGAAGATCCCGCTACCCCGCACCACGGCGTCGGGGTTGATGCCGTTCACCCGGATGTGGTGCTCGCCCAGCTCGGCGGCGAGAAGGCGGACCTGGTGAGCCTGATCGGCCTTGGACGACCCGTAGGCCACGTTGTTCGGGCCGGCGAAGACGGCGTTCTTGGACACGATGTACACGATGTCGCCGTCGAGCCCCTGCGGGATCATGGCTTCGGCCGCGGCTTTCGACACGAGGAAGCTTCCCTTGGCCATCACGTCGTGCTGGGAAACCCAGTCCTCCTCGGTGGTCTGGAGCAAAGGCTTGGAGATGGACAGTCCCGCGTTGTTCACGACCAGGTCGATGCCCCCGAACGCGAGAAGCGTCGTCTCTACCGCGTTGGCCACCCCGCTCGCATCCGTGACGTCGGTCGCGACGCCGACGGCCACGTCGGGACCTCCCAGACCCTTGGCCACCGCCGCCGCCCCCTCCGCGTTGATGTCGGCGACGGCGACGCAGGCACCCTCTCCCGCCAGCTTCGCCGCGACCGCCCTGCCGATGCCGCTCCCGGCGCCGGTGACGAGGGCGATACGCCCGGCATGCCGCTTGGGCGGCGGGAGCCGTCGCAACTTCGCCTCCTCGAGCGACCAGTACTCAATCCGGAATTTCTCGCTCTCGGGGATCGGGGAGTAGCTCGAGATCGCCTCCGCCCCGCGCATGGCGTTGATCGCGTGCACGTAGAACTCGCCGGTCACGCGCGCCGTCTGCTTGTCGCGTCCGTACGAGAACATCCCGACGCCAGGAACCAGGATGATGGCCGGGTCGGCGCCGCGCATCGCAGGGGACTCGGGCGTCGCGTACCGCTCGTAGTAGGCCTGGTACTCACTCCGGTACTCGGCATGGAGCTCGGAAAGGCGAGCGACGCACGCATCCACTGGGGCGCCGGCCGGGAGATCGAGCACGAGCGGCCGCACCTTGGTCCGGAGGAAGTGGTCGGGGCAGGAGGTGCCGAGGCGGGCCAGGTCGAAGAGCTTCTCACTGGCGAGGAATGCGGTCACAGGGTCGGAGTCGTCGAAATGGCCCACCATCCGCCTGCCGGCCGAAGCGCCGCCGCGCAGGTACGGCGCCAGACCGGCGGCCTTGGCCCGGCGTTCGCGCTCCGGCAAGGGGCCGCGGTCCGGAGCGGCGGGACCGAACGGGTCGGTCCGTACGCGGGCGTCGATGAACCGCTGCGCTTCGCCGATGATCCAGAGGGAGTTTGACTCGGCCTCGGCGCTCGTCGCGCCCCACGCCGTGATCCCGTGGCCGCCCAGGATCACGCCGACCGCGTCCGGTCGAGCCGACTGGACGGCAGCGATGTCGAGCCCGAGCTGAAAGCCGGGCCGGCGCCACGGCAGCCAGGCGACGCGGTCGCCGAAGATCTCCTTGGTCAGCCGTTCCCCCTCCGCCGCGGTCGCGATCGCGATTCCGCTGTCGGGGTGGAGGTGGTCGACGTGCCTGGCGGTAACGAGCCCGTGCATGGCGGTGTCGATCGAGGGCGCCGCGGGGGACCGCCCGTGCAGGCAGAAGTCGAACGCCGCGACCATCTCGTCTTCGCGCCCCACGCCGGGATAGACGTCGACCAACGCGCGCAGCCGGTCGAGCCGGAGCACGGCCAGGCCTTCCGGACGCAGAGTGCCGAGGTCGCTCCCGGACCCCTTGACCCACAACAATTCCACCCCGTGGCCGGTGACAGGGTCGACGGTGGTGCCCTTGACCGAGGTGTTGCCCCCTGCATAGTTCGTGTTGCGCCGATCGGAGCCGAGGCGGTGCGATCGATCGATGAGTTCCTCGACCAATTCGTCGGCGTCCAACTCGTCCGCGTCCAACTCGTCCGCGTCGCCCACGTCAGGCCCCCCAGCCGGCCTGCTGACCCCCGACCCGCTCCCTGACGATGCGCTCGCGGTACCCGCTCTCTCGATAGGCGGCGAGCGGATCGGCGGGCAGGCCGCGCCCGGAGCGCCAGTCCGCCAGATCCGGCCGCACGTCGGTGTAGAAGGCGTCCATCATGATCCCGTTACCGGCGAGCACGTCGCCGGCGGCCTCGGCCTCGGCGAGTGCAGACCTGTCCACGAGCAGGGCACGGGCGGTCATCTCCTGCACGTTGAGCACGGAGCGGATCTGCCCCGGGATCTTCTCCTCGATGTTGTGGCACTGGTCGAGCATGAACACGACGCCACTGTCGGGCTCG
>JBPYFR010000055.1:0-31940 GCA_051985685.1 Acidimicrobiales bacterium
GTAGATCTCGAGTTGCAACTGGTCAGCGGCTCCGTTGCCGAGGCGAACCGGGCTCGAGCCCATGTGACCCTCAAGGTGGTGCACCGTCTCCTCGGTGAGGCCCGAGGACCCATCGATCCGGTACATGATCTTCAAGGGTCCCGAGGCGCCTCCGGCGTGCTCGACCACCCGCTGATTGAGCCACTGGAGAAAGGCCTGGGCCTCGTCGGTGAAGCCGAGACCCAGCAGGGCGTAGACCGAGAAGGAGGCGTCCCGAACCCAGGTGAAGCGGTAGTCCCAGTTGCGCTCCCCGCCGACGTTCTCGGGCAGGCCCGTGGTGGTCGCCGCCACCAGCGCCCCGGTAGGGGCATAGGTCATGAGCTTGAGTGACATGGCCGACCGGTTGACCATCTCTTGCCACCTGCCCCGGTAGGTGGAGCGGCTGAGCCATCGCCGCCAGTAGGTGACGGTGTCTTCGAAGAGCCGGACGGCCTCCTCCCGGTCCACCGGGCGGGGCCCGGTCGGTGACGCCGTCTCGAGCACGAAGCCACGCATCTCCCCGGCGCGCACGGTGAAGTCGGCCAGCACGTCGTCCCCCGACTGCTCGAGACTGACCTCGGGGTGGGCGTGCAGGGTGAGCTCCTGCTGGGGGGTGGAGAACACCGCTCCCCCGTTGGCCATCGTCAGCTTGTGGGGCTGGCGGCCGTAGTCCATGCGGGGCTCGCAGTCCAGGCGGAAGGCCAGCTGGCCGCGCACGCCGCGCACCGCCCGAACGATCCGGTGGTTCTCGGTGGCCACGGTGGGGTTGTCGATGGGCATGAAGTCGGTGAGCTCGCCGACTCCGGCGTCTGCCATGAACCGGGTGATCAGGCAGGCCGACTGCGGGTAGTAGAGCTGGGTGGTCGCGACACCAGGGCCCGTCGAGGAGATCCGGAACCGCCCTCCCTTCCGGGCGTCGAGCAGCGAGGCGAAGACGCTCGGGCCATCGAAGCGTGGGGCACAGAAAAAGTCGATCGTTCCGTCCTTGGTGACGAGCGCCGAGGTTTGCAGGTCACCGATCAGGCCGTGATCACTGATGAGGGGATAGTTGCTCACTATGGATACCTCCCACTCTGTACACGTTCCGACTCGCAAATGTTCCGATTCGCCGATACGGACGAGACTTCACCCGCGCTCGCTCTCGCCACTGGCACCCGCGTCGAGGCGTTCCTCGCGCTCGTGACGTCATTGGAACCCCTTCTGCATCACATCAGTCTGCGGCTCCGTTCTCTCGAAGTAGTGTCTCGCCTTCCGTTCTCTCGAAATAGTACGGAGATCACGTGGGTCTGGGAAGGGCCAAAGGTCACTTGATCCAGAGCCGAAAGGCGACGGAAGAGGTCCTGGACCCGGACCAGGGTTCGGACCGCGGGACCAAGGTCCCTTGGCACAGCAATCATCTCCCGGCTACACCTCTTTCACATTTTCGCCCACCTGTCGTTGTCCCTGATAATCGGCTTCATGGGCATCCTCTCTGCCCTGAAAGGTGTCAAGGAGTCAAGGCCACGTCCTCCATGTTCATGAGCGCCACATCGGGCAAGACGACCCGCCACCAGCAAGGAGCTAGGGCGTAACCACGACTGAGATCGGCCAGCCGCACTAGGTGTTGACCTGCGAGGCGTCATTGCACACCATCCTCCAACTTGACGAGACCCCACGAGCAGTGGCGAACGGTCCGAAATAGAGGTCCATCAGATTCGAGAACGAACCCGGAAGGCGGTTTGAGCCTCGACGGGCTCGACGACAACGCCGGCGTACGATTTGGGAAGCCCAGCGAGGTTTCAGTAAGGGAGGCTCCGTGACAAGCCCGTCGAATGTCGATCTCCACGCACCGGTCATTTCGAAACACGAAATCCTGATCAATGCACCTCTCACTGTCGTGTGGGGCCTTCACACTGACGTAAATGAGTGGACAACCTGGCAAACGGACATCACTGAGGCCCATATCGACGGACGACTCGAAGCGGGTAATTCCTTCGACTGGACTAGTTACGACTTTCCTGTTAAGTCAACCGTCTACGAAGTCACCGAAGGCAAGCGTGTTCTATGGGGCGGGACCGCTGATGGCATCACAGGCATCCACGATTGGCAGTTCGCAGAGAAACAGGGCGGCGTCGAGGTTACGACTACTGAGTCCTTTTCTGGCGATCCGGTCTCTGCAGACCCCGGCGCAATGCAGGGAATGCTCGACACGTCGTTGAGTGCTTGGCTGAGCCACTTGAAGACAGCTGCTGAGGGGAAGGTCAGATAGGTCGCCCTTTCGCCACCGGTCTCGGGATACCTCGAAGTGGCGGTCAGCGACACCACGGGTGTCCCGACGACCCGGTTTAGGGGACGCTCCCATTGGGCAATGCGTCGTCACCGTGGAGTCTTCGGCGCTTCAGGCTTGCCCTTGTTTCTGCAAGTACTGAGTTATTTGGGTAGCGGCGATTGACCCTTCACCGACTGCCGAGGCGACCCTCTTGACCGAACTGTGGCGGACATCCCCGGCGGCGAATACGCCGGGCATGCTGGTCTCCAACGGGAGCGGCGAGCGTGACATTGTCCAGTTTGCCCCTGATGTTCCGCCGTTGATCAGGTCACTTCCTGTGATGATGAACCCGTGCTCGTCTCGGTAGATGCTGGGCGGGAGCCAGTCGGTATGCGGCTCGGCACCGATCAGCACCATCAGTGCCGAGGCGGGGACGGTCTCGCCCGTTTCGGTCTTGGTGTTGTTCAGGGTCAGGGCCTCCAGTTGGCCGGTCCCCACGGCGCCGCCAATCTTGGTGTTAGTGCGCACGTCGATGTTGTCAGTGGCTTCAATCACGTCGATCAGGTATTGCGACATCCGAGCGGCCAGAGAATCGCCGCGCACCACGATCGTCACCTGCTGTGCATAGCGAGCGAAGTTGATGGCGGCTTGGCCGGCTGAGTTGGCTCCGCCGGCAATGAAGACGTGGTCATCGGCAAAGGCACGGCTTTCAGATGCAGTTGCTCCGTAGAAGACACCGGCGCCGAGCAGCGAGTCGAGGCCAGGTGCGTCAAGCCTGCGGTAGGACACGCCCGTAGCGATGAGGACGCTACGGGCATCGCACTCACGACCACCCATTAGACGAAGTTTGAAGCCTTCCGTGCCTACCACCTTGAGCCCCGTGACCGGCCCAAGCATGGACGGGATGGCACCAAAGGACCATGCCTGCTCGAACGCTCTGGTTGCCAAGCTGGCTCCGCTGACACCGCGCGGGAAGCCCAGGTAGTTGCGAATAAGGGAGCTGCTTCCAGCCTGTCCGCCAATCGCTTCTCGCTCGAGCACCAGCGTCGACATGCCTTCCGAGGCCGTATACACAGCGGCCGACAACCCGGCGGGGCCGGCCCCCACTATGGCCACGTCGACCGTCGTGGTAGGCAAGCTCGCCAGCCCGAAGGCGTCCGCCAGCCGTTCATTTGACGGATCGACCAGAACCTCTCCGGTGTACATCACCAGGACCGGGAGGGTAGAAGCGCCTGCCCCCACCTGCTGGAGCCACGACCGACCTTCAGCGGACTCTGCTGTGTGAAAGACGTAGGGCACGCCGTTACGAGCCATCAAATCGCGCAGCTCGTGGGCGCGAGCTGAACCCTGCTGGGCGACGATTCGTACGGCGGGCAACGCAGGGGTGGCTTCCTGAGCCCACTCCTCCAGCAGTTCGCTGACTGCCCGGTGAAATCCCTCGTCCCGCCCGGCACCCGGAGTGGGCAAGTAAGCGTCGATCATTCCGTGTGCGATCGCGCGGAGAACCGGATCAGCTTCAGCTCGGTCCTGTACCAGCGGGACGGGCACCCGTAAACTCGGTGCGGCCTCGCCGCCTCGGGGGACTATGAGCACCCGCTTAGCCGAGGGGTGCATGCTGTGGAGCTGGGCGAGGAGTTCCGTGGCGGATGCCGAAGGCATCGTTGAGGCCACCAAGATGATCGCCACCGGCCGATCAGCGGCGTGCAGGTCGCGGAGCTGACCAAAGGCCGTTTCATACGAGGGTTCGCTGGTGATCAGGTAGTCGTGTTCGTACCTGCGCAACGAGTCTTCGAGTGTCCTGAGGCTCTCTTGATCGTCGTCGACCACCATGAGCACGGGATTCGTCATCGCCATTTCTGTCCTTGTCCAGGTTGCCGCAGGAACCCCATCCAGACCCGAGGCTAACCTTCACCCCCTGAGTCTCGATATTGGTCAGGCACACAGAGGTAACGCCGTCTCCGTTGGCCTCGTTCCCTGGGACTGACCGTCCGGACTCCCGCGGGGCCGCCAACCATGTCGGGGAGGTTCGGCGCTGGAGAAAAGCATCACCGGATGACGTGCGTTTAGAGACGCTTGAACGCCCCAGCTCGCGCAGCCCAGTCAACGCGTCGAGATGGTCGGGACTGGCCCACACCATGCCCGATGGACTGGTCGGTAGGCATTCACCGAAAGGCGAGCGTTGCTGGGCACGCACATCTGGGGCACGTTCCCCACGCCGCTGTGCGTTCGCCCCTCTCGCATGTCTCCGGCGTGCTGGGCCCGCGGGGCGGCGAACCGACCAGGTACAATGGCCCCAGTTAGCGGAAGGGGTTGGGTTTGGCGTCTGAGCGGGACAAGGACGCATCACCGGACTTTGAGGCTCTATACAACCGGTACTACGACCCGGTGCTCCGGGTCTGTGTCCGAAGACTTCACGACCGCCACGAAGCCGAGGACGTAGCACAGGAGACTTTCGTCCGAGCGTGGAAGGCTCTCTCTCGTTTCTCTGGCGAGCAGTTCTACCCGTGGCTGCTGGTGATCGCCAATAACGCCTGCATCGATGCCCTGCGCCGTCGCCAGCAGGTTGCGACAGGTCAAGAACCCGCACCCGTGAGTAGCGCAGAGGAAGCCGTCTTCACGACAGTAGACCGCGAGCTGGTTGACCAAGCTCTGGCGCGTCTCTCGACCCGCCATCGACGCGTGCTCGCGATGCGAGAGGAGTGGAACTGGACGAACCAGCAGATTGCTCAACACGAAGGGGTAAGCATCGGAGCCGTTGAGGTGTTGGTCTGGCGCGCCCGCCAAGCACTCAAACGCCAGTTCATCTTCCTGACAGAGATTGGAGAGGTGTTCGCTGGAGTCCTGATCGTTGCTGCCGCCTTCCTTCGCCGGTTGGCGCACCGTGTCTCTCAGTGCTGTGCAGGTCTGTCAGGGGGAGAAACGATCAGTGGTGCCGTGGCCACAGGCACCATGGCCCTGACGGTCTTTGTTGTGCCAGTTCTCGGGGTCGTACCTGCCAATGAGGAAACCGCCGCACCTGCGACGCCGAGGGTTGGGGAGGTGAAGTCATCGCCGCCTATGAAGCCGCCAACGCCCCCTACTGCGCCGCAAACACCAACATCACCTGTAAACACCAAGCCGATGCCGATGCAGCCGGATCCGAGTGTGACTGCAGCTCCCGTCGCCGCCCCTCCGGTAGTGGCGGCGCCGCCGCAGTACGCAGCGAGCCCGCCACCAACCACCACGCCAACGACAGCACCAATGAGCCCTGGACTCAGCACCAATAACCTGACGCAGACCGCCACTGGCGTGATACAGACCCTCAACAATGCTGTAGGCACAGTCACGGGCACGGTCAAGAACATCGTGCAGCCGCCGGCTGCTTCCACTACGACCACACCCAGCGCCCTTAGCCAGACGCTCATCCAAGTGGTGAATGGCCTTACCGGGCAACTCTCACCGTAAGGTTCGGGCGTCTTCTCCGTTAGTAATAAGAGGACCGGGCTGCGCCAGGGATGAGACCTCCAATCCTCCTCGCCCTGGCACACCCGGCCATAACGAAAAACGCCTGCGTGACGGCCACGACGCCGGTTGGTCGCCCGTCACGGGCGGATGGCGGCTGCCAGGCCCTTGATCTGCTGCCGCCGGCTGTAGGCGAGAAGCACGAACACGGCGCACAGCAGCGCAGTCATCCCGACGTAGACGCCGTATGAGGTGTTGTGCAGCACCGTGGCGTTGATGATGGTCGCGCCGGCCATGTCCGCGGCCAGTCCGGCGGCGGCCAGCCCGGCCAGCCCGGGCGTGAGCAGGCCGATCGCCCCAGCCAGTTCGGCTGTTCCGACCAGGTAGCGCAGCCACTGGCCTGCTCCGATCAGGCTGAACTCCTGCACTGAGAAATGCGACCCGGTCAGCTTGGGCAGGGCGGCGAAGAACAAGAAAAACGCGGCCAGGGCAATCTGCACAGTCCAGAGCAGCAGCGTGCTGGTACGGCGGCGCGGCCTGACCTCACGGGCCGTCACAGGGGCGGTGGTGGTGCTCACGGCGGTCTCCTTCCTGGTTTGTCCGTTCGTGGTTGCGAGTGAGGTTCATAGGTCCACGATGCGCCCTCTGCCCGTCGAGGACGTCGGCCCAGAGATGGTTGTTTGGGTCGGCCTAGGGTCGCTCTTGCACCCCTGCCACCCGCCTTCCGTACATCTCATGACGTACGCGAAACACCCTCACATCGATCAAAGGGGCCTGTCCACTATGAAAGTGTCGACCATCACGGGCAGCGCCCTGGAGCCCGTGCCCGAGCACCAGCTCCGTGAGGGTCAGGCAGTCCGAGGGAGATCCTCCTCTCGGGCCGACCGCGTCTATAGATTCGTGCCAATCGGCGATCTGGTCAGGAGGGCTTCATGAACGAGCTGAATCGCAGCTCCGAGAAGCGGTCCATCTTCAATGGCTGGATGGCTCTGATCGTCTTGATCGTCGCTGCGGCGGCAGTTGGCATAACAGCCCTGGTGGTGACTCACGGCGCTACGCAACCAACCCAGGCGCCGGCGACCTCGACCACCTCCACTCGAGGGACGCTGCCACCTGCCACAAGGCCTACTCCCGCGGAGACGACTACGACGACAGCGCCTCCGTCGCCACCATCGACCACAACGACAGTGCGACCGTCAGAGGTCATAACGCCAGGCAACAGAACCGGACCAATCGTCTGGCAGACAGGTGACTCGACGGACGAGGCTTCCAGAGGCGGATACGTCCACTAGTGCTGCAAGTGGCGGCATCGGGGCAGATGTACCTTTCGCCGGCAAGGCCCTTGATGGCTGTGTACCAGATCACACCCTTTGCGGCGGCGGGTCCGTCGAGCGAGGAGCGGTGGTCCCTACAATTTCGACGCGTGCGTAAGACCTTGGGGGGTCCGTGACCAGCAACGAGGCGTCATCTAGATCAAGGACGACGTTGGATAAGGGTCGGATGGAGGGCTTCAGCGATGGGGTCCTAGCCTTCGCCATTACCCTGCTCGTCGTCGATATTGCCCTCCGGCCACCGGGTTCACCGACTCATCAGTTCTTCGACGCTTGGCCGTCCTACGTAGCGTACTTTGTCAGTTTTTTCACGATCGGTGCTGCGTGGATTGCGCATCATGGTCTGACTGACGAACTTGACCACGTCGACCCGATCTTTCTTCGCTTGAATCTCTTGTTCCTGCTTGCCATCGCCCTCTTGCCGTTTCCAACCCGGCTCATGGTGGAGGGATTGGAGAAGAACGCGGAATGGCAGCGGCTGGCCGCTGTCGTGTACGGCGTCACCCTTCTGGTGATTCGGTTCTTGCTAACCGCGTTGGCCGCATATGCGTTCAGCAGATCTTTGCGAAAGAAAGATGTCGCTGACCCCGACCTCGACGAGGCTCGCAAGAAGTTCTATTACGCAATAGCGGGTTACGTGTTGGCGATAGTGATTGGACTGGTAGTCCCCGAGTTTGCGATTCTCCTCTATTTCGCCGTTGCTGTGTTCTTGTTCGTTCCGTTCCGCACGGTTGCTCGGGCAATCTTCAGACGGGGGTAGACGCGTCTCTCAGAACCGGCGCTCGGGGACACTCGCGGGCCGGCCGAGCAAGAAGGCACCTGCCTCGTTCAAGTTGGTGAGCATCCATTTCTGGAAAGTCTCATCGACAAGTCGTCACCGACGAATGGCGCGTGTCACGCGTGAAAGTCCCAACCACGACGCTACTGCGATGACGTAACAGGCCAACCCCAACCCGAGCACAAAGTCAAAGCCAAACGACATGGCAAGGATCGTGGCAAGGGCTGAGCCGACAACCGAGGCAAAGCCGTTCACCGCCCAACCCCAGGCTACGTACTGCTGGGGATTACCGCCGAGCTGGGATATCTCCCCCAGGCCAATCGGCATGAACATGCCGAAGCACAGACCCAATGGCGCCAGGACGACGAAGGTGATCATGATGCGGGCTGCCAAGGGCAGGCTCAAGAGAGCGTTGGTCATGGGCGTCAGCCCAACCAAGTAGAAGAGATACAGCGCCGCCAAGATCGCGAGCAGTATGGGGATGGCCCGACGACGGGCCTGCTCGCCCCGAATCCGTTGGCTGGCCAATGCGCCTAGTCCCGTGAAGACGAGCAAAGACATCAACGTGATCGTCAACGAGTAGGTAGGGAACCCCAGGAAGAGATTGAGCAGCTGCATCAGCGTGATCTCGAAGAAGATGAATCCGAAGCCGACCCCAGCAAAGAACACGGCCGACAGGCCTTTGCGGGGTAGTTTGCGCCACTCCTTCCGAACCGCAACGAAGGGCAACAGCAGAAACACCGCGGCGGCCACCGACGTAACCACGAGAAGCAACAGCAGCACTCGCTCACCCACGGCGTTCTCCCGGTCGATGCTGTTCAGTGAGTGGAAGAAGTTCTTGATAACGGTGCCAAATCGAGCGAAATGGTAGAAGAACGGGTCGTTGTCGGTCGTTGGCGTGATGTTGTAGGGATAGTTGGAATAGAACGACCCCAGGTCGGCATTCGAGGTAGCCACCACGTCGTTCACCGGGTTGGCCTTGGCCGTGCGACCGTTGGCTGAAAGCACGACCGTATTCCTGATCGCTCGGACGCCGCCCAGGAACCGCCGGATTTCGGCCGAGGTAAAGGCGCTCTTCTGCACCAGAATCGTCGACAGGGGGATGCCCAAGATGGTGTTCTGCGTCGTGGTGGCAACCAGGATGTGGGGCCGCGGGTCGGTGATCCCCAGATTGGCCAGGGCTTGGCGGGCGGTCGCTGTGAAGCGTGCGGTGCGCAGGTCGTAGACGTCGTCAACCTCACCGAACTGGGCCACAAAGACGCCGTTGCGGGTCAGGTGCTCGAGCATCGACTGGATGCCGTTTACGGTGTAGAGGTAGCTCTCCGACAGGACGTAGGCGCTCGACAGGGCCCCATTGGTGGCGGCATAGCTGTCGGGCGCCGGGTAGTAGATCATGTTGTAGTGCTTGCTGGTGCGGGCCATGAAGGAGCGGCCATCAGCGTTGATATAGGAGACGTGGGGGTTCTGTGCCAAGTGGCCGTCGAAATTGGCGAAGGTCGTCGTGACGTAGTGCACGGTGACCGGGTTGATCTCAACCGCGTCCACGTGGTTGGCCCCGTAGTACAAGGAGGTCAGGACTTCGTGACCGCCGGCAGCCCCAATGATGGCCACCTGCTGCGGTGGCACTCCGAGCACCCGGAAACCGAGGGATCGGGAGTCCTGGGGGAAGTCGTACTGATTCAGAAACGCCCGGGTGCCATCCCAGCGGTCGATCGAAGCTCCCAGAATGCCGTCGTGGTAGAGGTTGTCGAAGTTGGGGTGACCTGGCGCGTGGATGATATCCACCCGGATGACCGACCCCCAGTCTGAGGCGATCAAAGTGCCGTTCGGGATCTGGGTCTTTGACGTGTCGATGCGTTGGTACGGCAGGGAGCCAGGCCCGATGGTCAGGAACACGCCCACAACCGCGACGATCGTCGCCACGGCGATCATCGGTCGGCGGGCTTGTCGGGTGGCCACCCAAAGCGCCCCGGCCGCCATGACCGCCACCGCCAACATGACCGTGGCCGGCGCGCCCAGCGAGCTGATGACGTAGATGACGACGGCGCAGGCGATGCCGGCCCCCACGAGGTCCGAGAAGTACAGCCCGCCGATGGCTTCCGGCCGCCGGCTAAAGAGGGTGGCCGAGATGACGCCCGCCGGTACAAAGCAGGCGAAGAGGCAGAGGCAGAGCACCAGGAGCATTAGCAGGCTCTTGACCGAGCCAGCGGTGCCGTAGAGCCAGACCGCCAAAGTGTTGATGCGGATCAGGGCCACCAGAAGGTAGGCCCCCAGGCTGGCGACGGCCCCGATGAGGAAGCTCCAGAATAAAACGGTGTCGGTTTGGGCCGCCCGAAGCCGCTTGGAGACGGCGACCGCCACCCCACCAGCACCAACGCCCAACAGAGCCAGGCCAATGACGAGGTAGACGTAGTAGTAGAAGAGCTTGTAGGAGATGATCCGGGTGTAGGAGATCTCGATCAGCAGCGCCGAGAAGCTGATGAGGAGAATCTCGAAGTGGTTGCTGTAGCGCCATGGAACCCGCTGTTCCGACTTGGTGACCCTCCGAGACCGCGTCGCCACGTGTGACATTCGGGTGTGTGTAGCACGATCGGGGAAGCCGGTGGGCTATCCGGAACCATGACCAGGAGTTTCTTGAGTTATTCCATGTTGGAAATTGTTGATTGGTGTTGCGGCCCAGCAGCTCGTCTTCGACGCCTCAGCAAAAACTCAGGAACCGTTCTCGCAGCTCTCGCATTCGATAAGCGGCTTCCAACGCCCACCTTTCTTGTCTAGAACTGGCGGGCTCCGGTTGATACATCTTTGTCGCAGGCCAAATGGAAGAGGTTCGGAGTTGTGATAGGGATGCCGCACGCTGAAGTTGGGTGGGAAAGAAAAAGTGCGCAGTCGCGGTGCGCCACCTCCAGCGCGCTGGGAGGACGCGCTTGCCGCAAGGCCCAACGAAAAAACCGATATCGCCCAGGCAGCGAGCACGTACCGCATGAGCCGTTCGGCCTGGCGACCTGGATCCTCCCAATCGGTCATCGGTCTGCAAGCATGTGGCCGGGAACGAGATGTCCTGATGCCCTTACCACCCCGCATCCAACGGGGAACTCTCGCCCTCGTTCTCGTTGGGGCCATGGCTGCGATGGCTCTGATCGTTACCGAGACCGGCCTTCCACCAGCGCAGGCGGTAACGGTTCCTTCAGCCCCGGTTGTTGCGTCCGTCGAGAACAAATACATCGATGCGACCTCATTGTCTGAGGTTCCTGGACGCTTAGCGACCCCGGTCGAGGCTGTCGCAACGTCGGGCCGACCTCTGCCCAACTCGGCTGCCATTGTCGCAGCGTTGCGGGCGAGTGACGGCCGTACTGTGACCTTCCAACATCCGACCATTGTCGACTTTGGACATGTCGTGGCGGGCATCTACACCCGTCCCGGAGCCACCGCAGATCCCGTGAGCGACTATCCCAACTTCTTCCGGACCAAGGATCCCGGTGAAACCGGCAGGTTGACTCTCGCCAATGGCGACTGGTACGTGGCTCGTTATGTGAAACTGCCGGCCCACACGCCGATCGATATGGTCGGCTTCCGATTCGTGTCGGGGACCTCGGATGCCCCTGCGACGATGGCGGTTCCGGCTGGAGCCATGCCTGGCGCCTTCCTCGCTTCAGACCCACGGCTCACCAAGATCTGGCACGCGGCAGCGTCGACGATGCAGCTCTCAATGATGACGACAACGGCCGGAGCGGGTTACCAGTTCTTCGACGGCCCTGAACGCGACCGGGAACCCTGGCTCTGGTATGACGCCTCGGCCGACGACACCGCCTACTACGCGTTTGGGTCGCTCGCGCTCCCAGTGGCAATGGACTCCTACCAAGCAGCTGACGCCGGAAGCGGTAACTTCGGCGTACAGGACCCTGGCCGTCCCGACCAAAACGGCTTTGCCGAGCGGGACCTCGCGGCCCTTTACAATTTCTACGGCGACCCCAGGATCCTGTCCCGCTTCTATAGCGATCTGCTGGCCCACGAAGCTTCGGTGGCTCGTTCCACGCAGGAGCCCGACGGGCTGTACGAGAACTCTTCGCTTCCCCTCCCTCCGAGTCCCACGAACCCTGCCAAGCCCGACGATGCATCTATGGCGACGGAGATGTGGGACTACGCCGGTTTTCTCGGGATGGCCGACTTGGCTCGCGCTACGCACGACGGTAATACCGCCACTACCTACCGAAACAAGGCGATCCAACTCAAACAAGCCGTGAACCGTAGTCTGTGGAGCGAGAGCAAGGGTGCCTTCGTCGACTTCGCGGGATCGAGCCACGTCGACGAGGCGGGCAACTCAATGGCCATCATGTACGGGTTAGCCACGCATCGTCAGGCCGACCGAATCCTTGCGTATCTCCATAGCCATAACGATCGCAATTACCAATGGACCGAGACTCACGGATGGGGCGCGGTCAATCCAGCCGGCTCATCCGACTTCGATCGACCTTTTCTTCCCGGAGACGCCGACCTCACAACGGCCGACTGGGGGTATGTGTGGACGTGGGGCATGGGCACCAATCCTGACGACTTCAGCAAGCAGTACAACTACAACTACGCGCTGGTGCCGTGGGCCGAAGCCTTCGAGGCTCAGGCAGACTTCGCGACGGGGGAGGACGCCGCAGGCATCGGCCTGATCGACCGGGCCTGGGGCACGATGCTTCAAAACGGCCCATCGACCCTGTTCGAGGAGTCCAGGTACGACGGAACACCGGGCTACCAGCTGGGTTCGCAACACAACAGCGTCGTGCATCGGTGGGCATCGGGTGTCGGAGCTCTCCTCCAGCACTATGTCCTCGGTGTCGCGCCGGCTGGATCCGGATTCACAACCTGGCGCATCAATCCACACGGCGCCTCGCTGAGCTGGGCGCAGGGTCGTGTGCCGACTCCGGAGGGACCGCTATCGGTCTGGTGGCGTTGGACTGGACCGCCGGCCAACCGCCACTCCTACACGCTGGTCCTCTCCGCCCCCGTGGGCACATCCGGCAGCGTGGAGCTCCCGGTCGGGCGGCGTGGTCTTATTGATGTCGATGGGCATCGTGTCTGGAGCCACAGCTCGGGTCTCCCCGGGGTGAGGTGGAGCGCGAGCGACGGACGAATCGTGGTGCCTGCGCTCAGTGGTGGCACCCATGTCATCAGTTGGAGACCCTGATCTCGGTAGCGAGGAGGCTCCCCAGCAGGTGGCCAGCCCCAGTTTGTGCAGGTCAGGCAATCCCAGTTGCAACGCGGGGCGCGATAGGTAATGCTGTTGACACCGTCAAGGTCACATCGTCGTTTGAGGGGGTTATTCATGCATTTCGTCGTGATAGGAGTCCATTCAGCAGAGGTATGCCCGACGAGTAACGCCAAAACGAAAGCGCTGCTCTCGGAGGTGGGACCACAAATTCCGAAGTTTGCCGAACAACACGGCGTGAAGCTGGTGGCGGGACCTTACGTAAACCGCGAGCACATGACCGTAACGGTCGCCGAGACGGAAAGTGCTGAAGCGCTGGACGCGTTCCTCGTTGCATCCCGCCTCCATCAATGGAATCAGCTCCGCGTCATTCCCTCACAGACAATGGAGGAGGGCATGAAAGACATCGCGGCGAGCTCAACACTCTTCTGAGACACACGTCCAGTAGATCATCGGGACTGTCCTTACCGTAGGACCGTCCTTCCGTATCTGTTTCCAACCGCCCGGCGCGCTAGCGCGGTTCCAATTGGAACGACCTTCGGCCAGGAGGTCTCTCGTCGCCGTCTGCGTCGAACTAGCGCGACCGCTCGTCGCGATGGGTGACGAAAAGCACGACTCAGGACGTACGCCAGGGCTGGACCGTTCCTGCGACCTCCCCCCGCTGCCAGCCGAGCAATCCGGTTCGGACAGCGTGCATGAAGTCGATCAGGTCGTTGGGACGTTCTGCGAGCGGTCGGGGGGCGTCCTTTTCGAAGCCGACCGTGACCACTACGCAGCCTTTCCCACCAAAGCCGAACCACCAGCAACGATGCGCGTATCTCCCATGACGCATGGCAGCCTCCCCTCCGTACTGTCTGCGTCCCGCCAAGGGCGGTTGCATCGAAGCACGCCCTGCGCCGGGTGTCAAGGCGGGCTGCCAGCCACCCGCGCTTGTAGACCCCTCTGTCGATGATTTGAGGGGTCCGAGGATCATGGCGGTTAGACGAGCAGCACATCGCCACTGTGAACGCGCACTGTTCGGACAAGCTCCGAGCGCGGGGCGCGTTCGATGAATTCGGACAAGTGCCATTGAGGGTTTTGCTCGCGTAGTTCTGATGGTTATCGACCCAGAAGGGGAGGGCTCAGTCCTTAGGGACCCGATCTCCCAGCTGAGTGAACCGTGGCTCACTTCTGTGAGCTTGCTCATGACCGGGCCTCGTTATTGGCAGAACGATCATCGACCAACGATTCCATCAACGCGATGCGTTGAACTCGTGTGTCGCCTGGCCGCCGCGTCCCGTTTCAGCCCGAGGAGAGAAGGGAGCTCGGTTCGTGCTGGAGCGGAGCATTCATCGGCGCTGTGCACCTGCACATCCTTCAAGCCGAAGTCGGTGTGAGGTCACGTTGCTTCGCGCGTCAGCTCAACGCACCATGTGCAGGTGGGGGCCACGCGCCAGTCAAGCGGTCGGGCGTACGCCTTCCCACCCTCGATTCTCGTGTGGTCGTGCGAACACACACACGGATGGACATGACCTAAGAGTCCGAGGAGTGAAGCAAACGTGGGTTGGGAGGAGAAGCATGCGCACGGGAAGCCTTCGGCGGACCTTTGGGGTCACGGTGTCGTTTTTGATCTCGACCTTGGTTGCGGCAACGTTCGTGACCTTAGGATCTACCGCGACATCAGCCGCCGTCACACCAGTCTCTCAGGCGGGCACGGGAACAGGACTGACCGCCTCCCAGTCGCAGATCACGACCGACCAGCCCACGGTGACGTTGGTCCCGCCGACGAGCGGGACCCACGGATACCCGTACGACGCTGTTCCTTCGACGCCGGTCATCCCCAACGCTCCATCGATAAATCTGGCCGCTCACGGCTACGCGGAACAAGAGTTCCTGATGTCGGGTACGACCAATGTCTACCAGGAGCAGGGGATTTGGGGTCCCAACGGACAGTGGGGCGTGTCGGCGTCGCAGTCGAACGTCCCCTATACCACTCGGCTCTTGGTCCGCTATCCGACGAATCCTGCCGCCTTCAACGGCACGGTCGTCGTCGAATGGCTGAACGACACGACCGGCGGTGATCAGGACCCGGTCTGGTCCGAGCTGTACAACGAGATCCTCAACAACGGCTATGCCTACGTGGGCGTGACTGCGCAGGCGGCAGGCGTTGGCGATCTCAAGGCATGGGATCCAACGCGGTACGGGGCGCTTTCGGAGAGCAATGACGGGCAGTCCTACGACATCTTCACGCAGGCCGCCGAAGCGGTGGTTCACGACGGAAGCGCTCTCTTCGGTGGCCTGTCGGCGAAGGATGTGATCGGAGGCGGTGATTCCCAGTCGGCTCTTCGGGTGGTCACCTATGTCAATGCGTTTCAGCCCCTCTTCCACCAGTACAACGGGTTCCTCGCCGTTGGGCGCGCTGCCGTGGCCGCGCCGATCGGGAACGGCCTGGCCTCACTCACTCCGATACCCGCCGACATTCGTACGAACAACACCACGCCCTTCATCCAACTTCAGACAGAAGGGGATGTCTACGAACTTCAGTCCGTGCTGGCACGACAGCCGGACAACAACTATCTACGCACGTGGGAGGTCGCCGGCGCGTCGCACATCGACCAGCACGAGGCGACGTACGAAACCGAGACGATCTTCAAAGAAGAGCCCACTATGCCCATTCCGCAGTGCCAGTTCGGAGTCCCGACGGGAATTCCCAATGTCAACAATGCGGACAGCATGCCTCTCTTCGAAGTGGAGGACGCCGCATTGACGGCGTTGCAGAACTGGGTCACCAAGGGTGTCCAACCTCCCCGTGGCCAGTCCATTGCCACGATTCCGTTCTTCAACACCGTGGAGCGCGATCAATATCAGAATGCGCTCGGCGGAATCCGACTGCCTGAGATTCAAGTCCCGACGGCGACCTACTCCGCCATCAATTTCGCGGTAGGACAGGCGAACAGCGCCCCGAGTCTGAGCACCCTCTTGAGCCTGCTCACCCTGCTCACGAGCGGCGCATCGACGGACCTGACCGGTCGCAGCGAAGGCTTGTGCCTGTTGTCCGGTTACGACACACCTTTCAGCACGACCACGCTCACCCGGCTCTATCCGACACACGCGGACTACGTGGCGAAGTACGACGCAGCCATCGTGTCGGACCTCAACGCGGGCTTCCTTACGCCGTACGACGCGTACATCGAGTATCTCGACGCTCAAGCATCGTCCGTCCCGTAGGATCAGAAGTCGTTGATGCCGGTTTGCATGGGCCGATAAAAGTCCTTGGCCGAGGCGTCACAGAACATCGTTGGCGCGTTCCGCCTTCTCCAACCACGCGAGCCAGGCGAGCCCCCTTCCTTCAACATGGTCGAGGTCCACGCCTGTGATCTCCGACATGCGCACAATCCAATTGCGCAAAGTGTTTCGATGGACGGGCAGTGCCGAGGCCGTGGCTGCCTGATCGAAATCGTTTTCAATCAGAAGGTCGAGAGCGCGGACGAAATGAGGATGAGAGGCCTCGAGTGATCCGTAGATGCGGGCGTGAAGGCGGTCGGCCACGTGGGGTGACCCGCGCAGGAGCAGGTCGGGAAGATAGCTGTCCAGACAGGCCACGCCGGTCTGACCGCGGTTCATCGCGATCTCAACGACCGCTTTGAGCTCGTCGAACGTCCGTCGCAGGTCGCCATGGATGGAGACACCCTGTTCGGAGATGATTGCTTCGGCGTCCGGTTGGAGCCGTTGCCACGGAAACGCTGCGTGACAGAGTCCAACGACGCGCTTGTTTTCATACGCGGCGAGCATGTGCACAGAACGCAAACGGGCTGCGTAGGCGGCGTAGTGCGCAGCGTGGGGCTTCTGCCACGCGATCACGAACGAGCGGCAGACTCCTTTGAGCTCGAAGCCGATCCGATCGGCAAACTCGTAATCTTCGGTCAGCAGCGTCGCTTGACGGTTCAGCCGACCCAGAAGAGACCGGGCTTGGCATTCATCGTACGACGCAGAATCTGGGTTCGCAGTGTCGCCGTACGCCTGAGCGAAGATCTCCGACACGAGGTCGATGTACTCGAAGAGCTGGTCGGCGCTCTCCATCAGGGCGCGACGTTCGTCTTCGGTGGCCGCCTGGCGAAGTGCGTCCCACGCAAATCGAACCGCTCGTCGGAAATTGGCCGGAACCAGGTCAGCGGGGGTCCCGTCCGCGGCGCGTTGGTAGGCGAACTCTCGGATCCTCTCCAAGGCCATTTCGTCAGGCGGTTGACTGTCGACGATCCATCGACTCATGAGTTGGACGTTCCAACGCACCCATGCTCTTGTCTCGGCACGAGGTGGGTTCAGCTCGAGCAACTCGGGCCGGTTCCAGAAGCTGTCGAGGAGAACGTCGACGAACCTCTCCATGTCGGTGCGACCGACCAGTTGGCGGAGCAGTTCAGAGCGTCTCTGATTGTCCACCGCACCATCCTTCACGATTATCCCCCCTGTGCCACGGGCGTGTGGCATGGATCCCCGACGGACCCTACGAGGGCTGACTCGCCCCCCGGGCCTTTGATCACCGGACAGCCGGCCGGCCTAGGTTACGCCAGAGCTTGTTCGCCTGGAGTGCCGGCCGCACGCACGCTGAGGCGATCGCGAAGGCTCGGAGTCGTTCCTCCCGCGGCTGTCGGGCGTGCGTCTGATGAGCCCCAATCAGCCGGTGAGGGAGAGCCCGGTGACGTGCTCGAGCTCGACCAGCGCCTGGTGAGGCTCGGTCACCTTGATCGTGTGCATCCCGAGCGCACGGGCCGGCTTGAGATTGACGCCGAGGTCGTCGAGGAACACCGACTCCGCGGGGTCCACCCCCACGGCCTCGCACGCGAGCTCGTAGAAGCGAGGGTCGGGTTTGCGCACCCCCAAGTTCCGGGATTCCAGCACGGCGTCGAACAAGGCGTACACGGATGCCACCTCCGCCGAGAGCATGGCCTCAGCGGAGAGAAAATTGTTGGTGAGACACGCGGTCTTGTACGCGGTGCCACAGACACGGACCGCAGCCACCATCTGGGGCCGGATGTCGCCGGACAAGCGTTGGAGCACGAGTCGCCCGTCCACGTCATGGCCCTGGTCACGAGCCTCGGCTGACCACAGAGCGCCGAACGTCTCCACGTCGATTTCACCCCGCTCGAGCCGCGCCCATGCATTGTCATCGGGGTTCGTGGCGTTCACGGTTCGGATGAACCCGGGGGGAAGTCCTCGTGCGGCCTCGAATTGGGCAAAAGCCTCGAACGGGCTCGATGAGATCACCCCTCCGAAGTCGAACATGACCGCTCGAATCATCGCTTTCTGGTCGTGAGCGCCTTCGGTGTGCGTGGGTGCGTCGCCCGGGACCGGGAGGTGGTCGGCATACCCTTCGAGCGTCCCGGGGGCAAGAAAGATTCGAGGACTACAGCGCCCGCCGTCACGGTGCCGACCGAAAGCAAGAGAGATCCGACGCCGTCGACAGGGGTGTGCCAACGCGCGCCGACCACGGCCACGAACATCAGAACGGTCCACGCGGTTCCGAGCGCGAACGTGACGCTGCGAGCCCGTGTCCCCAACACCGGGAGGAGGGCAAGCCACATCGCCAACGCGGTCGCGCTCACCGCCGTGACGTGGCCCGAGGGGAACGTAAGCAACCCTTGCCATACTCGATGGACCAGAGGTTTGGCGACGTCCTCACTCAGGAACAGGGTTGCCGCAGCAAGCGCCGCGTAGGCGACGACACGGCGCAGGACTCTCTTGATGTAACCAAAGACGACCGAAACGACGAGGACCACGCCGATCGCCGGACCGGCCAGGATCCCAACGATGTCGACCCAGGTTTGGATTGCGGACGGTGGCCCCAACCAGTCCGTGGCGCCGCCCTCGAATGCGTACGGGCCCTGGCTGTGCGTCACGGCCACGGCCAAGAGCACGAAGGCAGGCAGGCACACCGCCGCGACGGACTTGAGCCTGGCTCGCCGCGCTGCGTCAGCCCGTCCGTGGTTGCGCCTGGCCTTGGTCTCCTTGACGCCGTTCATCGCTTCGCGTCGTGGCCCGACGAGCAGTCGCGAGGCGGCGACCACAACTCGGGACTGGTGAGGGCGGTGGTCATCGGCAACCTACGAATTAGCGGAGCGACCGCGACCCGCTGCAGGAACACGGTGAATGAGAACCGGATCCCCGAGCCAGCGCAGACGAATTCCGAGAGCCTATCGCCCTCTGGCCGAGCGGGTCCGTTCGCTCCGCCATTCCGGCCACCGGCCTGGAAGGAAGTGCATGTGGTCGCGTTGCTGCGTCATCGCACTGGAGATTCGTCCTCGGGGTGTCCGACCGAGGAACGGTGCTCGCGGACCCCGACGACTTGTGCCGGCGGTATGTAGTGAGCCCTTTCCAACCTCTGGCAGCCGGTGCCGGTACGGCGCAACGACGTCATATTCCGCAGTGCGCTGACGGGAGCACGCTCGTCCGCTTCGTGCGGTGAGCGTGACGCGACGTGACACAAATCGTCGTGCAATCGTCTCGCGAAGAAACGGTGCAGATGGGCGCCCCGAATGAGCTTTTCGAGCGCTCTTTGCTCACAGCGCGCTGCACGAGCCCGTCGGGTCTGCAACAATGTCGACACTCTGGGGTGAGGCACACGTGCTGCGGGCGCGTTGTGTCGGGGAGGGTGAAACGGCCCCGCCTTTGTGGCGGGGTCGTTTCGCGTCCCCGGTCCTCGTCTCGACAGAAGCAGATGTGGTCAGCACGTCGAGGACGAGGCGGAAGTTCCCGTGCCGGGCTCTGGGTCTTCAACCATCCCACGCGCCGACGGTCGCAGGATGGCGCCGAGATGCACCACGTACCACGTGCCACGCCACGAGATCATCGAAGCGATGCCGAACGACCGGGTTTGGCCCTGGAACTGATAGACGAGGCGTGAATTGGCGACCTCGTAGTAGCCGACGCCGTTGTCGCAAATGCCCGGCCCGATCCAGTGCCCGTACTGCTCAGGCACGGAGACGTTGACGAAGGTCGCTGCGGACGGATCCGCAGCGATGAGCTGGTGGGCCGCCTGCACGTCGAGGCCGAAGTCGGTGACGAGACGATTCGTCCAGTCGCCGGCGGGATCGGACAGGCCCGTCTTGAGCTGGACGTAGGCCGACTGTGGGAAGAGTGCCTCCAGGGCGGGCACGTCCGAGCCTTGGACCACACCGTCCCAGAGAGCCTGCATTTCGGACGTGAACTGCGGCGTGCTCGCCGAGGGGAACTGGTCGGTCTGCGGCAACTGTCCGGGGTCGGTCGTCGTGGTCGTGGGAACGGAGGTCGTGGGTGGTGACGACGTCGTCGCGCTCCTGGGTGGTCGCGCCGCCGTGCTCGACGCACGGGCCTGCTGGTTCGCGGCATGGGGTGGACGCTCGGCGAAGTAGACCACGGCCGCGACGACGACGAGTCCGACGGCGGACCCGATCGCGACGCGCCACATCCGAGCACGGCCAACTGACGGCGACTTCCGTCGGTGACGTGCGTACCTGGGGTTCATCGGCGACTCAAGCCTCCCACACGACGCCGGCCATTTCGTGGAAAGCGAGGCGAGGAGAGGGACCGGAGCCGTGCGCCGACGATGGGCTTCGCCTCTGGGCACGGAGTGGCCCCGGAACCCTTGCGGTGCGCGTCCGTCGGCGCGATGTTGGACCACGAAGACTGCGCAGGAAGGAGCGCTCATGGCGAAATACCTGCTCAAAATCAAGTACGACGCAGAGGGGATCGGAGGGGTCATGCGCGACGGTGGTTCGGCGCGCCGGGCCGCGGCCGACGACATCGTCAAGAGCGTCGGAGGCTCCGTGGAGAGCTACTACTTCGCGTTCGGCGACGACGACGCCTACGCGATCTGCGAGCTCCCCGACAACACGGCCGCGGCAACCGTCGCCATGACCGTCACCTCGACGGGCCGGGTCTCCATCAGCACCGTCGCCTTGCTCACCGTCGCCGAAATGGATGCCGTGGCAAAGGCGAACAAGCTCCCGTACCGCCCGCCCGGGGGCTGACGCGACCCCCTATGGGGAGCGACGCGAGAGGTCGCTTGATGCACTCACGGACGGTCTCCCCAAGCTGCGAAAGTCGAGTCAGGGCGATGCTTCCGGTACGAACACGCCGTGGAGCGCCGGGAAGGTGCCGTCCGACATCTCCTCCAGCAGGTCGGCCAACTCGCCGAAGCCAGCGGTCCGACGATCGATGTCAGCGAAGGGATAGGTGCGGGCGGCCAGGAGGTCGAGCGCGGCACGGTATGCCGTGACATCGACGCCCAACGCTCCGACGACTCGCAGCTCTTTGTAGACGACGAGGTCGACGTCGAGCTCGGGCACCCTCCGGCCCCGCGTGCCGGCCAGGACGATGGTGCCCTCAGTGCGCGCCACCCGCAGGGCCTGACCGACCGCCTCGGGCGCCTTGGCGGTGACATCGACGACGACGTCGGCCCCGCGCCCGGTCTCACGCTTCAGGGCTTTGGCGGGGTCCTCGACTTCGACGTCGACGACCAGATCCGCGCCGAACTGCCGCGCCAGCGCGAGGCGTGTGCGGTCACGCCGGCCACTCCCGGTCACCATCACGTACCCCGCACCTGCCTCTCGGGCGGCGACGACCGAGCACAGGCCGCGGATGCCCGGGCCGAGCACGGCGACCACGTCCCCGGGACCGGTTCCGGGAACGGTGGCGGCCCAGCGGATTCCCGCGCCGAGGGGGTTGAAGAGCGTGCCCAGCACAGGGTCGAGCCCGTCGGGGACGCGCAGAAGCATGGAGTCGGGGCTCAGGTACTGATACTGGGCGTAGCCCCCCCAGAGACCGGGCTGCCGATCGACGGGGATGAACCCGTACGTGTCGCCGACCCCGTGCTCCCGGCAGTGCCGGTAGTTCCCGCGGGCGCACTGGTCGCAGGCCCGGCACGACTGGAAGACCTCGACGGCCACTCGGTCCCCGACGTGCACTCCCCATCGGGCCGACGCCTCGTCTCCGATCGACTCGATCACGCCCACGCTCTCGTGCCCGGGTACGAACGAGAACCCGCCGAAGAGGTGGCCCGAGTACTGCTCGTGATCGGTCCCGCAGAGGCCGCAGGCCTCGACCCGCAGGATCGCATCGTCGCTCCCGACCCGCGGTGGTCTGAACTCCTGCGGCTCCAGAGTGCGCGGTGCGCGCAGCACCATTGCGTGGACCGCCATCGTGGCTGCCCCTACGTGCGTCGCTCGAGTCCTGCGAAGTCGCCGGCCGCCCGCCAGTCGGCGAGGAGCCGGAAGAAGGCCATGGGGCCGTAGCCGTACGAACCGACCAGGAAGCCCCCGCCGCTGGGCTGGCCCTCGTTGTTGTAGTAGCCCGGTGTGCACTGCTCTTGGAAGGCTCGGATGTCCCGGGCGGAGTCGGACAGCGTCGTCAGCCACTCGGCTTCGGCTTCGGCCGTCGCCTCCACCTCCTCCCACCCGTTGTCGAGCGCCTGCCGGATGACGTGGCACACGTGGCTGCTCGCCTCGTCGAGCAGGTGGGGGTAGTTGACCGTGAAGCCTCCCTGGGTGTGCCCCAGGACGAACAGGTTCGGGAATCCGTGGACGTGGATCCCGTGGACGGACCGCATCCCGTGGGCCCAGTGGTCCGAGAGGGTGACCCCTCGTGAGCCGGTCACGTCGTACCCGCAGCGGCGCGTGTAATCGGTGCCCACCTCGAAACCGGTCGCGAAGATCAGCGTGTCGAGCTCGAATTCGCGGCCCTTCACGACGACCCCGGCCGGGGTGATCCGTTCAACCCCAGCGCCGTTCGTGTCGACCAGCTGGACGGTCGGGCGATTGAACGCCTGCAGGTAGTCGTCATGGAAGCACGGACGCTTGCAGAACTGCCGGTACCAGGGCTTCAGCGCCTCTGCGGTCGTAGGCTCCGACACGATCGCGTCGACACGGGCGCGGATCTGCTCCATCTTCTCGAAGTCGGCCATCTCCAAGACGTTGGCCAGGCCGCCGTCCGCGGCCTGGGCGGCGTTCCGGTCCCGGAGCCGCGTGATGAGCTTCCCGATGATGTCCGTCCAACCGTCCATCACGAGATCGTGATCGGCGATGCCGCCGGATGTCAGCGTCGTGAAATTCTCCATGCGCTCCCGCTGCCAACCGGGCCCGAGCCCGGCCGCCCACGCCGGCTCGGTGGGACGATTGCCGCGCACGTCGATCGACGACGGCGTGCGCTGGAAGATGTAGAGCGCGGCCGCCGACGCCGCCAGGTGGGGAACGACCTGGACCGCCGTGGCGCCGGTGCCGATGATGCCGACTCGCTTGTCGGTCAGCTTGTGCAGGTCGCCATCGGAGTCACCACCCGTGTAGTCGTAGTCCCATCGACTGGTGTGGAAAGAGTGCCCGGCAAAGGACTCGAGGCCCGGAATACCGGGCAACTTGGGCCGGTGCAGGGGTCCGTTACCCATGATCAAGAACCGCGCCGACATCTGGTCGCCGCGGTTCGTCCGGATGGTCCACCGGCGGCGAGACGCGTCCCATGTGATGTCGGTGACCTCGGTGGACAGACAGGAACGCTCGTGCAGATCGAAGTGCTGGGCAATCCGGTTGCAATGCTCGAGGATCTCCGGCGCGTGGACGTACTTCTCAGTGGGCACGTAGGAGGTCTCCTCGAGCAGCGGCAGGTACACGTACGATTCGACGTCGCACTGCGCGCCCGGGTAGCGGTTCCAATACCACGTTCCGCCGAAGCCACCACCCTTCTCAATGATGCGGACGTCGTCTATTCCGGCCTGCCGGAGTCGGGCGGCGGCGATCAGGCCGGCGAATCCAGCGCCGATGAGGGCGACCGTCACCTCGTCGTGCAGCGGCTCCCGATCGACCACCTCGACGTACGGGTCGTCGAGGTAAGGGGCGAACCGACCCGCGATCTCGACGTACTGGGCATTCCCGTCGGCCCGTATGCGCTTGGCCCGTTCGAGCCGGTACTTCTCGCGTAGGGCGTCGGGGTCGAACGCGGGCCCGGGGGCGGTCACGGGTCGTTCGTCGATGCTCACTCGTCACACTCCCTGGTGCTGTCGATCCTCACTTGGTGTACCTCCGGTGAAGACACTCGGGTGGGGCCGTGCCGGCGGCGTCTGGAAGAAGGGCCGGACATGCGTCTCTATGATCTCGTCGGCGAGGACCCGAGAGCGCGGATCAGCCAAAAGGTCGTGGTCCTCTTCGGGGTCCTCCCTCAGGTCGAAGAGCTGGCAGGCACGGACCGCGTCCTCGTCGACGACCAGCTTGTGGCGCTCGGTCTCGAAGGCAGCGAAGCCCCAGTTCTCACTGACCGAAACGACCCGCTCCGCCGCGTCCTCTCCCCGCAGGCGTGGCAGCAGCGATCGCCCCTCGCTCTGTGGGATCGGGGGCGCCCCCGCGATCTCACGCAGCGTGGCGGGCACGTCGAGCTGTTCGACCAGCGCGTCGACCACGCGAGCCGGGCAGCCCCCCGGTGGGCGCACGATCAAGGGGACGCGCATCGCCTGTCGGTACAGGACGCACTTGGACATGAGCCCGTGGCTCCCTGCCATCTCCCCATGGTCGCTCGTGTAGACAATCCACGTGTTGTCCAGCAGCCCCTTTCGGTCCAGAGCGTCCACCATGAGCCCCACCGCGTGATCGATGACGGAGATGTCGGCGGCGTACGAACGCCGCATGGCCCGGATCGCATCCTGGGACATGGACTCTGAGTCCGAGACCCAGAGAAAGGAATTCAACAGAGCGCCGTAGCGGCCGGTCCCCTCGACGGTCGGACGTCGCGTCGAGCGGGGCATCGAGATGTCGACGTCGGCGTAGCGGGCTACTGCCTCTGCGGGTGCGTCCCACGGGTCGTGTGGGCCGGGGAAGCCCACGAAGAGAAAGAAGGGCGCAGTGTTTTCGTACTGCTCTATCCACCGGACGGCTTCGGTGCCGTGCCAGGTGTCGACGTACGCCTCCAGCGGGATCGGCATCGGGGTCGAGTCCCACATCGGGACGCACTTCGTGGCGTTCCGGCCGTCCTCGTTCTCCCCTTGGTAGCTGCGGTCGGCGATGTGCCGTTTGTAGGCATCGAGCAGCCCTCGCTCCGACAGGAAGTCCGTGTACTTGTTCGGCGCCTTGGGGATGAACTTGTCCCCGGTCTCGAACACCTCGGCGAAACCCAGTGCCTGCAGCCGGCCGCCGGCATCGTCGATGTGGGCGAGGCTCATCTTCTCGTCCAGGTACAGGTGCGCCTTGCCCAGCAGGGACGTGTGATACCCGGCTTCCCGCAGGGCCCAGGCGTACGTCGGGCTGTCCGGCGCGATCTCCTCCCAATTGGTGTAGACGCCGTGGTCGCGGACGTAGCGCTCAGTCATGAACGAGGCCCGCGAGGGCATGCATAGCGGACCCTGGCACGACACGCGCGAGAAGCGCACACCGTCGGCCGCCAGGGCATCGAGCGCGGGGGTGCGGACGCTCGCGTCGCCCCCGCACCCCATCATGTCGGCCCGGTGCTGGTCCGACATGACGAGAAGGATGTTCGGGGCGCTCTGGGTCAATCCGTCCCTCCGTTTCGATCGCTGCCCGCTGAGGGGATGTTCAGGATCATCGCACGAATTGGGTGGGTGCACCCCGAACGGCCGGTTCCCGAGCCCCCGAGCAGGTCGCGGAGCGAGCTCCATGTGTTCGTGCCATGGAGCACACCCGCGGGTCGTCACCACTAACCTCGGCCAATCGAGATCGATGTGTGGAGCTCGCTTCATGCCCTTTGAGCTGAAGAAGGTGTTGGAGCAGTACCGGGGCCAGAACTTCACCCTGCACTCCAAATACGTCAACCCTCAGTTGCCCCGCGTCCTGGGCACCATCGAGTTCGATCGGTTCTTCGTCAAGGGAGAAGGCTGCTACCTGATCGACGACCAGGGGCGGCGTTATCTGGACTTCCTGTCGGGGTTCGGTGTGTTCGCACTCGGGCGGAGTCATCCCGCCGTCGTCGGTGCGCTGCACGACGCACTCGACGCCGACCTCCCGAACCTCGTCCAAATGGACTGTGCGCTCCTACCGGGCGTCTTGGCCGAGCAGCTGGTGGCTCGGTCGCACTCGGGGATCGAGCGCGTGCTCTTCACCAACTCGGGTTCCGAGGCAATAGAGGCTGCGGTCAAGTTCGCGCGATCAGCGACGAAGCGGACGAGGATCCTCTATTGCGACCATGCCTTTCACGGCCTCACGACGGGTGCGCTCGCTCTGAACGGGGGGAGAGAGTTCCGTAGTGGGTTCGGACCCCTGCTCCCCGGCTGCGAGATGATCCCGTTCGGTGACGCCGGTGCGCTGGCGCGAGAGCTCAAGCGAGGGGACGTGGCGGCCTTGGTCGTCGAGCCGATCCAGGGCAAGGGCGTCAACCTGGCGCCGGACGAGTTCTGGACCGAGGCACAGTCGCTCTGCCGCCGGCATAAGGCCCTAATGGTGTTGGACGAGGTCCAAGCCGGGCTCGGCCGGACCGGAACGTTCTTCTGCCACGAGCAGTTCGGGATCACCCCTGACATCATCACCATCTCCAAGGCGCTCTCGGGCGGGTACGTGCCGGTCGGGGCGATGCTCTGTTCGGCGGCGGTCTCCGACAGCGTGTTCAGCTCCATGGACCGCGCCGTGGTGCACTCCTCCACTTTCAGCGCGAATCAACTAGCGATGGTGGCGGGCCTGGCGACGCTCCAGGCATTCGAAGAGGAGGACATCCTCGACCGCGTCCAGCGAACGGGGAAGGCCTTCACGAAGGCACTGGCGCCGCTCGTCGAGCGGCACGACTTCCTGCACGAGGTGCGAGGGAGAGGACTCATGATCGGATTGGTGTTCGGCGAGCCCGAGACCCCGGCGCTGCGCAGGCGGTTCCGCATGGTCGAGACCCTCCGGCCGGCCCTGTTCTCGCAGATGATCGTGGTCCCCATGTTTCAGCGGCACCGGATCCTGACGCAGGTCGCGGCCGACAACGTGAACGTCGTCAAGCTCCTGCCGCCCCTCATCGCCGGCGAGGACGAGGTGGAGCTGTTCGCGGACGCGCTCGACGACGTGCTGTCGAGCGCGTCGCGGGGATCGAGCCTCCTGTTCGAATTCGGCAAGACGATGGCGAAAGGGACCTTGCACCGGGGACGACTGTGAAGCTCGGCTCGGGCGACCGCGTCCTCGTGACCGGGGCCAGCGGCTTCATCGGCTCGGCGCTGACCCGGAACCTCCTGGCCCGCGAGCTCGACGTGGTCGCGCTGGTGGAGCCCGCGGCAGATGTCGGGAACCTCGAGGGCCTCGAGGTTAAGCAAGTCCTGGGAGACGTGCGGGAACCTAGCAGCGTGCAGAACGCTGTGAGCGGCTGCCGGGCCGTGTTCCACGTTGCGGCGCTGTACCGATTCTGGGCCAAGGATCCCGCCGACTTCTACGCCATCAACGTCGACGGGACCAAGAATGTCCTCGCAACCGCGGCCGAGGCCGGAACCGAGCGGTTGGTGTACACGAGCACGGTGGGGACCCTGGGACTCGAGCGCGTGGCGGAGACGGGCTCGGCCGACGAGCGCGCCCATCCGGACATCCGGCACCTCTACGGCTCCTACAAGCGATCCAAGTACGTCGCCGAGCACGAGGTGCTCCGCGCCGCAGCCGAGGGGCTGCCGATCTCGCTCGTCCTTCCGACCACTCCGCTCGGTCCGGGCGACCGCGGCCCGACGCCGACCGGGAGGATCGTCCTCGACTTCCTGAACGGACGGATTCCGGGCTACGTCGACACCAAGCTCAACGTGGTGCACGTCGACGACGTGGCGGAGGGCCACGTGCTGGCGCTGCAGAGCGGCAGGGTGGGCCGGAGCTACATCCTGGGCGGTGAGAACCTCTCTTTGCAGCGGGTTCTCGGCGAGCTGGCCGGCATCACCGGGCTCCCTCGGGCGAGGGTGAAGGTGCCCCGGCCGGTCGCGCTCGCCGTGGCCGGCCTCTCGGAGGCGATGGAGGGACGCGTGCTCCGGAGGCACCCCTCCATCCCCCTTGAGGCGGCGCGAATGTCGACGTCCACCATGGCGTTCGACGACCACCGGGCCCATGAGGAATTGGGATACTCACCCCGGCCGGCGCTGGAAGCGCTGGAGGCGTCTGCCCGCTGGTTCGTCGAGAACGGAGCGGTCAGCCCGCGGCGGCGAGCCAAAATCAGCTGGTCAACGGACTGGTAGCGCCGCCTGCACCCGGTTCCAGGCCGGCATGTCCGGGCGGGACGGGACGGGCTGGGCCGACGAGACCCGAGGCGGAGAAGCGTCTGCCGACGGTTAGCCTGGTGGAGAGGGGAATCTGCTGTGGCTGACCTGGTCTTTGTTGAACGTGAACGCACGCGCCGCGTGCGTTCCGTCGCGTTCGGGATTCTCGCCGCGCTTGCGGTCATCTCCACCGTCGCCCTCCTCGGCCCCGCGACGCGATCCGCCGCCACTGGGTTCCAACTGCAGGCGCTGCGCGGCAACGATGCGCCGGTACCACCCGGTGCCACCCCGATCGGTCCGGCCCCGGCCGCGACGACGCTGCCGTTGGTCGTCACGTTGCAGCCCCGAAACCCGGGTGCCCTCGAGGCCGAAGTCCAGTCGGTGTCGGATCCGAGGTCACCCGAGTACCACCACTTCCTGACACCGGCGCAGTTCGCAAGTCGCTTCGGCGCGACGCCCGCAACCATCAGCGCAACCACGGCGGCGCTCCAGAACGAGGGTCTCACCGTGGGCCCGGTGTCGGCCACCGGGCTGTCGCTGCCCGTTTCGGGGACAGTGGCCCAGGCGGAGTCCGCGTTTTCGACGCCCATCACCAAGTACAAGCTCTCGTCGGGGAAGACCGGGTACCACAACGATGCCGAGCCGAAGGTCCCTGTCGCGGTCGCACCGCAGGTCGAAGGCGTCCTCGGGCTGGACACGCTGACCCCGCCCAAGCCCACGACCACCATCCCTCAAGCCGTTCCGGGCAACCCCCATCCCGCCTCTCCGGTTCCCGCGCCGGCGCTTGCCCCGGGGCAGCCGTCGCCGCAGCCCGGACAGTGCGCAACGGCTACGACGAGCCTTGCCAGCGTGCGGAATGGCGGCGCGCTAGACGCCGTCGATCTCGCGCAGGCTTACTCGTTGGGCCCCTTGTACGCGGGGAACAACTACGGCGCGGGAACGACGGTCGCGTTGCTCGAGATGTTCGGAGCCGGGTACAGCCAAAGCGACATCAACACCTTCGCGAGTTGCTATGGCATCATGCTCGGTCCGGGTCAGGTCACCCCGACGGTGATGGGGAACGGTGGCGCCACCGGTCCGGGCACGAGCGAAGCCGAGCTCGACATCGAGACCCTCCTCTCCCTGGCCCCGAAGGCGAACATCCAGGTGTACGAGGGTGGATCCTCGAACGACATCTACGACGTCTTCAACCAGATCGTCAGCGACGACACCGCGAAGATCGTGAGCGCCAGCTGGACGAACGGCTGCGAGGCCTACGTCGGCCGGACAATGCAGAACTCGGAGAACACACTGTTCCAGGCCGCCGCCATGGAGGGTCAGTCGGTCTTCGTCGCGTCCGGGGACCAGGGTTCGCAGGGGTGCAACATCAACGGACAGACCTCGGCGTCGACCGGGAAGACGCCAGCCGCCCAGGTGGTCGACGCGTCGACCGGCACCCTCTACGTCGCCAACCAGGCCGATGGCACCGTGAGCGTCGACAGCGAGGGGAGCGGCGGCAACTCCAACTTCACCACCTCGGCCACCGTTCCCACCGGGTCCGGCCCGGCTGCCGTCGCCCTCGACGCGGCGGACAAGGAGGTGTTCGTCGCCGACCAGTCCACCAACCAGCTCACAGTGATCCCGACGAGCACGTGCAACCAGGCCACGACGGCTGGGTGCGCGTCCCCGACGACGATCTCTTCGGGCAGGGCCGGCCCGCGGGCGCTCGCCGTGTCCGGCTCGACTCTCTACGTCGGCAACGGCAACGGGACGGTCACGCTCTTCAATGCCACGACCAACGCGCCGGTCGCCACGGTCACCCTTCCGGCGTCCAGCGTCCCCTCTGCACTGGCGGTGGACCCGACGAACGGTTTCGTCTACGTGTCCGACGGGGCCAACGCGCGAGTCGAGTACTTCAGCTCGGCGGCCTGCAACGCGACCTCGACGTCGGGGTGTACCACGACGCCGGCGACGGTGTCGGTCGGGAACCAGCCCGTGGCGCTTTCGGTGGACGCCAGCGTCGGCAGTCTCTACGTGGCCAATGCCGGACCCGGCGGTGGCATCTCGGTCCTGAATCTGGCCACCCATGCCCTCACCACGACGATATCGACCGGAAGCCCCCCGGTTACCGGCATTGACGGGACCGGTGCTGTCGAGTCGATCGCCTTGTCACCCGACGGGAAAGAAGTGCTCGCCGTGCTCCACGGATTGATGTTTCCCGGAGACGTGATGGCGACCATCAATCCTTCGACCAACGCGATCACCGCGACCGTGAATCTCATGACCGGCTCGGACACCATGGGCCAGCTCGCGACGGACGGCACGCTCGGCTACGCCTGGGTCACCGACGAGACCGCCGGCTCCGACATACTCCAGAACCTCAACCTCGCCGTGTCGGACCCTGCGGCGCAACCGTATGTCACGTCGGTTGGAGGCACCTCGGTCTCGGCGGTCGGACCCGCGCCGACCGAGAGCACATGGAACGACCAACTCAGCTTCGCCGAGGGTGCAGGCGGCGGCGGGATCTCCGAGACGTTCGCCATGCCCTCGTTCCAGCAGTCCGAAGGCGTGGTGAGCGGCAGCAGTGGTGCTCCTTGCGGCGCAACCGGCGGAGGGTTCTGCCGGGAAGTGCCCGACGTCTCGGCGAACGCAGACCCCAACACGGGATACGTCGTGTACGACACGGTGGATGGGTACAACTGGGTCGCCCTGGGCGGCACCAGTGGCGCGGCCCCCCTTTGGGCAGCGGTCACCGCGGTCGCGGCGTCGTCCAGGGGCGTCACCACTGGGTTCGGAAACTTGAACCCCACGCTCTATTACCTGGCGCAGCACGCACCCGGCACGTATCTCAACGACGTGACTGCGGGGAACAACGACTACAACGGGACCGCCGCCGGCCAGTTCCCTGCGTTGGCTGGGTACGACATGGCGACCGGACTCGGCACCCCGGTCGCGTCACAGCTCGCTGCCGGGCTCACGAGCATCTTCGTCGCGGTGACGGGCTCCCAGACCTTTGGGGGCTCGCCCACCTTCGGCGCTACCGCCACCTTGCCTCCGGGGATGAGCCTCAACACCGCGGCTCTCAGCTGCAAGACGGTTGGCACCTCGACCCCCATCGCGCCGACGCTGGCCGCGGGCACCTACACCCTGGCCGCCTCCTCGTGCTCCGGGGCGACGCTGAGCGGCGCCGACGCGGCGAACTACACCATCTCCTACACCAGCGCGGCCAATGACTTCACCGTCAACGGCAGCCCCGTGACCGTCGCCGTCGCGGGTTCGCAGACCTACGGGGGCTTGCCCACCTTCGGCGCCACCGCCACCTTGCCCCCGGGTGTGAGCCTCAACACCGCCGCTCTCAGCTGCATCACTGTGGGCACCTCGACCCCCCTCGCGCCCACGCTGGCTGCGGCGCCCTACACCCTGGCCGCCTCCTCGTGCTCGGGGGTGACGCTCAGCGGCACCAACGCCTCCAACTACACCATCGTCTACACCAGCGCGTCGAACGACTTCACCGTCAACCCGGCCCCCCTCACCATCACCGCTTCCAGCAGGTCGATGACCTACGGCGCCACCGTGCTCGCCGTCACCGCCGTCTACTCGGGCTTCAAGAACGGCGACACGTTCTCCAGCCTGAGCACCCAGCCCACCTGCTCGACCATCGCCACCAGCTCCAGCCCGGCGACAGGCTCGCCCTATGCCACCTCGTGCGGCGGGGCGGTCGACCCCAACTACAACATCGTCTACGCCGGGGGCTCGATCACCATCAACCCCGCCCCCCTCACCATCACCGCCTCCAGCCCGACCATGAC
>JBPYFR010000056.1:0-3032 GCA_051985685.1 Acidimicrobiales bacterium
TCGGCAACGCCGTCGACGAACTGCGGATCCCAGGGTGCCAAGGCGGCAAATGCGCGGACGGTTCCGGCTTGGTTCACTCCCACCGGAAGTAGCGCACAGCCAGGAAGCTGAACAGCACAGCATAGGCGGCCATCACCAAGAGTGACTGGGCCGACGGGAATGCGCCCCGTATCGAGCTCTGCATGGCCTGCACGGCGGCGCCGAGGGGGGTCCAGTCGCCGATGTCCCGGAAGACCGGGGTCATGGCCTCGCGGGGCCACCACAGGCCAGCGAAAAACAGCGACGGATACAGGATCAGCTGCCCTATCCCACTGGCGGCGGCGGCGGAACGGGCGATGGCCGAGACCCACAGACCGAGTGCGAACATGGTGGCGACGGTCAGCAGCAGGCTCAACACGAAGCCCGCGCGCTGCTTAGGTACGCCCAAGCCGTATGCGCTGGTGCCGACTGCGACGATGATGCCCAGGGCGACGATGGCTAGGGCCAGGTTGATGACGACCTGGGCGGCGAGCATCCAGGTGGGCGGGAGCGGGGTCGTGGAAATGCGCCGCAGGATGCCCTGTTCGCGGTAGGTCGCCAGGTGGGTGGGCAGGCTGATCAGGGCCAGGATCGCCACGGAGAAGGCGATCAGGATCGGGAAGTAAACGCCGAAGTAGGACAGGCCGCCGAGCTTGGCTTCGGGCTTGTTCATGCCGGGGATGGCGCCGAAGATGACCAGCACGAAGACCGGGGCGGCGAGCCCCAGAATCAACCCGATGGGCAGTCTCCAGGCGATCTTCGCCTCGCTCTGCAGGAGCTTGGTGAACGCCGACCGGAGCGTCCCGGCCGAGGCCAGCGATGCATGAGCGCTCATCGGTGAACCCTCCCAGGGGCCTCTTCGCGGAAGTGGCGACCGGTCAGCGCCAGGAAGGCGTCTTCGAGGTTGGCCGAGTCCAGATGAAGGTCTGTGGCGGTCACGCCCACCTTGGCCAGGGTGAGGATGACCACGTTCGCCAGCTCGCCGGACCCGGTGACGACGATGCGCGCTCCGTCGTGTTCCTCGCCGGAGACCTCGGGCAACCCGGTGAGCAGGCGGTCGTCGAAGGGGCCTGACGGAACGAAGCTGACCCGCTTAGGCACGCCGGCGCGCTCCGCCAGGCCTTCGGGCGTGTCGACGGCGACGACCTTTCCACGGTCGAACGGGGCTACCCGGTCACACAGCCGCGCGGCTTCGTCCATGTAGTGGGTGACCAGCAAAATGGTCACGCCCCGGTTGCGGACAGCCTCGATCAGCTCCCACGTGTCCCGCCGGGCTTGGGGGTCGAGCCCAGTGGTCATCTCGTCTAGCACCGCGACTCTCGGCCGCCCGATCAGGGCCAGGGCGATGGAGACCCGCTGCTTCAGCCCGCCGGACAGCGACCGGTAGAAGTCACCGAGCTTGCCTGTCAGGTCCAGCGCTTGGATGATCTCGTCCAGGTCGGCCGGGTCCCGGTAGAACGCGTGAAACACTTCCAGGATCTCGCCCACCTTCAGCTGGGCTGGGAGCGCGCTGGACTGAAGCTGAACACCGACGATGGCATGCAGCGCCTCACGGTTCACCCGCGGGTCTAGGCCAAAAGCACGGATCGTCCCCGAGTCGGGGGCGCGCAGCCCGATCACGCACTCCACGGTGGTCGTCTTCCCCGCACCGTTCGGACCCAGGATCCCGAAAATCTCATCCTGGTTCACCGAGAACGATGCGTCGTCGACCGCAACGGTCGTGCCGTAGGTCTTGCGGAGTTGAACGACCTCGATCGCTGTCGAGCCACCATTCATTGCTCTTGCAGCGGGTTCGCTAATGGCCGGGATCACGCTCATCGGCACCCCCTGATTGCCATCGATTCCAACGTCGCGGCTGGGAAGTATCGAAGGCAGAGGCGAAGGTCCTGACAGTACCGGACGGCCGACCCACCCACGCCTGACGGCAATGATGACAGCGATAGCAGCGGCCAACGGCCACCAGCAGCGACCGGTGACAGTGCATAACGCTCCCACGATCCGCACGAACTTGGGACGTGTCCGGCCTGTGCCGAACGGATGGTCGAGGGGGCCCGACACCACCGCTGTGGGGCTGGCAAGGGAAGGACTCTCTCACGGCTTCTTCACGGACTGGTCGGACGGTCCCGGAATATGGCGTCTGTGCCGGACACCGTGCATGACGCTGAACTGCGGATACGGATTCTGACGCATTGGCCGGACGGGCGGCACTGATCTACGGATCTGAAGGTATGGTCATAGGTTCGGTGGTTCGAGCTCGCTCAGTAGCGCGAGCACGCGCTTGCGGATTTCGTCTCGGATCGGGCGGACGGCGGCCAGGTCTAGGCCCGCCGGGTCAGGAAGGTCCCAGTCGAGGTAACGCTTGCCGGGGTAGACGGGGCAGGCATCGCCGCAACCCATGGTGATCACGATGTCAGCAGCCTGCACCTTGTCGGTGGTCAGCGGCTTGGGGTACTCGTGCGACAGGTCGAGCCCGATCTCGGCCAGGGCCTGGACGACCGCAGGATTCAGCTCACTAGCAGGCTGTGAGCCCGCCGAAGTCACCCGGACGCGCCCGGCTGCTTCCCGGTCGAGCAGCGCGGCGGCCATCTGCGATCGTCCCGCGTTGTGAGTGCAGACGAACAGGACTTGCGGGATCTCCGTCATGACGGTTACCTCCTGCCAGCCAGCGGGGCTGGCTCCTCAGCGCGGATGCTGGGCTGCCGGGCCGGGTAGATGGCGACGGCCAGAACGGTGCCGATCGTACCGCCGACAACCTGGGCAGCGATGAACGCCGGAGCCAAGACCGGCGCGGTCCCGGCGTAGGTGCTGGTGAGCGTCCGGCCGATCGTAACGGCGGGGTTGGCGAAACGAGGTAGACGCGGTGAACCAGTACGCTGCCCCGATCCAGGCCCGACCGCCCACGCGACATGCTGAATCCGGCCGGTCCGGACCAGGGACACGATCACGAACAGCAAGCCCGCCGTCGCGACGACCTCGCTTAGCAGGATCGGCGCGCCGCCCCGGTGAGTCGGTGA
>JBPYFR010000057.1:0-2783 GCA_051985685.1 Acidimicrobiales bacterium
GTCGTCGAGCCGGATCGTCTCCAGGCTCATGTGGCGCTCCTCAATGCCGGCCGGCCGGGTCGCGCGCTGGGTGAGCCCGGTCGCGAGGAAGATCGTCGTGTGCTGGTCGCTCACGCCCGGCGTGTTCCACGTGTGGATCAGTGTCTCCCAGGTTGTCGCCTCCAGGCCGGCTTCCTCCGCCAGCTCGCGCCGCGCGGTCGCCTCGGGTGACTCATCAGCCTTGTCGCGCAATCCAGCCGGGATCTCGAGCACCATGGTGTCGACCGCAGCGCGGTACTGACGCACCATCGACACCGTGCCGTCGTCGTGCACCGGCACCATCGTGACGGCACCGGGATGGCGGAAGACGAAGCGCTCGAACGGAGTGCCGTCCGGGTCGACGAGCTGGACGCGGTCGAAGGAGAACAGCCAGGCCCGGAAGACCTCTTCTTCAGAGACGCGGCGAAAGCCGGTCACCGGCTACGGGACGGCGTCGAGGTCGAGCAGGTGCGGCTCGCGCCCTTCCGCCCGCTCCAGCGCCGCGTCGACCAGGTCGCGGAACAGGGGATGGGGCCGGTCGGGCCGGCTTTTGAATTCGGGGTGGGCCTGGGTGCCCACCCAGTACGGGTGATCTTCCAGCTCGATGAATTCGACCAGGCGCCCGTCGGGCGACATGCCGGAGCAGACGAGGCCGACCGCCTCGAGCCTGGCCTTGTAGCGGTTGTTGAACTCGAAGCGGTGCCGGTGGCGTTCGGTCACGGCCAGGGTGCCGTAGGCGCGGGCCACCGCGGAATCGGGCATGAGCACGGCCTGGTAGGACCCGAGCCGCATCGTCCCGCCCTTGTCGGTCACCTCGGCCTGGTCGGGCATGAGGTCGATGACGAGGTGCGGCGAGAAGACGTCGAACTCCCGGGAGTTGGCCCCTTGGAGCCCGGCCCGGTCCCGGGCGATGGAGATCACCATCACGTGCAGGCCCAGGCAGAGGCCGAGGCACGGGATGCGGTGGTCGCGCGCGTATCCGGCGGCGGCCACCTTCCCCTCGATCCCCCGCTCGCCGAACCCGCCGGGGATGACGATGGCATCGAGCCCGCGCAACCGGTCGGTGCGGAGGAGGTCGGGCACGTGCTCGGCGTCGATCCAGTCCAGCTCGACCTGTGCGCCGTGGTGGAACCCCGCGTGCCGCAGCGCCTCCACGACCGACATATAGGCGTCGGGCATGTTCACGTACTTGCCGACGATCCCGACCTTCACGCGCCGCGAGAGCGACTCGGCCCCCAGGACGAGCTTCTCCCACTCCGTGAGGTCGATCTTGTGCGCCGCTTCGTCGATCCCGAGGGTGCGGCACACGAAGGCGTCGAGACCCTGCTCGTGCAGAAGGAGGGGGATCTCGTAGATGTTCGGGGCGTCCACCGCCGAGATCACCGCTTCGAGGCCCACGTCGCACTGCAGCGAGATCTTCCTCTCGAGCGTGTCGGAGATGGGTTTGTCGCTGCGGCACACGATGGCGTCGGGTTGGATCCCTCGGCTGCGCAGCTCCGTCACGGAGTGCTGGGTCGGCTTGGTCTTCTGCTCGCCGGAGACCAAGGAGGGCACCAACGTGAGGTGCACGTAGCAGACGTTGTCGCGGCCGATGTCCCGGCGGAACTGGCGGATGGCCTCGATGAACGGCACGATCTCGATGTCACCGACGGTGCCGCCGATCTCCACGATGACGACGTCGACGTCTTCGTCGTCCAGGCGCCGGATGCGGTCCTTGATCTCGTCGGTCACGTGCGGGATCACCTGCACGGTGCGGCCGAGGTAGTCGCCCCGTCGCTCCTTCTCGATCACCGAGCGATAGATGCCGCCCGTCGTCGTGTTGGAGCGCTTCGACAGGCTCTCGTCGATGAAGCGCTCGTAGTGGCCGAGGTCCAGGTCGGTCTCGCCCCCGTCCTCGGTGACGAAGACCTCACCGTGCTCGCCGGGGTTCATCGTCCCGGGGTCGACGTTGATGTAGGGGTCGAGCTTGCACATGGTGACCCGGAGGCCACGACACTTGAGGAGACGACCGAGCGAGGAGGCGGTGAGACCCTTCCCGAGCGAGCTCGAGACGCCGCCCGTGACGAAGACGAACTTGCTCACGCCACCTCAGGGCAAGGGGTCAGAACACCGGTGCACTCGACCACGATAGTCGAACGGGCCCGAAACGGACGCGGACCCGGGGCCCGAACGAGTCTCCGCCCGCCCGGCCCGTGGGGCCGGTTGGGCCCAGGACCGGCCCTAGAAGAAGTTGTCCAAGATCGTCGTGATCCAGTCCCCGACGGAGGCCCTCGGCTTGGCCTCCTCGGGCTCATCGTCCTTTGGAGAAGTCGACCAATGGATCTCCTCCGGAGGATGCTTCCTCAGCACGTTCCACTGCACAGCGGCGGCATGGTAGTGGGCCCGCTCGATGACGACCCCTCACGGACCGTCTCACCCACTTGATCCCGACTGAGCGGGGATCGGCCCTCAAGAATGGAAGAGGTCGAAGATCGCCTCGATCCAATTCCTTGCTGTGTGCGGCCTTGTCTCCCCCTGCCCGGTTGCGACGGAGAGTCGCTCGAACTCCCTGGACCCCTTCTCATCGGAACGCCGCCTCAACCAACCGATCAGGAGGCCGATGGCGGTGATGATGCCGAGGCCGGTGATCACCAGCGCGAGTAGGCCGACCACGATCATGGCGGCAGGGTAATGCGTCAGCCACATGCCGACCCGTCAGGCCCCAACCCCCGGACGAGTCCAACGCGAACGACGTGCCACTGGGCCACGCCTCTGCCATGCTCGAA
>JBPYFR010000058.1:0-4363 GCA_051985685.1 Acidimicrobiales bacterium
CGGGCGATGTGCCGCGGCCGCGCCGACACCTCCACCGCGGGGTCGCGCGCGAACGGCGCCGTGAGGGCAGGCGGGTCGAACGGCGCGGCCGGCCGGACCGGTCCGGCGGGCCCGGCCGGTCCCCGCAGCCGGCGGGGCAGACGCGCCCGGAGCCACCGGCGGGAGCGGGCCGGGAGGAACGCGAGCAGGAGGCAGACCACGAGCGTCGCGGCCGAGATCGCCAGCGCCGCCCAGACCGCACGTTGCGGCGTCCATCTGAGGACGACGGAGAAGCGGGGGCCGCCGAGCGCGTGCAGGTCGGCCGCCGTGACGTGCCACCCGTTCGCAAAGCCGTCGACGAGCTGGGGTGTGCCGAGATCGACGGCGTGGGAGCCCGAGGGCGCTCCCGGCGCCGGCTGTGCCACCGCGTCCCAGCCCTGGTTGATGCTCTGTCCCAGAACGAGCTCGAACGGCCGCGACGCCCCCGAGATCGACGCACTCGCGCCGTCGACGTGGCTCGCCGTCTGGGTGACGGTTGGAGCGGGGCCGGGCTGGGTCGACTGCAGCTGGGGCGTGCCTGCTGCCGTGGGAGCGACGGCCGGTCCGGCCCCGCCGCCGGCGGCTGAGTCGAGCGCGAGCTGGTCGATGTTCCATCCGGTGCACAGGAAGGGGTTGGCGGCGCAGTTCGGGTTGTGTCCGGCCGCCGTCTGGACGATGTGCGTCCCCGCGGCGAGCGTGATCCCGCCGGCGTCGGGCCCGCACGGGACCACTTGGACCTCGGAGCCGCCGAGCGCGTTCGCCGTCGTTCCCGCCACTGCGACGTCGACGGGACGGCCGTCGATAGAGAGGAGGTTGGCCACGCAGTTGCCGGGGAGCTGCGTGGGCGTCGGTGCCGCGCTGACGCCTGGGATCCCGATCTCGGCCACGCCGAGCGGCAGCGCGAGCCGACCGCTCGCGTAGAAGTTGGGTGCGTACTCGGGCCGAATCCCGGTGAACGTCACGACGAACTGCGAGCCGGTTAGAGCAGGGAATGTGATGGGCACGGTGGTGACCGCGCCGGGCACGGCGCCGTCTGCGATGGGCGGGAGCGCGACCTGGCGTGTCTGGCCCCCAGAGGCAATCGTCATTGCTGTCGGCACGGAGTGACGGCCGTCTGCGACGATCTGCAGACTCAAGCCGGTCAGCGTGTGGGCGCCTTTGAGGTCGTAGGTCAGCCTCGCCCCGTGCTGGGCCTTGGTGCCCAGGCCCGGTTGCCATGCGGTCGACGGGTTGCCATCGAGGGTCGCCGAGGCCGTGGCCCGCAGGTCACCAGGGAGCCGGCCCGAGGAGTAGGCCTTCACGACGCCCGTCGCTCCGTTCGAGCTCCGGCCCACCAGCGCGTCGATCTCATCGTCGGGGATCAGCGCGGACAGGCTCGCGCTTCCCGACAGCGTGAAGGTGCGCGCCGTCGGCAGCGTGAACTGGCGCGAGATCGTCGTCTCCGGATCGCTGCGGGGCGGGTACTGCGACGTGCGCTGGCGGGTCATGTCGACGGTGAGCCGGTCGGCTGCGGAAGTCGAGCCGAGCGCCGAGAGCATTTGGGTCGGCATGTCAATCACCTGGTGGACCGTCTGGCCCGGGATCTCGACCTCGGCGAAACCGACGGCGGACGCAGCGGCCGGCGACACCTTGTCGTTCGTCGTACCGTCGATGGTGACGCGCAACGTGTGGAAGGACCGGGTCGGAAAGGTGAGGACCTGGCCGGTCTCGAGATGCGACGCATTGGTCAACCGGTAGTGCTGTGGGCTCTTACCGTCGAAGGTCAAGGTGACGGCGGAGACGAAGCGGGAGAGGTTGCCGCGTTGCGGCTGCACGAGTGTGATGTGGTCGGTGGTGACGGGGTGGGCGAACTGCGCCTGCCACCATTCACCGGCCGGATCGGGCACGAACGTGCCGGTGATCCAAGCCGTGTCGTAGTTGCTGTCGATCGCGCTGTACGCCTGGTCCTCGGGCGTGTAGGAGATCGAGTTCCCATAGCTGCTCGCGGTGACGTTCACGGCCCCGACGTACGAGGCCACCGACTTGCTGGCGAGGCCCGCTCGGGGAAACAGCTCGACCGGGCTGTCGCTCAGGTCGGTCTTGGCGGGGTTCTCACCCGGCAACTCGGTGTAGCCCGTATTCGCGGCCAAGCTGTCCCAGCGGAACGCCTGCTTGCGGTTCGTGTCGCTGAGCACAAGCTGGGCACCCTGGGAGGACAGCTGCTGCAGCCGGGTCCGATCACCGGTCAGGGTCCCCGCGTAGTAGATGGCGCTGCCGGTGTTCAAGAGCCCGAGGCCGGCCAGGTTGTTGAGCCCCGTGGCATCGCCCTCCATCACCACCGTCCCCCGGTCGGGCTCAGCTCGCAACAATGAGCGCGGGCCGGGCACCGTGTAGGTCACGATCGGCGTGGGCCAGGGGGTGTCGTTCGGAGCCGCCAGGTCCTGCTCGTCCAGGGTCGACACCGTCGCGACGTTCGGGCGGGGCGTCCCGAACGAGACGGGGTCGGTGAGCCCCGCGGGCGTGTTCGCGAGCTGGAGCGCGAGCAACTGCGGCTGGGGGACGCCGTAGTGCTCGTAACGCTGGTCGTACTCCACCATCAGGTCGCCGGCTCCCATCAGCCGTGCCATGGGCGCGAGCGCATTCATGTTCTCGGTGCCCTCCTGGAGGGGACCGTCCGTGGCGTACAGCGTGTCCGCGGTCGCGATGGATCCCATGATCTGCTGCTCGCGGGTGACGAAGTCGCGGTTCAAGGAGGCCGGCTGTGGTGTGTCCACGGTGTTGCCCCAGCGGTAGCTGGCGAAGTCGTTGCCGGGGATTGCGAAGACCCGCGTCCCGGGATGCGTCGCGTTCAGGTGCGCGATCGCCGCCTGTTGATAGGAAGGGAGTGTCGCCGGCTGGGTGAAGTTGTTCGCGATGGTGTCGCCGTTGAAGAGGGACGGGTTGTTGGCCACGACGAGGCCCGCGACGAGCAGCGCCGTCACCGTGCCCCCCACCGGGAGCCGGCGCCAGAGGGCGGTGAGGCCGCTGCCCAGCAGCATCGCCAGCGCGAGCAGGACGACGGGAGTGGCCCGGTCCGTGGACCGCAGCGCCAACCCGGCGGTGGTGTCGGTCATGAAGGACCTGAGGCCGCGGCCGACCAGGGTCGGGTTGTCGAACGGGAACGGCCCCACCGACAGGACCATGCCGACGAACAGCAGCACCAGGAAGTAGGAGCGCTCGCGCCAGCGGACGAACGCGGCCGACACCAGTGCCAGCACGGGCACCGCATAGGAGGTCGCCACGAGTGCGATGTTCTGGGTGAAACGGACCATGGCGTTGGTCCAGGGACCCAGGTGGTCGGAGCCGTAGAAGTACCAGTACCCAAGGCCGCGCAGGATCTCCGACGGGTTGGAGGTCGCCGAGGTCGCCGGGATGGTCTCGGTGTACTTGAGCACGTTGACGCCGTAGGCGCCTTCCACCGCGAGGCCGGCCACCCACCACAGACAGGCCCCTGCCGTGAGCAGGGTGATGCGCAGACCGGTCGCCAGCGCGTGCCGCCAGGTCGACTCGCGCAAGACGGCCACGGCAAAGAAGAGCCAGAGGACGGGCGCGACGGCGACGTAGAGGATGGAGGTCGCGTTGATGCCGCTCACCAACGCAACGACCAGCGCGAAGAGCGCGGGCTCGCGCCAGCCTCCCCTGCGCAGGGCCCGGATGGTCAGGGCCACCATGAACGGGAGGCCCGCCCAAGGCAGGAGGATCACCGAGATGCGCCCCGCGTACTGCAGGAAGTAAGGGGAGAGCATGTAGGCGAAGGCGGCCGCCAGCGGCCCCGGCCCGCGCAGCCCGAGGACGCGGGAGAGGAAGAGGATGCCGAGCCCTGCTCCCAACAGGATCGACCCCAGCCACAGCCGTTGCGCGACCCACACCGGCACGCCGAGGAGATGGAACAACTCGTAGAACGGCCCCACCGGCAGCAGGTAGCCGATGTACTGGTGGGTGACGGTCCCGAGGCCGACGGTCGGATTCCACAAGAAGGCCACCTGGCTGAGGAAGCGGGCCGGGTCGAGGTAGAGGTAGGTCTTGGTGTCCGGCGTGACGACGCCCGGACGCACCGCCAACAAGGGGATGTAGGCCAGTGCGGCCAGCGACAGGGGGCCGACGAGGCGCCAGACCGACGCGCCTGCTTCCTGCTCCCGGGGCCGAACGCGGGCGGCGTGCCGTCCCCGGGAGGCGGTTCGTCCCTGGGAGGCGGCTGGGATGGCGGTCGTGGTCATGTAAGGGCGGCCAAATGGACGCCCGGTAGTGTAAGCAAGCCTCGCCACCCCGGCGTGTCATGCGAAGAGGGAGCGCACGTGGCCAGCAGCACCAACAGCAGGCTGACCGG